>JAZKZE010000131.1:0-19730 GCA_045612485.1 Victivallales bacterium | reverse complement strand
GTTTGCAAACAAAATCCATTGCATAAAAAAGACATATTTTATAAAGCAATTATTCCAGTACAAAAAAGAATTTCCACCTTACATTTTCAGATAAATAAAATTTTCTTACCCTTTTATTAAGATAGTATATAAATAACATATAAAGTAGTATAAAAAAATTAAAATAATGAAAAAAATGAGTTTTTTTCCGCTTCAGACAAATTTCCTTCTTGCATTTTATTTTTCTGCGTATATAATAGAGCATAAACAGTCAGAAACCTTCACCCGGGAAAATCATGGAAAAAACCTTTGACAGATTTACTTACCGTACCAATGAGTGCGACAGTTACCATTACAGAAAAAATCTTCTTCTGAATCCCTCCTTTGATAATCAGGAGATCCATTTTTATGACTTCGGGGAAGTCCGCTGTAAAGAAAAAGGCGAACAACCGCTTCCCGTAGGGGAAAACAATGAAACATGGGTATTGCATTTCATCGTTTCCGGAACTGCCCGTTACCGTTTCAGCGATCAGACTCTCACGGTAAAAAAAGGCCATTTTATTGTCATTCCGCCGCACCAATCCTGTCATGTAAGAACCATCCCCCCGGAAAAACTCCACTTATACAAGCTGATTTTACTGGATACACCTTCTTTAAGAATGCTTCTTGCAAGACTGGAAAAGGAAAAATGTGTTTTTATCCGTGAAAACGGGGTACTGTACTCCATTTTCCAGGAGATGACACAACTCCTGGAAAAGCCTTCAACTCATGTATTCCGGGATCTTGCCGTACTTGTTTACCGCATCATTGCAGAAGTTTCCCGTCAGGGACTGGACTATGAATCCCGCCTTACAGTTCAAAGCATCTGTCAGGAACTGGAATGTTGGCCGGAACACACCTATTCCCTGCCGGATATTGCGGCAAAATGCGGACTTTCCCTAAGAAGTTTTGAACGGCAGTTCAAAGAAGTTACCAACTGTTCCTTCCAGCGTTACCTTATCCACTGCCGTATCGGGAATGCCTGCCGGATGCTGAAAAATACTTCCTACACCCTTTCGGAAATAGCCACGATCAATAATTTTCATTCCACAGCCTATTTCTGCCGTATGTTTAAATTACTTACAGGGACAACTCCGGGTTCCTTCCGCGGGGAACAAAGATACGGAAAACATTCCGGTGTTTCCTCTGTTGCAGCATTGAATGAAGGAAGCGACAAACATCTTTCCGCCAACAGGAAATATATTTTATGGCACATCCTGCAAAACAACAGTATAACCATTGATGAATTATCCCGCAAGACCTCTTTACACAGATCTGCCGTACAGAAGAATCTTGAATATCTGAAGAAAAAAGGCTACATCATCCGGCACGGTCCCAGGAAAAACGGCTACTGGCAGATCAGTAGAGAAATCGGATAAATTTTACTTTCCGAAGAGTTTTTCGATCCCTTTTTCAATCCCGTGACCAATCTTCATCAAAAGTGTTTTCTGCGGTTTGATGGCACTTTTTGGACAATGTTCCTGACAACAGTAACACCGGATACAGTTCTTCAGATGAAATACCGGTCTTTTATCCACGATCTTCAAAGATCGGGGCGGACACATCTTTGCACAAAGCCCGCATCCGATACATTTATCCTTATCCAGAACCGGGCGGGAAATCACATATTCCCGCAGGAATGTTTTCAGAAACGGCGGAAGAAAAACTCCCCACTCAACCAGAAGTCCGGGGGGATCAGGCAATTTCAAAGGGGGGATTTCCTCCATATCATCCCCTTCCTCCATATACTCCTTCAGCAATCCTCTCTCTTTTGCTCTGCGGATAAGAAGAAGATCTTTTACGCCAAGTTTTTCCGCAACAGAAGAATCCAGACACAGAGCATCGCTCCCCCCGGCAATAAAACTGCGTTTTGCCGGAGTTCCGCTGCCGGGCCCGTTGCCTTCCATACAGACGATCCCGTCAATTAAATTGAAAGAGGGCTTCACTGCAAGATACAGATCAAGAAGCATATCGGCAAAGAGAGGGAAATCCCGTCCCACAGCCAGATGCCAGCCCAGCCGTTCACTGCCCCGGATCAGTCCGAAAAGATTCTTCACACACAAAGTAAGAGTCATCATAGCATGGGTCTTTGCCTTGGCAATATCCACAACAGCATCATAGGAACGGAACTCATCGGCGATCTCTATATTGTGAAAACGCATATTTTCATCCTGCGGCGGAACTTTATATTCTTCAAACCCGGTCGTTTTTACGCCCAGTTTTTCCAGTTCTTCTGCTATTCCCATGCTTTTTACTACCGCATGAGCAGTCTGTACCGCCGGAGTTTCCCTGATCGTGACGACCGCCCCTTTTTCCACAAATATCTTTGCCGCCGCCAGCAGGAACTGCGGATGGACGCTGGCAATCTCCTCCTTATTTTTCCACACAAGGAGATTTGGTTTGAACATGATCTTTTTTCCTTCCAGACTGCCGAATACGGCGATCTGGGGCGCCAGAACTTTTTCCAAAGCCTCTTTCAGAAGAAGGGGATCATCATAGGAATCACATTTTGCATAAACAATACGGTACATCTTTTCTGTTTCGTTCATCATGTAAAATAATCCTCAAAAAGTTTCAGATTATCCGGAGCCCTTAATTTGGCGATGGCATTGGATTCAATCTGTCTTATTCTCTCTTTGGAAATACGGAAATGCTCGCTTATTTCCGTAAGGGAACGC
Source organism: Victivallales bacterium (assembly GCA_045612485.1). Taxonomy (GTDB): domain Bacteria; phylum Verrucomicrobiota; class Lentisphaeria; order Victivallales; family UBA1829; genus RGIG5327. The sequence goes on along the minus strand of JAZKZE010000131.1, from coordinate 17,034 downwards.
TGTTTTTCCCCTTCCAGCCCAAACCGCATCCGCAGGATCGCTGCATGACGTTCCGGCAAAGCGGCAATACACTGGGAAAGTTTCTCAGCAAGTACCTTTCTTGACAGATCATGCAAAGGAGTATTACTGTCACTCAACTCCTTACTTTCTTCCAGAGTCGTTTCGTTTCCTTCCTCATCCCGGTAAACCGATGCCTGAAGGGAAATGGTCTGGCTTGTCATCTTCTTCAGGGAATTGACTTTTTCCACGCTCATTTCCAGTATGGAGGAAACTTCCTGTACGGTAGGTTCTCTTCCATATTCCTGTAAAAGATGCTGTTCTGCCCGGTTGATACGGGAAATGGTGTGCAGCATATGGGCGGGAAGCCGGATCACACGGGATTGTCTGCCCTGGGCAAGAGCCACACTCTGCCTGATCCACCATGTTGCATATGTACTGAAATGGTGTCCCAGAGGAAAATCGAATCTGTCCACAGCCTTCATCAGCCCTACATTTCCCTCCTGGATGAGATCCATAAAGGGTACACCTTTACCATGATAGGGTTTGGCAATACTCACAACAAGCCGGAGATTGCCTTCTGCTATTTTATGACGCAGAGCATCGATTTTCTGATGCAGTTTTTCCAGCGGGGTAAAATTTTCTTCAAATTCCTCAAGAGTACAGAGCAGTTCCTCCTGCAATATATTGTCCGCTTCCCGGTTATTTTTGACGACAGGATCTTTGCAGTACAAGGAAAAGGTTATAAGTCTTTCATAAAGATGGAAAGCGTGTTCCAGTAAAAGAGGAGCTTTCTGAAGCAGTCCCCGGTTTTCATTCCGAGCCTTTTCCAGAGTGATCTTATCCTTTTTTTCAAAAGCCTCATACAGCAAAAGAAGATTGTTCTGCAATGCTCTTTTCAATTTTTCCAGCCATTGAAAAACATCCTCTTCCTTATGTTCCCGGATAAGGGACTGGGGGAAAATATCATCCAGTTCCTCCATCTGACAGCAGGAGGCAACAAGTCCGTAAAGATATTTGGGGGTAATGGCAAAAAAACTTAATTTTTCCCGGAATTCTTCCTGGAGAAGGATCAGTTCCTGCCATAATTCAGATTCTTTTTCATACCCGTAAGGTTCCAGGGAGGCAAGACGCTTGAGATACTGTTCCAATGCCCGGTCATTTTCATAAAAAAGCTGGGAAAACGACGCAGAACTCCCCTCCCCTGTACGGTCAGGAGCATTGAAGAGTTCATCATCAGATACACTCATAAATATTCTTTCATTTTTGTTTACCGGATATCACTCGTTTCTGAATATAACCCCGTTTACAGAAAAGTCAACCCATACGCAGGCGATTAACGCCGAAAAGAGATTATTTTTCTGATTTTTTTTATTTTTCCCCGTAAGGAATAAAGAAAACATACCCGGAAGTTTTTCCGTTTTTCACGGTTTTCTCAAATACTCTCCACAGAAAAGAGGTCTTTTCAAAGTCTTTATCCTTCTGTACGGAAATAAAGGGGAAGATAAGTTTTTCCTCTTTACTGCCTTCTTTATTGAACCGGTAGAAGAAGTGTAAAAATTGTTTACGTTCCTTTGCCCCTTTCTTCTCCCCTCCGGCAAGATTCAGAAAAGCGTGCCAGGAGTAATCGCCATTTTCGAAAAGTTCTTTACGGAAAAAGAGTCCTGTTCCATAATCTTCGCTGTACCGGATCCGGGTAAAGGAATCAAAAAATTTTTCCAGCATTGCCTCAAATTTCTTTTTATCTTTCAGTGCATCAATGGAAAGATTCGCACCGATCTTTCTGCCGTCGGCAAGGTATTTGGCAGCATCCTTTTCAAATGTATTCTTTTTGTCCGCATATTTTTTCTCTTCAATTTTAATTTCTTCCGCGTCAATGAGCTTCTTATACATTTCGATCTTTGTTTTTGTCACCCATTTACGGTGTCTTGTTTTCCGTTCATTGATTTTCTTTTTATCCCGTTCCAGTTCTTCCATTTTACTACGGAGAGTGTAAGAGCGTTTCCGGATGGATTCCACAAGAGTTGCATCCAAACCTTTTTTCGCCACATAGAAGCCGTCTTTCCCATGATAATACAAACCGCATAACGCATATTCATCTTCAAATTCCGCTTGATCTTTTTCCTTTACCTGCATAGTGTTTTGAGAGAATATGGGACGGTTGATACGGTCGATCTTTTTCTTTTTGCCATAATAGCCGATACAGCCCAGCGTAGTATAAAATTCTTCATCCTTTGATTTATTGCTCCAGGTAAAAAGCGGAATAGAACCGAATTTTTCTTTTTGCGGTGTTTTTTTGTAAGCGGTAAGCAGAATGGGGATCGTCCAACTTTTCTTTCCCATTTCGGGTGTGGCGTCATAAATGAAAAACGGGAGACTGCCGAATTGCCGTTTCCTGTATGTGGGGAAAGAGCGTTCCTTTGCAAGATCATTAAGATAACAGCTTGCTTCCGTCCAGTTGTTCACATAGGGAGGGAATTTTTTACCGGGAGTGATCTCATCAAGGATTTTTTCCATTTCCGGTTTATATTTGGCAAAAGAGTCATTCTGCCCCCTGCCCTTGATTTTCTGATCCAGTTTCCGGAATGCTTTTACTTCCTTTGTTTCTTTATAATAATCGGTATATTCATTTTTAAACAGCAAAGAACAGAGAAGTATAAAATCTCTATGTTCCGCAATTCCATAAGGAAGGAAACTTCTGAAAGAACGGTCTTTATATTTAAGGAACGTTCTGTCGCTGAATTCATAATGATAGAGAAGGGAAAGCAAGGAAGCGTGTTTCAGTTTATAAGTATCCCGTTTTCCTTTCCAGAGGATCCCGGCTCCGATGCTTAAATCCCATACAGGCTTTTCTATCGTTTCCTCCATCCGGAAAAGGGGGAAAAATCCATAAGAGATCTTTGTTTCATCAGGAAGAGTCTTATATACCTTTTCCCGGCAGGCAAAAAATTCTTTTTTGTTTTTTGGGACATTTTTTCCTTTAAGATCGTATGTAAGAAGTCCTTTTGTATAGTCGGAAAGGTTTTCTGCTTTCCAACCCCATAAATACCACTTTTCCCTGCGATCGGTATATACTTCCTTTGCATAATACCCCAACAGAAATTCTGTAAAATCCTTTTCTTTAAGCGTTGCGGAAGACTGGGCATTTCTTTTATATTTCTTCCAATTTCTTATCCATAACGGCGTATAGAAGAACCAGCCGTCATTCTCATCAAATTTGTGTCCGGCAAGGGGAAAAAAGAGAAAGCCTTTCTTTTGCACATAGAGATTAAGGAACCACCCCTCTTTATCCGCGATATTCCAGGAGGAAAGAGGAAAAAGCATACTTACATCATTCCCCTCCTTATTGAGAAACGGCCGCACCGCAAATCCATATTCATCCCAGTCGATAAAGGGCCACAATAAGGAAAAATAATCATCACTTCTGAAAAAGAAGGGCCAGATATTGATGAGACTCTCCTTTGCAAAAAATTGCTTATTGCTTTTCGTGTCGGAGGAGTAGGTTTTTGTCTTTTTCTGGAAAGACTCTTTCCGCAAACGGTGTTTCTGCGGGGCTGAATATTCACTTATAACGCCGCCGGAAAGCCGTGACAAACGTTCACTGGAAGCACAGGAGGAAAGAAGATAAAGCAGAAGGCAACAGGGAAGAAAAGTATAAAATTTTTTCAAAGGCAAATACAGCATGATCGCTTCTCCTTTTGTTATTTTTACTACTATACACCATGAAAACATCTTTGTCAAATTATTGACAAAAGAAAAAAATGCAGTATATTAATAATACACCAGAAACAGCACAGTAAAGGAAAAAAATGAGTATTGACCGCATTATTTTAAGTATATTTGCCATTATGTTTATTGTGGGAGCTTTCGATTATCTCCGGGGCGATAGGTACGGACTTGGTAAAAAGTTTTTTGAAGGCTTGCAGACCTTTGCTCCTCTTATGCTTGCCATGGCAGGCTTCATCGTACTTACCGATCTTCTTGCCAAAATCCTTACTCCTGTCATCTCCCCTGTTTTTACCGCAATGGGAGCCGATCCGGGATTATTTTCCGGCATAATCCTTGCCTGTGACAATGGAGCCTATCCTCTTGCGGCAAAACTGGGTACGACCCCATATTCCGCCGGATTCGGAGGGATGCTTCTGGGTGCATTGCTGGGGGTGAATATAAGCAGTATCCCTCTTGTAATGCAGTTTGTGAGAAAGGAAGACCGCCCTCTCTTTTTCAAGGGTTCCGTCTGTGCCGTCATCACCATACCTGCCGGTCTTCTTGCGGGAGGACTTGCCGCAGGTTATCCTCTTACATTCATTGCGTGGCAGCTTCCGCCCCTTGTTATCATATCCATTCTTTTTGCCGTTATGCTCAAATATATCCCCGATATTCTTACGACAGGACTCAATATTTTTGCAAAATGTATGGAAATTCTTTCTGTTGCAGCATTTTCTGCGGCGGTTTTTGCGGAATTATCCGGCACAAAGATCCCCGGACTTATCAGTGTACTTGAATCTGTAAAAATCGTGGGCGCGATCGCCATTGTCCTGCCGGGAGTATATGTTTTTACAGAATTATTCCAGAGGATCATGAAAAAACCTCTTTCCTCCTGTGCAAAAGTTCTGCATGTCAATGAGAGTTCCGTTACTGGTCTTATCACCGTCCTTGCCAATGCCATTCCCACTCTTGTAATGATAAAGGATATGGATAAAAGAGGAAAACTTATCAACGGAGCCTTTGTCACCTCTGCCGCCTACATGCTGGGCGATCACCTTGCCTTCTGCGGAGCCACCGCTCCAAAATTGCTTGTACCGCTTCTTGTTACAAAGTTTACTGCCGGGACAGCTTCTATCCTTCTGGCACTTTTCTATCTGAAAGTAACGGAAAAAAAAGAGTATGCTGAAGAGCAGTAATTTTTTCATAACAGGAGAAAAAAAATGTTGAATACAAATAAAAAAATACCCATTTTTCTTATTTCCTTTCTCCTGCTTTTATGTTGCTGGGGTGTTGTCACCTTTTTTACGGTTTCCTGGGATCTGCCCAGTCATTTTACTCCGGAAACTGACGGGATCTCCTCCAAACTTGATCTTTCCGCCAGAGAGATGATGAAGGCGGATACCTGTAAATATCCGCCTCTGCAATATCTTATTGTTTCAGCATTTACCGGAAAAGAATCAGAAAAAGGACTTTCTTCCGGTGAACTTTTACACAAACGCTCCCGCAGGATCGTTATTATGCGGCTTGTCAGTTCTTTTATGGGACTTGGTACAGCATTGTTCCTTGCGCTTGCCGGAATATATTTTCTGAAACTTCCTTTACTCTATTCCCTTGCTTCAGGCGTATTTTTTCTTCTTCTGCCCCAATGTCTTTTTTATTCCCGCAGTACCAATATGGATATGCCGGCAGCATTTTATTTTGTTCTATCCATATTTTTTGCCGTCCTTGCGGAACATAGATACGGTTTTCAGGAAGAAAACAAACCATATAAAAATATATATAAATATATTCTTTCTTCCCTTGCTGCAGGCGTATGTATTTCCTGCGGTTTCTGCACAAAAGATCAACTCTATTCTCTTTATATCCTTCCGGCACTCTTTTTCTTTATCCTGAAATGGAAAAAAGAAAAAAGTTTTTTCCGGGCAATTATCCCCTTTATGCTGTACGGAACAGCTTTTATTGCCGCATTTATTCTTATTTATTCCCTTATGGGCTGGGATATATTTCTCCCCCATTTCAAATGGATCACTACAGAAGGCTCCACCCCCTATGCTGCAACAGGAAAGGGATTTTTCAACAGACTTATCCTGATTCCCCTCTTCTTACAGGATCTGGGGAAAGCAATGGATATTCCTTTACTGTTTCTTTCCGCTGCCGGAACAGGTGTCCTTCTCTGTAAAAAAAGTCCTGCTATTTGGAAAGAAAAATCTTTTATTTATCTTGCACTCTTTACTCTCCTTATCCTTCTTTCCCAGTTTTTCTTTTTCTGTCAGGTGGTGCGTTATTCCCAAATCAGGTATTTTCTTCCCATTCTGCCATACCTCATTCTTTTGTGCATATATATTCTGTATCATTGCAGAAAAAACCGTGTCATTCTCTATTCCGGCGTCATTCTATTTCTTTTGCAAGGCGGGATCGCTTCTGAATATCTGTATCATTTGAATAATTCTCCCCTTGCACGGCTTAAAAAAGAATTGGATGCCTCCAAAATCCATAAAAGTATGCGTATAACTACCGGCATGGCGGAATTGGGGAAAGTATATATGCAGAAAAGCGACGGCACAACAACTGCAAAAAAATGTATCCGTTCCTGGGGGGCTTTTCTCGGACTGGAAAGATACGGGATCAAAGATATATATGTGGATGACCTCTCTCTTTTTCTTACGGAGCCGGATCTTATCATTGTAAAAAAAGAAAATCCGGCCCTGGCAAAATATGGGTTTTCCCTGAAAGGATCCTGTCTTCTTCCGGTAAATTTTCTGCCTGCACTTTCCCCCTCCCCTCACAGTACAGAACTTTTTCTTTATGGTCCCGACAGAAAAATATCCCGGCAATATTTAACAGATTTCCAGAAGGAAATATTGGAAATACAACTTATTAAATTATCTTCTATTCTCTATTATTACCCGGAGGTGTCTCCGCTGAAAATGCAGATACTCGGCTCGTGTCTTGCTGATTTCCATACACCGGATTTTCTGCAATACAATCTTCCGCCTGCAATTTTCGACTTTATCGGTCAGGCATACACTGCCGCTTCCAGAAAAGATCAGGCTGAAAAAGTTAAAAAGTTCAGTAGATATTACAGATGATTTTCCGGTGCAGTAAAAAAATACAGTTATCCGGTAAAATCTGCCTTATTTCAAGCAGAAAATTACACTTTATCAATAAAAAATCAAAAAAAACTCTTTTTTTTCTTGAAAAATTCTTTTTCACAAATTATATTGATTATATTATGAAAACAGCAGAACTTATACAATACGCCTTTTTCTTTTTCAGCTTTTTCCTGTTTAGACGGTCATTCCGTTTCGACAGAGGTTCTTGCGTGTAAATAAGTCAAAGCAAAAACTGAAGAGTCCGGACGGAATGAAAAAATTCATTCCGTCCTTTTTTTGATACTTTACAAAACATTCATCATATAAGGAGAAAGAAAAATGGATGAGAAAAAGTTGAATTACGATCCTTACAGTACCCCTGCCGTACCGGAAGCCTATAATGTTTTTTCCGGCAATACAGTTTACGGTCAGAGTATTTTTCCCCAGGAAAACCTCGTTCTGCCGCCTCCTTATACCCTGAAAACACTATTCCCCCTTACCCCTGCCCTTACCGCAAATATCGCCTCAAGCCGCAAAAAAGTCTATGACATCATCTGTAACAATGATCCGGATGAAAAAAGACTTCTTGCCATTGTAGGTCCCTGTTCCATCCATAATCCGGATGCGGCAATAAAATACGCAAAAAAACTCAAGGAACTTGCGGAAGAGGTGAAAGACGCCTTCATCGTTGTCATGCGGGTATATTTTGAAAAACCCCGTACAACTACCGGCTGGAAAGGCTTGATCTATGATCCGGATCTTGATGGAAGCGGCAATATTGCCAAAGGAATCCGTATTGCCAGGAATCTGATGATGGATATTGCGGAAATGGGCTTGCCAATCGCCACCGAGATGCTGGATCCGGTAACAGCCATGTATATAGATGATCTTGTTTCCTGGGCATCCATCGGTGCAAGAACCGTGGAATCCCAGACCCACCGGCAGTTTGCCAGCGGACTCTCCTTCCCTGTAGGCTTCAAAAACGGTACTGACGGCAGTTTGCAGGCAGCGGCAGATGCGATCATTGCGGCAAGAGCCGAACATACTTTTGTGGCGATCCGGCAGGATGGACGTGCTGGAGTATTCCATACCCCCGGCAATCCGGCAGGGCACATGGTATTGCGGGGGAGTTCCCACGGGATCAATTATGATGCCGCCGGGATCGCGGAAGCCGTCCGGAAACTTTCTATTCTTTCCCCCATGCCCCGGCTCATCATTGATTGCAGTCACGGCAACTCCGGAAAGGATTATACAAAACAGAAAATCGCCTTCCATGATATCATTGAACAGTATTCCACAGGAAAAAATGCAATCGCCGGATTCATGCTGGAAAGCTATCTTTCCGCAGGAAATCAGAAATTGAAAGCTGGAACAGAACCCCTCGGGGATGTATCTGTGACAGATGAATGTATCTCTTTTGAAGAAACGGTGGAATTGCTGCGTACAGGGGCAGAACTTCTCCGGAAAAGTTCTTCAGAAACACCCCCCTCCCCGGCAAATGAAAATGTACAGGAAACTGTTACCGTACCTGCGGCAAAAAATGTTTCCTATCTTGGACCGGAAGGCACCTTCAGTCAGATGGCGGCAGAAAAAGCCTTCGGGAAAGAATGTACCTATTTTCCATGCAATACATTCAAAGATATTTTCGATTCCATTGCGGTCAATAAAGCTGAAGCAGGCTGTATTCCCATAGAAAACTCCATCTCCGGAGTCGTGGCACAGAATCTGGATCTTCTGCTGAAATACCCCCTTTATATCACAGGAGAAACTGCCATTGCCGTACATCAGTGCCTTCTGGGTCACTCTTCCATTGAAGAAATCACTACACTGTATACCCATCCCCAGAGCCGTATGCAATGTTCCCGCTGGATCTCGGAATTTCTTCCGTCGGTAAGCATCATAGAACTGGAAAGCAATGCGTATGCGGCAAAGATGGCTTCAGAAGATCCCCATGGAGCAGCTCTGGGATGCGAACTGGCGGCAAATCTCTATAACCTTACCGTCCTCAAAAAAGATATTACAGACGTTCAGGGCGGCATGACAAGATTCCTCCTTCTGGGAAAAAAGTCCGCTCTTCCCACCTCCTACGACAAGACCTCGCTATGCTTCTGCATTGCCGACCGTTCCGGAGCATTAAGTGATTGTCTTGATCCTTTCCGGAAACATCATGTGACCCTTACCATGATCGAAAGCCGTCCTTCCAGACATAAAAGATGGGAATATCTCTTCTACATCGACCTTCTGGGCAATCAGAAAGATCCGGAAGTGGCGGCAGCATTGCGGGAACTGGAACCTTTCACCTCCTTCATCCGTATTTTCGGAAGTTACCCGGCACTGAAACAAGAACAGCTTTTTGAATAAAATGAGCTGAAAAAAGAGTTTGCAGAATACAGAAAATCCCGGAAAAAATTTCATTTCCTTCCGGGATTTTTTTATACAAAGTACAGGAAAATAAAAACTTATTTTCTGCCGGGCAGATCTGTAAGGACCGCCTGATTTTCATACAACAGGCGGATGTTGCGTTTTGTACTTGCAGTGATCACGATCCGGTCAAGGGCAGTAGCCAGTTCCCGGATCCTTCTGGGAATATCTTTTTTGGACATTTCCACCCGGAACTGATCCGGAAAACTTTTGTATCTTACAGAACAGATCAGGTATTTATCTTTTACAATGATCTTCTGTACTGTAATATCCGGCCATTTGGTCTTGATGATCCGGATCATTTCCATAGGTTCTTCAAGACTTTTGACAGGAGATCCCAATTTCAATGCGGCAAGATTCCCCACACCGGAAATCACAGGAAGCCCGGAAATAATATTCATACATTCCGTTCTCAACATAAGATGACCGGAAGCATCCACAACATACGGGGAAACAGCAGAATTCAACAATGCCCGGGGTTCCCGTTCCACGATCTTCACGCTGAGAGTATCCGGCAGGATCCTGGAAACAGATACGCTTTCAATACTTGCTCTCTTTTTCAAACGCAAAACAAGATCTCTGAGGTTGAAGGCAAACAGATTATCCGATCCGGTCTTTATCTGCATGATGTTGCAGATCTTTGCCTTTTTATCGATCCAGTATCCCTTCGGGTGGGCAATAACTTTTACATTGGCAAGAGTAAAACGGGGATTCTGTGAAAACATTTTCACCGGCAGAAGGATCCCCACAACAACAGCAACCGCGAGAAACGCAAGAAGAATGATCACTCCAAGCATAATTTTGAACTTGCGGCTTTTCAAAAACCCTTCGCTGCCATCATTTCTGCCCGTTTTATTTTTTTCCTGTCCGTCTTTGCGTACCATAATGTATATTACCCTTTTTCCTTCAATAAAAAAACTGTGTCGGAATATACACCCGATACAGTTTTTTTGCAAACTCATGTGGCAATTTTTTTCCTCTTTCTTCCGTTTTTTTCTGAAAGAAAGAAGCCCTCAGCCTTAAACATGATGCCGGAGAAGGTAAACAATATAAAGAATATAGGAGAGAAGCAGGAAAGCTCCTTCCTTCCGGGAAAGTTTCCAATTTGTTCTCATCATGGGCCAGAGCAGCAGAGTAACAAAAAGCATCGTTCCCATATCCATAAGATCCAGAGATGCATTCTGAATAGGCCGGATCAAGGGGGCGATCCCCAGAATACCCAGAATATTGAAAATATTGGATCCTACAACATTTCCTATAGCAATATCCGATTCTTTTTTGCATGCGGCAACGATACTTGTTGCCAATTCAGGAAGACTTGTGCCGACAGCTACAATGGTAAGTCCGATCACCGCATCGGAAAGTTTGAACAATTTCGCAAAATATATGGCACTTTTCAGAAAAAAGTCCGCTCCTGCCACAAGAAACACCAAACCAAGGATCACAAGAAAGATGGCAATAAAAAGATTTTCCTTTACAGGGGGATTTACTTTTGTTTCTTCTGCAAGATCCTGAGAATGTGTTTCTACAGCACTTTCTACCTTGTTTTCTTTTCTGGAGGCATAAATATTCCAGAATGTATAAGCAAGGAATCCGGCAAAAAAGATAAGTCCGGCGATCCTGCCCAGTCCGTGATTGAAATAATAGAAAACAGCCAGAAGCAGGGCACTTCCCACCATGACATGCACATCAAATTTCAAAAGCTGTTTCTGAACATTCAGAGGAGTGATACAGGCACACACCCCCAGGATCAAAGCAATATTGCAGATATTGGATCCCACCACATTCCCGAGAGAAATATCCGCATTGCCGTTCAATGCAGACTTCACACTTACCACAAGTTCCGGGGCACTGGTGGCAAAAGCAACGAGGGTAAGTCCGATCACCAGGGAACTCACCCCGGCTTTCCGTGCCACACTGGAACCGCCTTTTACCAGAAATTCTGCGCCATAATACAAGCCGGCCACCCCGCCGGCACAATATGCAAGATTCAATAATAATTCCATAAAAATTTCTCCTTTTTCTGAAATGGAAATACAATCTTATCCTCTCCCTGAGCTGTATCTGCATCAAGGGAAAATGTTTTACAAATGTACTTCAAACAGAAAAAGGACCGGCTCTCACGGGAGTGGATCTATGGAACAGCTGTCGAACAAAAGAAATTTTACGGCAGATAAAAATATTCTTTTTCTTTACAGTGGAAAAAGAAATATCCCTTGACGGAAGTGGTGAATGAAACAACTCCCTCATACGGTTTTTCCGGGAAAGATCCTGCCGTCTGCCGGAACTGGAAAAAGCAGAATGATTGCCGGAAGAGGAAGATTCCAGAAGATCTGCCTGACCGTTACGGCCGTATTCCCCGCTTAAAAGAACGGAACTGCGGAACTCTGCAGGAGCAGGAGTTTTCCCATGAGCAGAACAATCCACATAAAGCAGAAAGGCGGAAAAAAGAGACAACAGCACCAATAGAGGATTTTCTGTTATTTTCCGCAGAAAACTCATTTTTTATTTTCCCCCGTACTGCATTTTCAAACGGTTGAGTTCTTTCTGGAAATCATAGTTCTGCAATCTCACAAGCTGTTTATTGAGAAAGAGTTCTTTATTTTCCGCAGTAAGCAGATAATCTTTTTTCCCCAGTTCACTGATAAGCCAGGAGCTGATCTGCGGGGAATAGTGTTCCCGGTCTTTGTAATTATTGAAATTTTCTGTTATATGGAAAGCAATCTGAAAATCGTAAAGAAAAACATTTTTAAAGGGAAGAAGCATATCGATCGCCATCCGTTTCAGCTTGATAAAAGATACAGGATCGATTTTTCTGTACTGCATCATGGAGTTCGGCGGAAAAAAGAGAATAAATTTTGTATCCGGATACTGTTTGAACATGGGGATCAAATGTTTATTGATATTATTCCACGTTCTTCCAAGGAACATTTCATCTATGACCATATCCGGTGTGGGACTGTATAAAACATCCCGGGCAAAATATTTTTCCCCCCAGGAACGTTTTTTGCTCCAATCATACAGCTCATCCCGGGAAATGGATCTTACCCTGCCTTTTTTATAATCTTTTACAAAACCGGCAGCTTCTGCGATCCCGGTAATGGAAAAGGCTTTCTTCAGGGGGATGAGAAAGGCTTTATCCCCGTAGTGTTCCATGGGCATATTTTTCAGATCATGTTCACTGGAAATATTGAAATTGGGAGCAAACATCAGAAGATGATAATCCATCATGATCACATCCAGTTTTTTATACTTTGCCGCATAATCTGCCATAAATCCTGCTTCTGCAAAATTACAGCCGTTGATGGTCAGCTTGAGAGAATTGCATTTTATGACCTTATCCAGTTCGGAACATTTGAAACACTCTGACATACTTGACCCGAGGATGGCAGCATTGTAATCCTGTGTTTTGGCAATGATGGCATTGTACTCTCTTTCAGGAACACTGCTCAGCAGCCCCTTGAAAGTCGTTTTATGATTCAGAACCACATAAGTGGGAAGAGCTATAGCGGCAAGCAACAGCAGAAATAATGTCATGGACAATAGAAAAATCTTTTTTTCAGACATTTTTCAGCTCCTTTCAGAAATTGAAATACAGAAACGGGGAGATCCTGCCCACACTGACAAAACCCACCACAAGCAATATTACAGTCAAAAACATTTTCCGGCAGGGATGCCCCTCCAGTTTTTCATTGACTTCAGTGGAGTTGGGGAAGAAAAATGCAACTGCCACGGCTCCGAAAAACACAAGAAAAATAAAGTCTCTGTCAAACCCGTATTCCTCGATGACTTTTCCGAACTCCTTTGTGACCCAGGTGATTTTTGAAAAATCAAACATGATCTTCAGTAACTCCCATGTCTTTGTAAAAGACTGCACCCGGAAAAGCATGCCAAGAACCGCCTGAATCGTAAAAGTTACGATAACTGCCGGAACAAGAGGTATTTTCCATGTGGGATGTTTTGTTTTGCAAAAATCTGTCCACATGCGGTTGACCAGAAGACACACCCCGTGGAGAGCGCCCCATGTAAGATAGATCCAACCTGCCCCGTGCCAAATCCCGCTGACAACAAATACGATCACCTGATTGGTCAATGTCCGTATCCTGCTGCAGCGGCTTCCCCCCAGAGGATAGTAAAGATATTTTGTCATAAAACGGCTGAGGGTAATATGCCACCGGTGCCAGAAATCCTGAAAATTGTATGCTTTCAAAGGCGAATTGAAGTTCAGGGGAAGATCGATATTGAAGAATTTACCGATCCCCATAGCCATATCGCAATAACCGCTGAAGTCAAAATACATCTGGAAAGTGAAACCGATCCCGGCAAGCCATGCTTCCGCAAAATTCAAAGGAGCATTGCTGTTGAGTCCGGTATTGACGATAATGGCAATGGTATCCGCCACAAAACATTTTTTTACCAGACCGCAGGCAAAAAAGTATAAACCTGTATTCATATTTTTCCAGTCCAGCTTTCTGCGTTCCTCATCCTCGAACTGGGGAAGCATCTCTTCCGGCAGAACAATGGGACCGGCAATGAGCTGGGGGAAGAAAGTCACAAACAGGGAATAATCCACAATACTCATCTTCTGATTTTCCCCCTTGTAAGCATCAATAAGGAAGGAGAGCTGCTGGAAGGTATAAAAACTTATCCCCAGCGGCAGCAGTATGGAGAATGAATCAAAGGAGGTCTTGAAAAAATAATTCATATTTTCCAGCAGAAATCCGGTATACTTATAATAGATGAGGATCCCGATATTCAATACGCATCCGGCTGCCAGGAACATTTTTTTCAAAGCAGCGGAATTACTGCTCCATAAATTCATGCAGATCAGATAGTTTATCAAAATGGATCCGACCAGGATAACAATGTAGGAAGGCTTGAAAAATCCGTAAAAATAGAGAGAAGCGATCACAAGAAATATTTTGGAAAGAACAAACCATTTGAACTTCAGCATAAGATGATAAACTGCTAAAGTCAAAGGAAAAAATAATAACAGGAAAACGTACGAATTAAATAACATTCCTTATACCTCATCCGGCCCGCCCATCCGCCGGTCACATCCATTTGTTAAACAATCTTGTTTTTACAGCAATATGTAAAAATTCATTCTTATTAATATAACATCCCTGCAAGTTATTTTCAACTTGATTCCTGTTTCATGCAGTAAAAATATATAGAAATATCTATTAAGACACCGGAGGCAGACTTTCCCGATGGAAAAAAAAGCAAAAAAATTATTTTTTATCTGGAAAAACTTTAAAAAAATGATATATTACAGTTCCGGGATTGACCATAAAACAATAAAAACAACATGGAAAACCGGAGAAAAAATATGTCTTCGATGTCAAACATTGAGTCACAGACGGCAGATACCGGAACAAGTCCGGTCCGTTTGCCTGATGCGGGCGGAATAGATAAACTTGTTTCCGCTATCACAGACCAGATCCTTGCGGAATACGGATCACCGGAAGCCGGATCTTTTATCCTCGTAGGGATCCACCGCAACGGAGTCCCCCTTGCGAAACGGATCGCTTCCGAGATTGCGAAACGTACCGGAAAAACTCCGGCAACAGGCATGATCGATATTACACTGTACAGAGATGACATCGGTTTGCGGAAGATCCTTCCCGATATACAGCCCACAATTCTTCCCGATATTGACAGGGCGGACGTGATTCTTGTGGATGATATTCTCCAGTCCGGCAGAACCATCCGTGCGGCACTGGATGCCATCACCGATTTCGGACGTCCCGCAAAAGTCCGTCTTGCAGCACTTTTCGACAGAGGCGACCGGGAATTTCCCATCCGTCCGGATTATCTGGGAGAGAATGTGACCGTACCGGAAGATCAGCGTATTTCCATCAGCTGGAAAGAACTTTCCGGTGAAGAAGATACTGTTTTATTAACCCCCAAGAAAAGGTTTGCATAATATGTTATCCTCATCTGTATGGACAAGAAAAGACCTGTTGAGTCTGTATGATCTTTCCGCCGAAGAGATCCTCTGTATTCTCGACACCGCCGAAGAATTCAAAAAGGTATCCCAGCGCAATATCAAGAAAGTTCCGGCTCTGCGCGGCAAAACTGTGGTAAATCTTTTTGTGGAACCCAGTACCCGTACCCGTATTTCCTTTGAACTTGCCGAACAGCGGCTGAGTGCGGACATCATCAATGTAAGTGCGGATGCCAGCAGTCTCCGGAAAGGGGAAACTCTTCTGGATACGGTGAAAAATATTGAAGCATTGCAGGTGGATCTTGTTGTGATGCGTCACTCCGCCCCCGGTGCTCCCAATTATCTTGCAAACCAGCTTTCCTGCGGTATCGTCAATGCCGGAGACGGCGCACACTCCCATCCCACACAGGCGTTGCTTGACCTTTTCACCATCCGGGAAAAGAAAGGTACGATCAAAGGGTTGAATGTAACCATTCTCGGAGATATCCTTCACAGCCGTGTGGCAAGAAGTAATATGTGGGGATTACTGAAACTGGGTGCAAATGTGACCTTTGCAGGTCCCTCCACTCTGGTTCCCAGGGAATTTGAACAGGCGGGCGTAAGAGTCTGCCACAATATCAGGGAAGCTCTGGAAGGGGCGGATGTGGTCAATCTGCTGCGTATCCAGCACGAACGGCAGAAAAAAGGCTTTTTCCCCAGTACCGGGGAATATGCAAAAGTATTCGGTCTCAATGCCGACACCTTCAAATACCTCAAAAAAGACGCGCTCATCATGCACCCCGGTCCGATCAACAGGGATGTGGAACTTTCTTCTGCTCTTGCGGATTGTCCCCAGTCGGTGATCCTTGAACAGGTGACCAACGGTCTTGCAGTCCGTATGGCTGTATTGTTCCTTGTTGCAGGCTGTCTGAAAAACGGAAGATAAGGAGAAATATCATGGATAATACAAAATGTATCTACCGCAATGCCAGAGTCATTGATCCTGCAACCAATACCGATGAGATCAGGGATGTGGGAGTGGAAAACGGCGTCTTTGCCGATCCCGCCAAACTGGGAAGCGATGCAAAGATCATAGATCTCAAAGGGTATGTCCTTGCTCCCGGATTTACGGATATCCATGTGCATTTGCGTCACCCCGGCAATACCAATGCGGAAACCATCCGTACCGGAACTCTTGCCGCAGCAGCAGGCGGATTCACCTCCATTGTCCCCATGCCCAATACCTCTCCCTGTACCGATAATCCCGGTACAGTGCAGTTGATCATGTCCATAGCACAGAAAGATTCCCCTGTACATATTCTTCCCTGTGCCGCCATGACAAAAAATCTGGAAGGTCAGGAAATGACCGGGATCGGCGGACTGAAATCTGCCGGGGTCATCGCACTTTCCGACGATGGCAAATGCGTGCAGAACCATGAACTCATGCGTCATATCGTAGAATATTCCCGTACCTTCGATCTGCCTATCCTTGACCATTGTGAAGATACCATTCTTGCCAGCGGCGGCGTGATGCATGAAGGTCACTGGAGTGTATTCCTGGGAATGAAAGGCATGAGCGGAGCTGCCGAAGAACTTATGGTGGCAAGGGATGCCATCCTTGCAAGAATGGCAGACTGGAAGATCCATATCCAGCATATTTCCTGCAAACACGCCATCAATATCCTGCGTGAAGCAAGAAAAAACGGTATCCGGCTTTCCGGGGAAGCCACTCCCCATCACTTTACTCTTACCGATGTGGAGATCAAACGCTTTGATACCAATTACAAGATGAATCCTCCCCTGCGTTCGGAAGAAGACCGTATGGCTCTTATTGAAGCATTGCAGGATGGGACAGTTACCGTCATTGCCACCGACCACGCCCCCCAT
>JAZKZE010000130.1:0-24599 GCA_045612485.1 Victivallales bacterium | reverse complement strand
TGCGAGAGAATGAGGGCGTTTTTTGCCCGAATGAACGCAGGCGCATATAATGGAAAAAGAAACTGCCGCATTACGAAAGAGTTTGACTGCACAAAAGGAAAAAGTGAGGGGGAGAGGGGAGAGAAAAAAAGTAAAATGCGTTTGGGGCTCTCTCCTGAAGGTTGCACAAAACAGGATAAAGAAGTATTTTTGACAAAATCACTTTTTTAAAAGCAGATTTCTTTACGCCCATAATTTTGTAAAAATATGCCATTTTTACAAAATTATGGGATAGCTGTGTAAAAAAATCCCGGATCAGATAATCCGGGATGAGGCAAAACAGAAAAAAAACTGTATCATTCTGCACTTTTTGCAGAAATATCATCCAATATACATTCACTTCCCTTGCCGACGCACTGGAACCGCAACTGGGAAAATTCTTTTGCATTAATAGTATATTCCATGGTATGGAAAACAGCTTTTTCCGTCAAAGGAATTTTTGCCAGGATCTGGCTCTTTCCGGCAAGAAAACGGTTCACATATTTTCCTTTTTTATTCAATACCTGATCGAATCTGGCGTTGATGACCCACAAAGCCCCTTTGCCTTTGGCTTTCAGAGAGAGGACTACCTTTACAGGTTTTTCCGGACGGAAATATTTTCCAAACAGGATCTGGGAAAGTATCCCGCCATTGGAGAGTTTTATGGCAGTATTGTTGTTTTCCTTTACAAGGGAGATCTTCTTTTCCGGATCTTTCCCCTGATAACCCCAGGATTTCGGACGGGATGTTTTCTTATCCAGCCCTTCTTCAAATGACCCGTTGCGGATGGCGGGATTGCCGATGGAAAGAGAACGGTAATCGGTTGTGGCATGATAGGCACTGCCATCAAGGGAGAAGTGTTTGAGTTTGCTGGATTTTCCTGTACGGTAATTTCTTGCAATATGGAATTTCCATACGGCTCCGTCCCCGAAATCCCCTTCCAGTTTCCTTACCGGGATCTTGAGTTCGATAACAAAGCCGTCCTTATTGATCCTGCCCTTTGCTGTTGCTCCCAGATTTACAAGCATATTATTGCCGGGCTGTTCCACTTCCTGAAGGATACCCTTTGCCGTAACTGTAAACTGATAATATTTGAAAGAGTTGTTGGGCGGGGCAATAAAGACTTCAAAGGCATCATCGCTCCATACCTCTTTTTTATTCTTTTCTGTGGCATTTGCCCGCAGAAGGCTGATGAAAGGTTCTTTTGCCTGAAGAAGGAAATAGAGGTTTTCTTTGTCGGAAAGGATACCCACGCTTGTGGCAAGGGCGGCAGGAATGGGATCTTTTTTACCGAAAGTATCTTTGAATTCTGTGGTGTAAAAGGCTTTTCCCCAGACTGCATCATTGGCAAGACCGTCGATTTCCGGGCCCTTTGCCACCATGGGGGCTTTTCCTGTGCGGCTCAAAGATTTTCTGTACTTCTCATTGGGTTTGACCCAATAGTTTTCCAAAGCTCCTTTTTCAAATTCCACGATTTTTTTGAGAGCAGGATCATTGCCTGCAAGTTTTTCTGCTTCGGCAAGATATTTATACAATTCTTCCTTTGCTCCGGGTTTCTGCAATACCATGGGGGTACGCAAGTCATCATAGGGGAACCCGACGCATCCGGGAGTTTCCTTCCAGAGTTTTCTGCGTAAGAACTGATATTTTTTCATTGCCGGATAAAGTTTGCCGTAAAAATCTTTTTCCGCTTCAGAAACAGCCTTTTCAAAATCAAAATCGGGATTCCAGCATCCTTTGCCGAAAAGGTACCAGAACTGCCAGCGGGATGCCATAAGGTTTTTTGTGAACCAGATCCCGTTCTTTTTCATATTGTAGAAAAAGTCGGCATCGGGATAGACCATCTCCTCTTTTCTGCCCATAAGCCCCAGCTTTTTATAAAGACGCAGATCTTTAAGCAGAACTTCCTCATAGGGCTGATAGGCACATCCCACAGCAAAACCATACTCATAAATATAGATTTTTTTGCAGACCTTCATCCAGTCTTTCAGTCTTTTCAGACTTTTTACGTTGCGGATACAGTTTTCATCATCCAGTGCGTGAGCATAACAGCGTTCGGTGGCACAGAAATAGATGATGGTACGGGGATCAAGCGTCAATCCTTCCGGATAGTCCCGGTAGTTCCAGTATGCCCACTGGGAAAGTTTGGCATTGGGACGTTTTGCCCAGACCATTTTACTTACATTCTGTGCGAAAGTATGGAAACGGCGGGAGATATCCGGTCTGGTACCGCCATCCATTTTTTTACATTCTTCACATTCACAGCAGTTGGTATAAGCATCAACGCACCCGAAGTTGAAGGTGAAGTCATCTCCGTATTTGTCGATTTCCTGCATCACATATTCATAAACCTTCTGCTGGACATCCTTATTGGAGAGGCAGTGGTGGAGCATTTTGCCTTCCGTACGGCGTTTCCCGTCAACAAGGGCGAAATATTCCGGATTGGTCTTGCCGTATTTTTTCGCGGGAAGAGGAGCTTCAAATGTGAGATGTCCGCCGGTAAGGGTACGGTCAAGTCTCATTCTTGCTTCATGGAAATTGCGGTATTTTACCATAGTATCCCTGATTCCCCATGGACCGGGGCTCTGGATACGGTTTCTGCCTGCCCAGATGCGGCTTTCCCTGCAAAGACCGTTGAGGCTGACAGTATTGAGGAGTCTGTGGGAGAATGTGGGGGCATATACTTTCCCCGCATCCAGTATGGTCACATTTTTCTTTGCAGCATACCGTTCCCCTTTTGTTCCGGGATAGTACCAGCGTACGCCGAGATTCTGTTCAATAAATTCCAGTGCGCCATAATATGCGGCAACACCGTTCTGACCGACAATATAATATTTGCCGCCTTCAGCTCCCAGGAAGAATGCTTCATCGGAGGGATTCTTTTTAAGTTCATTGACAATGGAAACAGGGATATCTTTACTTTTTACTGTTCCAACAATGATCCTGCCGTTTTTCAATTTGGAAATATCGGCGGAAGTCACTTTTTTTGTATATTCTGTCAGTTCCTGTACGGCAAGAATGGTACCTTTTTCATTGCCTGTGCAGGTGACTCCGGTAAGAGCCTTACCGTTTTTTACAAAATCAAACCCCCATGAAATTGCAGGGAGTGCGGCAAACAATGCTGCCAGTAAAACTGTTTTTCTGATCATGATTTTTCCTTTGTTTATGTTTATTTTTTTTCTGAATTATTTGAATTTACTCCAGCCGTTGGCAAGATTGTGATTGCCGGATTTTTTGGCTATGTCTGAACCTTTACCGCTTTGTCCCAGACAACCTCTCGGCGGAACTGTAGCTTCCCAGGTGGGGCCGTAGGCATTAAGAGGATTTACGCATGTGAAAGAGCTTGAATGCCAGTCTGCATATAAAATATTCATCTTTTTCAAACCATGGGAGGGTTTTGCCTGCTGGGGCGTTGCGGTCGATCTGTAACTGTAACACTGGGAACTTGTACTGCCGGATTCCAGAAGAACATACTGCTGACTGGGGGCAACGCAGCGATCCTGCCGGATGATTTTCGGACGCAGTGCAGGGGTATCTGCTGAAAGGTGCATATAGTTATAGGCGTAACCTATTGCGCCTTCATTATTTCTTTTGTCGGTGAATTTTGCTATGATGGAAGGACAGTGGAATACCTTTGCATCCGCATAACCTAATTTCACACTTTTTGCCCAGGCGTTGGATTCGGAGGTGGGTTTACTCATTGCAAATCCCCAGGATTGCTCGAATAAATTGTGGAGAGGATATTGTCCCTTGTAATCCTCAATATAGAAGTTAAATGCCAACGCAAGCTGTTTCTGATTACTGACGCAATTGATGGAACGGGCGTGTTCCCTTGCTTTGCCCAGTGCCGGCAGAAGCATCCCGGCAAGAATGGCGATGATGGCGATAACGACAAGTAATTCAATCAAAGTAAATCTGTGATGCCGCATAATATACAGTACCTCCTGTTTTTTGTTCCTGATATCCGGAAAGATGATTATTCTATTATTTATTATACAATGGAATATGAAAAAAACAAGGGGAAATCAAATCATCAGTGTAACTTTTTACATTACATTTTGTGCAAATCACATAAAGCAGTAAATATATAATATCTTCTCCCGCCTGTTTGGACTTTGAAAGTGATCCCGCGGGCGGGAGAAAATCTTATTTATCTTTTTGACCGGAAGAGGATGTTCCGTCTATATATACTTCCCTTATTTCAACCTCATCAAAATATACCGATTCCTCACTTCCTGAATTTCCCACATTGAGCATTACATTCATGTAAGAAGTTTCCGGCGGGATGTAATCAATTACAGCAACAGCTCTTTTCCAGCCGTTACCGGCATCTTCCAGAGGAACAATGGCAAGATTCCGGAAATGGGCATGCCATTTGCCCTGGTGATTTCTCCACTGGACCCCCAGGGAAGCATTGCTTTTGCCTTCATTTTTGATAAGGGCTGTAACATAATAAACGGAGTAAGGTTTGATTTTTATTCCCTGATGAGTACAGCCGCTTTTTACCCCGGTCATTTGCAGACATACCGAACCATTCCAGCCTTTGCCCGGAGCGGCGGAAAATTTCCCTTTGGATCTTTTCTGCTGCCAGCAGCCCCAGGGGGTAAGGGAGGGAAGGAGCATTGTATCCGGTACCTGACCATTTTGTTTTTTATTTATTTTACTTTCATCAAAAGAGCCGTTTTTCAAAAGATTACCGCTTACTTTTCCTTCTTTGACTTTCTGTATGATGAAGTTATATGGATTTTTCGCATAAAGCATTGCTTCACTGATCCCCGGTAATCCATCCGTCCAGAGAGGTCCTTTCACTCCGGAACGCATCATATTTTCAGCAGCTTTCTGTTTGTATGCCTGATTATATTTGCCGGGAAGCCAGCGCAAGGCTTCACTCCATGTCCATACATATTCATGGGAGAATTTTGCCGTGTAGGTGAAATTTCTGCGGAAATAGGAAAGAAGAGAAAGATTTTCTTCTTTTGCCTTTTTTTCTGCATAAGTAACGCCTTTTTTATCTTTTTTGACGTAACTGTCCAGATAAAAACCGATACTTAAAGAGGTCTGTTCACGCAATTTTCGCTGATTTTCCGGAGCAATAAGCAATTTGAAATAACTTTCTCTTGTGGCAACGAGCCGGTAATAATCATCCAGTTTTCTTGCAGCGTAACTGTCTGCTTCCATTCCGTCAACGATTTTTGCCGTGGGAGGCAGTCCATCATAAATACCGTTGATAAATCCCACAAGAAGTCCGGTGGGAGAGCCTTCCAGACGTTCATAAAGCATAGGCATACCGTTTGTGGCAGGTCCTGCGGTAAGATCCAGCCAGAAGAGACAGAAAAGTGTTAATTGAGGGTATTCATCAGTCATTGCCTTTATAAAATCTTTCCCTCTTTTTCTTGCCATTAAATAGGCTTCATCAAAGGAGCGTCCGCAAGAGCGTCTGTATGCCCAATGGTGGTAATTGCCGTAATCTTCCATATCAAAATGGATCCCTGCAAGATTGCCTTCCTTTGCCATTTTTGCAAAAAAAGCAAACTTTTTATTGACGGTGTTCCAGAATGTGTCGGAGAAAAGATCGAAGTCCCCATTGAAATTGCACATATTGGCATTGAGAAAGTTATGCTTGAGTTTTTTTGCATTGCGTATGCTTTTCAGATATTTTCTGTCTTGTTCGAACCATTTTTCATCGAAAGGCAGTCCTGTAAATCCCTGGTAGGAAAGGGAGATTTTTTTCTTTGTTGCCGGGTGAGGGACGGTCTTGCTGAGAATACTGATCCCCATACCGTCATACGGGAGAGTTTTTTCCAGCATTTCCAGATTTTTTGCAAGGTATTCCGGTGTGGGATTATCCCAGCCGAAAAAGATGAGTTTCTTTTCCGGAACCCGGTAAAGTTGAGGGGAATCTGCTCCGGCAATGGATAAAAAAGTTGCGAAAAGCAGAATGAAAGAAACATTTTTCAAAAACATATTTTTCTCCTTTATATTGCAGACTTGTTTCTTTAGTTAAAATCAGAATTGGACAAAGGGGGCATAAGTATAGTAATAAAATTTATAGTATTTGGCGATCTCCAGCCTGCTCCGGGAAAGAACGCTTCCGTCCAGATGCTGGATATTGGCTCTTTTATTATGAACAAGATGGATACCGTTTGCCCCGCCGGGGTTTGTTGTGCTTGCCCAGCTCCAGTTTGCGATCTGACGCTGTTTTGCCTGATTTCTTCCTATTCTGCTGTCAGCATAAAGGAGTGAGAGACTGGGGGAAATGGGAGGGAAATATTTTTCCCCTTTGATTGTCGTATAATAAACATAAGCACGGTTGATTTCCCGCAAACGGAATCCGTTGCTTGTGGCAAATGTCCCGTAGGTGGAAGCGTATCTGTACTGGTCATCCGGAAGATATTTATTAGGCCAGAAAGAGGGGCAGACAAAAATATTTTTATTGGGCAGATAACCAGCTTGTATATATGTATGGAAAGCATACTTGGGTGGATTGATGATATTGGCAGGGAAAAAGTCTTTATAATCATCGCCGTAGGATTGGACTACAAGAGCAACCTGCCGCAGATTATTGACACATTTTATGCTCATTGCTGTAGCTCTTGCTTTACTCAACGCCGGAAGCAGCATGCTTGCAAGAATGGCGATGATGGCTATAACTACCAATAGTTCAATCAGCGTAAACGCCGATTGAGTGAAGGTGTGAAGGTGTGAAGAGCTTTTTTTGCATTCGCAAAAAAAGCGTGAAGTGCGCCCTGTCGGGCGTAAGGATGTGCATTTTTTTATTTTTGAAAAACAATTCTCCTGTGCAGCAGTAACAAGCGGTTTGATCAAAGTAAATTTTTTCTGTCTTTTAAAAGAGAACATACCTCCTCCTTCATATTTGTTTTTTTTGTCCGGTGAAATTTCCTTCCGGGATAAATAAAGATTTCTTCCATGCAAGATTATACAACAGAAAAATAGAAAAAACAAGAAAATAGATTTGTATTATTTACATAAATAATTATATTATCTGCAACAGGGAGGAATAATGAAAGGGACGGCTGTTTTTAAGAAACGCATCAAAGAATGTACTTCATGGCGGGAAGAAGTTTATTTCAACATGAGTTTTCAGAAAACATCTTTGAATTTGTTTCAGTTGTATCATATTGCCAGTATCCATTGCCGGAAAGGGAAAAAAATATCCTTTTCCCTTATGGGGGGCAGATACTGGAGTTTTTGTATCACAACTGCGGAAAAATCTTCCTTATCCATGAAAAACGGCAGAAAGGAAAGTTTGACTTCCTGCGATCTTCTGATACGTCCGCCAACGGTCCAGCCGGAAAATAAAGTACACATAATGGGGCATCACATTCTGGAAAGTACGGAACAGAAAGAGTGTAAAAGATATTATTTGAGTATTGAAAGAAATATATATATGGAACAGATGTTTCAGCTGGGCGGAATGAAGATCGTTCATCTGAAAGACAGCAGCAAGGTTATAGAATGTATTGAAGAACTTCTGGTTCTTGTACAGAATAAAGAAAGCAGCACACCGGAAGAGATCAGTTGTCTGCTCTACCGTCTGCTTACTTACATTACCTCAAAGGAAACTACACAACCGGTTTTTGCAAATCCTCCCTATTCCCATCTTATAGATATCGTCCGTCATAATCCGCAGGATTATCCCACATTGGAGAGTATGGAAAAAACTTTTCAGGTTTCCCGGGAGACTTTACGGAAGATTTTTCTGGAAAAAACCTCCATGAGTCCCATGGATTTTGTTATAGATGCCCGGTTGAACAACTCCTGCTGGATGCTGAAATATTCTGTTATGCCCATCCGGGAGATCGCTGAATTGAACGGCTATAAAGATGCCGCTTTTTACTCCCATGCTTTCAAAAAACATTACGGGATAAGTCCGAAACAATATAGAAATCAGCCGGAGGAAAAGAAGTAAAGATTACTCATCCTTTTTGTCAGGTATGGGATTCTTCTTCATATTCTTTTCCCGCCGCAGACGGTCAAAATAGGCAAGCCGTTTATTGATCTCCCGTTCAAATCCCCGTTCCGGAGGAATATAGAAACGCTGTCTTGCCATTTTTTCCGGGAAGTAATTCTGGCCGGAAAAAGCATCCGGCAGATCCTGATCGTATTGATACCCTTCCCCGTAACCGAGCTGTTTCATAAGTTTGGTGGGGGCGTTGAGAATGTGCATGGGGGGATTGAGTGTCCCGTACTCCCTTGCAACTTTACACGCATTGTTCCATGCTTTATAGGCTCCATTGGATTTGGGGGCTGTGGCGAGGTAGATCACCAGCTGGGATATGGCTATATCCCCTTCCGGCGAACCCAGTCTTTCATAGGCATCCCAGCAGGAAATGGCTATATTGACTGCATTGGGATCACACATTCCCACATCTTCCATGGCAAAACGGGTGAGCCGCCGCAATATGTAAAGGGGATCTTCCCCGCCGGTAACCATTCTTGCTGCCCAGTAGAGTGCAGCATCCACGTCAGACCCCCGCAGGGATTTATGCAGGGCACTGATGAGGTTATAGTGACCATCCCCGCTTTTATCATATCCGGGAGCCCGCTTCTGAATGATTTTAAGCAGTCCTTCCTTATTGAGAACGGTACCTTCTTTCACAAGATCAAACAATGTTTCCACAAGGTTGATGGTATATCTTCCGTCACCGTCGGCAAGTTCTTTCAGAGTCTGTCTTGCTTCCGCATCCACAGGAAGAGTTCTTTCCGATACCGTTTCCGCCCTCCGGATGATTTTTTCCAGAGCATCATCGTCAAGGGGCTTCATTACAAAAACCTTGCAGCGGGAAAGCAAAGCACTGTTCAGTTCAAAGGAGGGATTTTCCGTTGTTGCACCCACAAGGATCACTGTACCATTTTCCACATAAGGGAGAAAGCCATCCTGCTGCGCCCGGTTGAAACGGTGGATTTCATCCACAAACAGCAAGGTCTTTTTTCCCACCCGCCGCATTTCCGAGGCTTCTTCAAAGGCTTTTCTCAAATCACTGATCCCGGAAAATACTGCGGAAAGAGCAACAAAATGCAAGTCGGTACAGTTTGCCAGAATTCTTGCTGCTGTAGTTTTGCCGCATCCGGGAGGCCCCCATAAAATAAAACTGGAAATACAATGATTATCCACCATACGGCGCAACGGCCCTTCCGGTCCGAGCAAGTGTTCCTGACCTGCGATCTCATCCAGTGTTTTCGGCCGGAGCTGATCCGCAAGCGGCCGGGAGGTAAAGGATGAAAAAAGACTTTCTTCTTCGTGATTCATGGTGATCTTCCCCGTAAGTTTCAGCAGGATCTCTTTCTTGTGCGGAACAGAAAGGCAATGATTTTTTCCCGCAGTTCCAGAAGATTATTGAAGTGATACATACAGCTTTCTGCGTGGGCCGGATATGTTTTCCCGAAAGAACTGAATTCCCCGCAGAGAAAATTGATCCTGGCAAGCATTCTTTTGACAATGGCGCATTTCAGGGGATCGGTAGCGGGATCGTTTTCCTTGAGATCCATAATATCTGAACTTTGCAGAAGCAGTTGTCCGTAAACACAGGAGATCCGTAAAAACGCCATGGAGGAAACATTTTCCCCGGCACGGGCAAATTCCTGTGCCCAAAGTCTTGCCAGACGGGAAAACAGCATGAATGAAGCCGCTCCGGGACGTTTCTGCCAGGCTGTGTCGGAATTTTCCTCTGTTTCCTCAATATTCTTTTTCCGGAAGTACCGCATGAGCTTTTCTGTGAGGGCGGGGTCATTGATCCTTTTGTATTCCGGATCATTGGAAAGACGCCGCATGATGAGTTCATCTTCGGAAGGCAGATCAATATATTTATACAATTCTCTCATATAAAGATTGATTCTGGCATCATCCGCTTTGAACGCATTTTCCCAGTCAAATTCGCTCCAGTTGTCGGTTGATTGAGACATCAGTTACCCCGGTATAAGAAAAAGAGAAAAGTTATGATTTCAGAAGAAATCCTTTTCTCTTTTTTTCATTTGTTATATATTTTGTCCTGACGGATCATTCCGCCGTTTTCTTTGCCGCAGATTTTTCAGCCGCAGGCTTTTTGGCAGCCGCCGTTTTTTTGGCAGTGGTTTTCTTTGCGGTTGCTTTCTTTCCTTCTGTCGCCTTTTTTACTGTGGTTGTTTTTTTTGCGGCAGCCGCAGATTTTTCAGCCGCAGGCTTTTTGACAGCGGTTTTCTTTGCGGCAGCCTTCTTTTCTTCTGCTTCTGCCGCCTTTTTGAGTTCGGCAGCTTTCTTTCTCAACTGTGCTTCAATGCGTTTGACTGCATCCTCAGCAGGAACATCGTTCCACAGCGTTTCCAGCTGGTATTCCTCCCGTTTTTCCTCTGTCATGATATGAACCATTACGTTGCCGTAGTCCACGATCATCCAGCAGCTTTCGGCACTTCCGTCCATACGGTAGGGTTTGATATTCATTTTTTCAAGAACCCCTCTTCTGATCCTTTCCGCC
Organism: Victivallales bacterium; assembly: GCA_045612485.1. GTDB lineage: Bacteria > Verrucomicrobiota > Lentisphaeria > Victivallales > UBA1829 > RGIG5327. The sequence goes on along the minus strand of JAZKZE010000130.1, from coordinate 14,109 downwards.
AAAGCCCCCACATGAGGGGTGCTTGTTGCGGTACAGAGGAGGAAATAATCACTGACTGCTGAATATTCTTTCAGATTAAGGCGGATGATATTTTCCGCTTTTCTTTCGTATGCGATCTCTTCGCAGAGTCTGACAAGGAGTTCATCCGGAGTGAATTCCGTTTCTTTTACTTTCTTTTCTGCCATACTTTCAGCCTTTCTCCTTAAAACTTTTCTGTATCTGTGTGAAAAAATAGCACAGAATCCGCTTTATTCAAGTAAAAAATCCTTTTTTTGATCTTTTTCCTAAGTTTCTTTGCCTTTTACAAGGTTTTTTACAATTCCAGAGTATCTTCCCCGTATACATTGTGATCCTGATCGGTAAATTTTACATTGATGCGACCGTCTTCAAAGGTGAGGGCTGCCCCGGCAAATTTTTCCGGCTCCTGTCCGTTTGTACGGGAACCCACCACCAGCGGGCAGGGCTGCCCCAGATGATCGTTTTCACTGCCGCAGCGGGAAAGGAAGGAACGGTGCAAATGACCGCTCAACATCACATGGGGCTTCACATGTTCTTTCAGAAGACTGCACCATTTTGTGTAACATTCCCCTTCAATATTGAAAGGCTCCTGCAGAACATAGGAGAAGGGAACATGGGAAATCACTACTTTATATCTCACCCCTTCCGCATCATACTCATTTGCCGCATTTTTAATGACCTCTTCAATATACTTTGTTTCCCTTTTCCGGAAGGCATGACAGCAGATGGTATTTCCGTATGCTGCATGGGTATCTTCCTTATCTTCCCCGCAATCCACAAGGATCCCCCATAATGACCCCACCCGGAAAGTATAGAAACTGTGACCGTTACGGTTGGGGGTGTATGTGGCAAGGTCTTCCGCATGGTTGCCCCGCAGATCGTGATTGCCTCTGGAATAGACCGTGGCGATCTCTCCATTTGTCATTTTTCCTGCGATCTCATGGATGGTCATAAAATTGCGGATCTCTCCGCTGTGGTCGGGAATATCGCCATTGAGGATGAGAAGATCCAGTTTATCCCCGAAATAGGAGGCTGTTCTTACCGGCAGTTCCACTCTGTTGTGGGTATCTGCCACATGATAGACATGGATATTATCCTGCGGGACACTGCGGAAGGGGATTGTAACGCTTTCCACTTCGCCTGTTTTGGAAAAGTAGGGGAGACGCTCCTGCACCCGGCGGAATTTTACCGTATAACTGCCTGCTTTATCCAATTCTTCCATGGGAACTGTGATTTTATGCGTATCGCTTCCGGAACGGAGGATACCATTGCTGTCATCAAAATATTCTTCATCTCCCACACAGCCCCACATCAGAAGTTCACTTTTTACGACAATAAAGATCTGATACTCATTTCCCACAGCATAGACGGCAGGCGGGAAGGCAAAGACATCCGGCAAGGTTACTTCAGTACTCATTTTCTTTTCTCCCTGTTAAAAAAAATCTGAAATGTTATACATACAGAAATATAGCAATTTTAAGCAAAAAATCAAATGTCCGGAGCAGAAATTATATATCCGGAACGGGAAAAAGTTTACCGGAAGATCTTTTTCAGGACTTTTCCATTCCGTTTTCTTTTGAGAACACTCTTTTCCATATCACAGAGCTGACCGTTTACAAACACAGCTTTCACCCCTTCCGCCGGAACATGCGGATGGGTAAAATCTGCTTCTGAAGAAAATTTTTCCGGATCAAAAAGAACCATATCTGCATAAAATCCCGCCCGGATCAAGCCTCTTTCATGCAGGGAAAAAATCCGGGAGGGAAGACCGGTAAATCTGAAAATGATCTCTTCTTCCGGTATATTCATGGAACGCAACTGATTGAAAAAACGGGGAAAGGAACCAAATCCCCTTGGATGGCTTCTGCCGATGGAGGAAAGAAATGGCCTGCTGGTTTCATCACTTCCGCAGCAGGTGAAATCCAGCTTCAGGATCTCTGCAAGATTTTTTTCACTCATTCCGCCGAAGGCTCCCATGGCGCAGGAAGCATCTTCCGCCAGAATTTTCATTACCGCCTGTCCCGGCGTAAGACCGAGGGCATTTCCCGTAAAAACAAAATCTTTTCCGCAGAACTTTTTCCATTCCTCTTTTTCTGTATCTGCAAGAAGGATCCTCTGCCAATGGCTGATATTTTCATCCAGTTTTTCAGCAAGAATACGGCACTCATTTTCATCATCTGCAAGTTTTTTCTCTATGGCGGCATCGGTCATGTCCTGATAAATGCCCGGAAGGATCACAGAAAGGGAAGTGGCGGAAAATGTCCAGGGGTAACGGTCACAGCTTATCTGTATTCCTTTTTTCCGTCCCTCTTCCATAAGAGCAAATACCTGCGGCAATTTGTGCCAGTTGGTTTCTTTTGCTGTTTTCAGATGACTTATATGCAGTTTCCTGCTGCCGTTTTCCGCAAGAAATACAGCTTCCTTTACCGCTTCACATAAAGAGGTCCCTTCACTGCGTAAATGGGTGGCATAGGGGAGATCATATTTTTTCAATACATCCATCAGCATCAAAAGCTCTTCCGTACCGGAACTGTTGCCCGGAACATACAGTAACCCGGTGGAAAGTCCTGCCGCCCCCTGTAATAAGGTTCCGGAAAGCAGTTCACACATCTTTTGCACTTCCTCTTTTGTACACTCTTTCCCCCTGTAAGAACAGATATTTGCCTTCAGAGTATTATGCCCGCATAACGAAAGAAGATTGGTTGCCGGCATACTTTTTTCCAATTCTGACGCATAAGAGGAAAAATCTTGCCACGAAATCTTTTTATCATACTTGCTGTAAAGGTGTTCCAAATGTTCCCGTACTTCTTCTGTAAGGACGGGGAAGGGGGAAAGTCCGCAGTTTCCGGCGATCTGCGTGGTGACTCCCTGGGTAATACAGCTTTCCGCTTCCGGAGCGGCAAATAAAGACATATCCGAATGGGTATGCGTATCAATAAATCCGGGAGCAAGGGTCATTCCTTCTGCATCAAAAAGTGATAGATTCCTGTAATGATCTGCTCTTTCCTTTTTTCCCGCATATAAGATTTTTTCCCCTGAAACAACAACCTCCCCCGTGAAGGGGGCAGTTTTTCCGCTTCCGTCAATGATCCTGGCGTTGGTAATAACAAAATCCTTTCCGGAAAAGGGCATCAGGGAACCTCCGGAAGTTCCGGCAGGATCAATGGTTCATTGATTTCCGCAACGGATGGATTTTTCTTTTTTTCTTTGATGTTCCCGGAAGAAGACGCTGATGGCTCCCTTACTTTTTTATTTTCCGTTTTCTGCTTTTCCCGGACAGCGGGAGGTGCGGAATATTTTTTCCATTCCTTTTCGATAGTTTCCCCCACTGCTTTCTGAGTCTGTTCTTTTATAAAATCCATTGTTTCCTTTCCTTTTCCGGCAAGGGTTTCCTCTGCTTTTTTCACGGCTTCATCCTGCGCAGAAGAAAATATAAGGGAAAAATGTTCAAAAGATTTTTCAAAATGATAAAGGATCTTCGTTTGTAATGACGTGAGAAAATCATCCACTGACGCTCCTGTACTGCTGAATTCTGTACGGTTTTTCCTCAGATCAATATTTTTCATATCCACCGGAGGCAGTCCGGAAAGCTTTACGGAAAATGCAAAGGTCAGAAGCAGAACAAAAAGACAGAAGAATATTTTTTTCATTTTATCTTTCCTTTTTCAGAACCGTTCTTCCCGTTTCCGGAAGGCTCATTTTCTCTTTTCTGCCGCATTTTTTTTATTCTTGCGGCAAATCTCTTATTCAGAATATCCAGCAGGTCACCGGGGGCGATCCTGCCCTGTCTTTTATAAAGAAGAGTCCCCCAGGGATTTCCCGGATCTGCAAGCACAAAGGCGGGAAAGGTACTGACGGAAAAACGGTTCCGTAAGAGTGAGTTCTGCCGTTTCCTTCCCGCAGTAAGTTTTTCAGGATCATTGGAGAGATCTATATGCAGTAAAACATAATCTTCCGCACTTTTTTCCAGAAAAAAACGGTTTGTTCTGTATAACAGGATCATCTGTTTATTCATAGGGGCGGGAGAATCGGAAATGGTAAAAAAGAGCAGGAGAAGTTTCCCCTCTTCCTTTGCATATTTTCTTGCAGAACGGAAATCATACCGCCAGAAATTTCTCTCTGACTTTCCTTCAGCTGCGGAAAGATCTTTCCCTGCAGAAAAAAATATAAGGAAAACAGAAATGAAAAACAATATCCGTTTCATTTTTCTTCCTTTTTTTCCCAGGAACAATAGGGATTTTCCGCCAGAAATGAGTTGCTGTAACGGTGGTCAAATGTTACTTCCTCCCCAAGAAAAGAGGGTTTTTCAAAGAATGAATCTTCCGAAGGCAGTTCGATTTCAGCAACTGTCAACCCCCGGTTCTCTCCGGAAAATTCATCAATTTCCCATTTTTTCCCGCCATAAAAAACAATATGACGGGTCTTTTCCAGTTTTTTCCCGCAGAACTCTTCCAGAAGGATCTTGGCATCCTCAACAGGAATGGAATATTCAAATTCACTTCTGGAAAATGAGGAGCTTGCCGCAGGAGAATTTTTCAGCGTGAGAAACGCTTTTTCCCCTGCAAGCCGTACTCTTGCTGTAATATGCTTTCCCCCGGGAACGGTAGGAATATATGCCTGTCGGAAAACCGCAGAGGAATGGATAAGAGCTCTCCACGAACTGTCTTTAAGCAGAAATTTCCGTTCCGTTTCCTTAGCCATGATTTTTCCCGCAGGAGATTATTTTTTATTCCTGTATCTGTCAGTTAAGAGAGTATTTACCGGCAAGTTTCTGCAACGCAGCAAGCTGTTTGGCTGAAAGCTCCTTTTTTGCCTTGTGCTGTTTCAGCAAAGACTCATAGAACGCCTTGTCATCATAGACCATTCTGCCGATCTTCCTGGGTTCCGCCCACTCTTTCACACTTTCAAATTTTTTGAACAGGATCTCCGGATCTGTTTTTTCCGTTGTTGCAGAGGAGGGTTCCTCAGCGGGAAGATTCAGGATCTCTGTGATCTTTGCATAATCTTCAGCAGAGAACTGGACTTTATATTTGATTGCCAGACGGCTGAGTACAGACAGCTGTTTGATGGAAAGAAGTTTCCCCTGACTGTTCTGGGTCTTGAGAGAATTATAAAATTTCTTCTCATCAAAAGCGTTGCGTTTTTCAGGTACATCCCATTTGATGACATCCATGATACTGAACAAAGATTGATATTTGCTGATCTCTGCCTGTACGGACGCATCTTTCAGCTGTTTTTTCGCTTCCGCCGCTTTTTCCGTACGTTCAAGAGCGATCTGTCTGGTAGAAGCAAGTTCTTCTGTAAAGTTGCACTTTTCCGCAATTTCCGCAAGTGCAGAAAGCTGTTCCTCATACTTTACCGCAAGCCGCAGAAGGGCTTCCCATTGTTTGGCGGTAATGGTTTTGCCACTTTCAAAGGCTTTCAATACGGAAGAGAAGAATCTCTTGTCATCGTAGGTGCGTGTCCCGGTCTTTTCGGCTTTCTGCCACTCTTTGATACTGTTGAGCAGTTCAATAAGGGCTTTTGCCTTTTCCCCTTCCGGAGCGCCTTCAGTCTTTGCCGCACTGAGCCACTTGAGGAATTTATCATAAAATTCCTGCATCATCTCCGTCCAGACTACTTTTCCTTCTTCCACGCTGTCCAGCTGATTTTCCATATCCGCAGTAAAGCCCACCTGGAAAAGTTCCGGCAGTTTGGCTACCAGATAATCATTGATCTTGAAGCCCAGTTCTGTAGGGATGAGTTTACCTTTTTCCTTGTTTACATATTTGCGGACCTGGATGGTATTGACGATGGTTGCATAAGTGGACGGTCTGCCAATGCCGTTGGATTCCAATTCTTTGATGAGGGTAGCTTCGGAAAAACGGGGGGCGGGTTCGGTGAATTTCTGCTCCCCGGTGCTGTCTGCAAGAACACTTGTCATGCCGTTTTTCAGATTCTTCAGTACTTCCGCATCCTTTGTATCTTCATCCTCTTCGGATGCAGCACCTTCCTCCTGAATATTGTAGGCACGGAGGAACCCGGCAAAGGTGGTGACTGTGGCTGTGCTGCGGAAGGTGTAAAGACGGGAATCTTCAGGGGAAATACTCTGGGTATCCACGCTTGTACGCATCTGTTCGCAGGGGGCCATCTGGCTTGCTGTAAATCTCTTCCAGATAAGGGTATACAGTTTCAGTTGCTGGGTATCCAGAACCCCTTTCAATTTTTCCGGTGTCAAAGTTATATCTGTGGGACGGATCGCTTCGTGCGCACCCTGGGCAGAGGCTTTGGAACGGTAGATATTGGGTTTGGCAGGGACATATTCCGCACCATAGTTTTCCTCAATATATTTTCTTGCCGCCTGCTGTGCTTCCGCTGCTACAGCAACTGCATCGGTACGCATATAGGTGATAAGACCCCTTGTGGTACCGTTTCCAATGTCCAGACCTTCATAAAGCTGCTGGGCGATCCGCATGGTACTGTTGGCGGAAAAGCCCAGAGAGGAGCTTGCCGCCTGCTGTAAGGTACTTGTGATAAAGGGGGGCTGGGCAAAACGTTTCCGGGGAGTTTCCTCCACATTGGCGATCTTCCAGGAGGAGGATGCACGCACGGCCGCAAGCAGTTTATCCGCTTCCGCACTGCTGCTTATTTCAAATTTTTCACCGTCGATCTTGAAAAGACGGGCAGAATACATTTCCTTTGTCCCTTCCGCATGGAATTTTGCGGAAAAGTTCCAGTATTCCTTCGGGACGAATGAGAGGATCTCCCGTTCCCGTTCACAGACAAGACGCAATGCCACACTCTGAACACGGCCGGCACTCAAGCCCTTTTCGATCCTGCCCCACAGAAGGGGACTTACCATATATCCCACAATACGGTCAAGGACTCTTCTTGCCTGCTGGGCATCTACTCTGTCAAGGTCGATATCCGCAGGATTTTCAAAGGCTTTACGGATGGCACTTGCGGTGATTTCATGGAAGGTCACACGACGGAAAAGTGCATTTTTATTATCTTTGGAAAGCATATCTTTCAAATGCCAGGCAATGGCTTCCCCTTCACGGTCAGGGTCAGGGGCAAGATAGATTTCCGCAGCACCTTTTGCCGCACTTTTCAGATCATTGAGGTTTTTGCTCCGTTCTCTGTTTTCCTCATACTGGGGGGCAAAATTATGTTCAATATCCACCCCAAGGGAACGCTGGGGCAGATCCCTTACATGCCCCATGGAGGCTTTGATGGTATAACCATTTCCAAGAATTTTTCCTATGGTTTTCGCCTTTGCCGGAGATTCCACGATCACAAGTTTGTTTTTCATTCTGTCCTGCCTGTTCTGAATTTTACGGAGCCGGATTTTCTCTCCCTGCCCGGTATTCCTTTCCTTTTTGTAATCTTTCTTCAGAAATTTATTCCCTTTTTTCAAAATTTCAAGTTGAAAATATTCCGGAAAGGCTTCTTTATTCCTTTATCTATTTATAATAGATAGTTATTTTAAAATTTTTCTTTTTTTCCCGGGATCACTTTTTATTTTTCTGATTTTTGCCGGCCTTTCTGCTTCTGGAAGAGGATTTCCTTCTGGTAAAAGTCTTCTTTTTCTCTCTGCTTTTCAAAACGACACGTTCTTCCGGAACTGCGGGATTTTTCGCCCGGATAAAACCCCATTGCAGAAGCGCGCGCATATTTCTGTCCCTTTCCGCAGCAGTGGGGAACCCTGTCACTATTGCCAGAAATTCCTGTCCGGACTGCACACAGGATACCGCCACACAGAACCCTGCTCTCCGTATGTAACCTGTCTTGATCCCCCGTACTCCGGCAACGCCGTACTTGTTTCCGGGAAGCAGATGATTGTGATTCCACATCACCAGATGACCCTTTTCCCCCTTCCTGCGGAACTCTGCCTTCCGCAACTGTACAAGATTACGGAAAAGGGAACTTGTCATGGCATATTCGCAAAGTTTCAGCAGATCTTCCGGCGTACTTTTATTATCCAGAGAACTTTTTTTTCCCGGCAGACCGTGGGGATTGAAAAACCGGGTATTCTTCATGCCCAGAACCGTCGCTGTACTGTTCATCCGGTCTATGAAATCTTCACTTTTTCCGTTACCCAGATACTCTGCAATGAGCAAAGATGCATCGTTGGCACTTTTTACAGCGGCAGCTTCCAGCAGGCTTTGCAAGGTGAAATTTTCCCCTTTCCGCATCCAGACAACCCCTTCCCGCAATGCCATCGCATTTTTTGTCGCCGGGATCTTTGCGCTTAAGGATACTCTGCCTGCCTCCACGTCCTCACAGGCAAGAAGCATGGTCATGATCTTGGACATTGAGGCGATGGGAACTGCTTTATGAGGATTTTTCATCCAGAGGATACGGCGGGTATTTACTTCCAGGAGTATCCCTGATGTAGCGGCAGACAATCCGGGAATGGCGGAAACTTTTCCGTTTACCGCATATTTATAGTCGTATTTCCCCCGGTTGAGGATATTTCTGTGTACCGGCGGCGGGGGCAGTTTCCCGAAGACTTCAATTTTCTCTTTTTCCTGCTCCGGGGAGTCGGGCAGGGCAGGAAGCTCAGGACCTGCGGGAAGATCCCGGGGGATCGCCGCAGGGATGGAAGAGGAAGTTCCTGCCTTCTTTGCTGCTCCCGGCACAATGGGGGATTCTGTATAATCGGCTTTTTTGAATTTACCGTCAGATGGTGCAGGTGGATTTGCAGATACCTTTTTCTGTTCAGCTGCTATCTCCGGTTTTACAGGGGTTTTTCCCAGTGAAGAATCGGAACATCCTCCATTCATCACAAGGAAAATGACCAGAAGATGAAGCAGGGCAATCGACACTGCAAGGGCGATAAGATGAGTTACTTTCATGGCTGTTTTTCCTGTGATTGATGGATCATTTTACGGATATATTTTTTTGCGTACACTTCTGCATTTGCGGAAGAAAAACAGAAATGTACGCATGTGTTTCCCGTTTATTTTGCTTTCCGTTCATCCGCAACGGCACGGTTGAGTGCGGAAAAGATCGCATAAATAGTGGCAAGGTCGATATTGGTATGTTCGCCGACCCCGTAGAAAAGTTTATTGTCGCTTTTCCGGCGGATCCCCACAATAGACATGGCTTTTGCATCCGCATTGTCGCCGAGAGTCTGTTCACGGTAATCTTCCAGAACGAACTGGTAAAGGTTCACAACATCGCGGATGGCATGAACGGTTGCAGATACAGGACCGTTTCCTTTTCCGCAGGCTGTGTATTCCTTCCCGTCCATAAGGATATTGAGTTCCACTTCCACGCTGGAGTCATCTCTGCCTTCAATGTGTTCTGTTCCACGGTTGTTTCTGGAATATTTTTTGAGTACGAAGGGCCCTTTCACATTCACAAATGTTTCATTGAAGATCTTCAGCAGTTCGCTTGCATCCAGTTCATCGCCTTTGCTGTCTGCATAAGCCTGTGTGGCAGCACCGATTTCCGGATGCATCCCTTTGGGGGGATAGATCCCGAAGTCATGTTCCAGAACATAGGCGACCCCGCCTTTGCCGGACTGACTGTTGATACGGATGAGTTTTTCATACTTTCTGCCCACCGTTGCCGGATCAATATGCAGATAAGGTACTTTCCAGTCCACTCCGAAAAGTTCCTGGGCTTCTTTGATCCTGTCCATACCTTTGCGGATGGCATCCTGATGAGACCCGGAGAAAGCCGTAAATGCCAACTGTCCGGCATAAGGATGCCGCACATGAACGTCGATACCGGTGGCGTTTTCCACAATGGAAACGATTCTGGGCAGATCGGAGAAATCCAGTCCTGTAGCAATATTTCTGGATTCCAGATTCATGGCAAGCGTACAGATGTCCACATTTCCGGTACGTTCCCCGTGTCCGAAAATCGTTCCTTCCACGCGTTCTGCTCCTGCCATGAGTGTAAACTCGGAAGAGGCGACGGCACAGCCCTGATCGTTGTGGGAGTGAACACTTACGGTGGTCTCATCCATATAGGGGTAATGATCCACAAAATATTTGACCATATCCGCATAATGATGCGGCGGTCTGCGTTCCACTGTCTGGGGCAGGTTGACGATATAGGTCTCTTTGCTGGAGGGGCCCCAGGCTTCTTTTACAGCCTTGCAGATCTCCACAGCATAATCCATATCGGTATCAGTAAATTCTTCCGGTGAAAATTCATAGGAAACCTGATCGGTAAGACCGTATTCCTTCAGATATTTTTTCACAAGAAGGGTTCCTTTTACAGCCATTTCCAGAGTTTCTTCCCTTGTTTTGCCAAAAACGATCCTCTGGTGCAGATCGCTTGTGGCAACATAAAGGTGGAGGATGGCTTTCTTTACGCCCACCAGGGATTCCACAGTACGTTTGATGAGTTCCTCTCTGGACTGGGTGAGTACGGAAATACGCACATCTTCAGGAATTTCATTTTTTTCAATCAGATTGCGTACAAACATGAAATCATCCTGGGATGCGGAGGGAAAGGATACTTCGATCTCTTTGAAACCGATATCGCAAAGCATTTTGAAATATTGCAGCTTCTTTTCCGGATTCATGGGCATGGGAAGTGCCTGATTGCCGTCCCGCAGGTCCACGGAACACCAGATAGGGGTTTGTTTGAGGTCGTTGTTGATCCAGCTTCTGTCAACGTTCCGGATACTTTCTGTGTCTGGATATTTTTTCATTTTTTTTCATCCGTTTCCGGAAACTGACCGGAAATATTTCCTCATATTTTCCGGGCTGTTTCCTTTTTATATTATTAGTTATATTTTTTCAAACAAGTAATATATTCTCCAGCATTGAAAAAGTCAAATGAAAAATACCCTGAAAAGAAAGAAAAACTCTTTTCAGGGTATTTTACAGTAATTTGTCAGGTTTTTTATTGGGAAATCAGGATATTGCCGTACATTTTCCATCACAGAGCGCATCAAATTCCTCTTTGAGGATCAGCATGACTCCGTTATCAAATCTGCCGCCTTTTGCCGCAAATGCCGCAAGAAGTTTCTGCATACCTGTTTTATGTGGAACGGCATTGATCCCGTCTGTAATAGCCTTTTCCCCGAATACCCTGCCTATGGTTTCTGTTACGTATGTTTTCGATGCATTTACATGCCCTAGAGTCTGGAATGCAAGAATATTGGAGGTGGAAGGCAGTATATCTTTCAGCTGGGGGTCCAGAAGCCAGGAGCTGCAGCGGACTGCCTTGTACTCAATATCAGGACGGTATTTTGCAAGATATTCCCTCATTTTGCGGAAAGAAGCAATGCACTCTTCTTTTTTCAGCGGCCCGGAGGCGGGAATATGGATGGAAACAAGTCTGTCGCCTTTGGTGAGGAGGCACTCCCAGTCTTTCTGCGCTTCTTCCCCCGCGGCAAAAACGATCCTGCCTTCTTTTGTACGGTATGTATTGTATTTTTCCTTGTATGCCCCTGCAGTTTCAAGCTGAAGTCTTCCGAACTTCAGTACATTTCCCTCCCAGAGAGTCCTGCACCATTCCACGATCCTCCACTGGAATCCGGGACGGGCATAATTATCCATGTGATATTCCAGCCAGATGGGCGCGTCAAGCAGGTTTTCCTCAAAGATCTCCAACGGAATATTTTTTTCCCTGTAAAGTGTTTCCCCGTATCCGATCAATGCCACAATGATGAGCATACGGAAGAGATCCGCCTCATCCGGTGCCGGAAATTCTTTCAGGATCTCTTCATCTTTCAGGGTATGGTCTTTACATTTTTCCAGACAGACTTCAAAAAAATCCTCTTTTTTCCGATCAATGATCTTTTTGCTCAATTCTTCCAATGCCTTCACACAGAACTCCGGCAGTTTTGCTCTGCGGGCGTTTTGCTGGATCTGTTCCACATTCATCATCATTTTCCTTTTTTTTATGAAATTTTTCCGTTATTTTCCAAGTATTCCGGCATTTTTTTTCAGAGAGAATACTGCACCCTCTTCCGATTCATAAACGACCTGCCATGAACAATCTTTCAGATATTGAACAAATTTTTCCCGCCGGGAAAGGACAAAAGCATATTCTGCCCCTGTCAGTTCATGGATCCGGGAATCCACGTTCCGATGCCGGATGGAATTCAATACACAATTTTCCAGTTTTCTTGCCTTTACCGGAGCAAACGCATAAGAGAATGCCGGATCCATCCCCCATAAAAGAGTATTGTGTTTATTTGCATAAAACATCGCAGGAAAATCCCCCCAGTCCAGATTGATGACAAGAGAGTTTTCAGGAGTATTTTCTTGCAGGTATTTTGCCATTTTTTCCGGACTTTTTGTTTTATAATTGCTTTTCAGCATCAGATTCGTGTTGAGTACCGCCAATGCCAGTGCCGCCGCAGTAAAGAGATAAAGGATCTTGTTGCAGGAGGCATTTTTTTCAAAAAATGCCGTTTTTTCCTGTACTGCATATTTGAGCAGGATCCCTCCTGATGCAGCTGTAAAGGGGACTGCATACTCCACAGAACGCAATACCGCAAAAGTACACAGTGTGAAAAAGACCGCAAGAAAAAGGATCGTTTTTTCCACCGGCGTACAGGAAAAACCACTCTCTTTTTTTTCTTTCAGCCGGATAAAAAAGAAGAGACAGCCATAACAGAGAACGTAGAAGGGAAGCATATTTCTGTACCAGGAAAAGTTTCCCGGAAGCATTTCCATAGGGACAAGTTTCGGGGTGAGGGGACTGCCGGTTCCCAGTACAGGATTGAGAAGTGCGTCAAGCGACTGGACTTTCCAGATGATAAAAGTATTGGGAAATTGCGGGTGGATGAGATAACCTGCAAGAAGTCCTGCAATACTGATAAACGGCAGGAAAAAGATTTTTTTTCCATACTCTTTTTTTGCAAAAAAAGCATAAACGATCACTGGAAAAAGAATAAAATGGGGATTGGAATAACTCCATGCGTACACAAATGAGAGCAGAAAAAACAGTGTTCCATACTTTTTCAGCGAACTTTTATCCCGGATCATAGCAAAAAGAATACAGCATGAAAGTATGATCGCTATGGAAAATACATGAGGTCTCAACATAAGAAAACGGTAGGTAAAGGCAAAGGCTCCTGTTGAGAACAGTAATGAGGAAAGAAAAATGATCCTTGAAGGGATTTTTAATGTATGCAGCAATACAACGAAAGAAGCCAGGGCGATGGAAACAAAAAACATTGCCGGAAAGGTGAAGGGAAATGTTTTTCCTGAAATGATTTTCTGTACATAAAATAATCCCTGCAATAGAATATGATACAGAAGTTCTTTATCTGCAAAGGTGTCATGCCAGGAACTCAATGCCAGAAAAGGAAATTTTTTTGCTGTAAAAATATCCTGACCGGCAAGTGCCATTGCTGCATGATAAAAATTATCTGTTCCCGGTTCCCCACCCTGGAGTTGTGTACAGATCATCCGCAGAAAAGTCAGCAGAAGAACCGGAAGAAAAAAAGCTCCGTACAGAAAAAATCTTTCTTTGAACCTGTTCCGTTTCTCTGTTTTTTTCAGATCATCTCCGGAAAAGGAATTTGCTGTCAGATGATCCTTTGTACCATTTTCTTCCGCCATGATTTTTCTTTCTGTTATATAATGTTTATTTCTATAAAAAATACAACGGTGAAATACATTTTTCAACCTTTCCGGAGTATTTTTACCGGATTTTCCCGGTGGATTCACAAAAAAAAAGCACAGCTATCCCATAATTTTTCAAAAAACGGGTATTTCCCTTGGGTTTGAACTGGAGAAAATTGATTTTTGAAAAAATTCTTTTTTGAGATTTTTATAATGTTGCCTGTTGTAAGCAAAATGTTGAATGGGAAATAAATCAAGTTCCGGGAGATATTCTTTCTTTACGGAAAAATTTTTCATCAGGGGAATGTTAAACAGCCCCAAGGGGGCAAAGGCACTGTAAGTGCCGCAGGAACACAGCCCGGAGGATAGGGGGCTGAAAGTCCCCGTATCCCCGGGTGTAAGTACAAAATAAAAATAAGCTCTGAAAGAGCGTCAGAAGAAAAAAAACATATCTTGCTGTATTCTGCCGCCCTTTCAGGGCTTGATTTTTGGGGCAATCCACCCGGGGCTGCGTCCTCTTTCAGAGGACTTACCACCGGTCTATGTACCTGCGGGGCTTTCAGCCCCT
>JAZKZE010000129.1:0-9508 GCA_045612485.1 Victivallales bacterium | reverse complement strand
CAAAAAAAATTATAAAAACTACACATCCTTACGCCCGACAGGGCGCACTTCACGCTTTTTTTGCGAATGCAAAAAAAGCTCTTCACACCTTCACACCTTCACTCAATCGGCGTTTACGCTGATTGAACTATTGGTGGTTATCGCAATCATCGCCATTCTTGCAAGTATGCTTCTTCCCGCACTGGGCAGGGCAAAAAAATCTGCTGTGAAGATCGCCTGTACCAATAATATGGCAAATATCGGCAAAGTATTGATGATGTATGGACATGATAATGCCAATTATCTTCCCGGTTCTTACGATACAAATCAAACGATGTGGATGTTTTATCTTGCCGACTATTTCAAGGTGAACAATAAGGTCGGTCATATCGGAACAACGACTAAGTACGGTCGTTTTCCCACCGGGGGAAAATATAAATACCGTTACATTTTCAAACCTGCAGGAAGAGGACAGATCTTCCAGTGTCCTGCTCTGGGCAGTACGCCGGAACGGGCGTTACCCACCAATATCTGGAATTCCATAACCTCCTACTCTATCAACTGGCATCTCTCCTATACCAATTACGGTTCTGCCTCCTGGAACAATTTCACCTGGGTGAAATACGATGCCCCTCATATCAAAAATCACAGCCGCAGAGTCCTGCTTATTGAAAGCGATCCCCGGCCCTTTGCCAAAGGCAATGATACAAACCAGATGAACTACGAACTGCATTCCAAAAGTGTCAATGCTGTCCTGCTTGACGGGCATATCGAAAGCGGTGATGTGAGAAAATACTATTTGGGATCTAAAGATAAAAACAAGTGGCTCTGGAAAAGTGATACAGAATAAACAATATACATAAATGGAAAGGAATCAAAAATGGGTATTCTGAAAAAAAGTCTGGCATTTTCCCTGACTGTACTTGCCGCACTGGGATTGACTGCGGAAAGTGTTACTCTGGAAAATGATTATATGAAAGTAGTTGTGGAAGCGGATGTCGGAGCAAGGATCTCCTCCTGGGAATTGAAGAAATTCCCTGAAAAGATCGTGAAAACCTGGAACAGGATCAAATCCGGCAGAAAGATCAAAAAAGCCAAAAAGGCGATCTATTCCGGTGGGGCATTGGGCGGTCACATGTGCGGAGCCTATCAGGATGAACAGCTGGATGCCTCCTATAAAATCGTAAGTAAAAGCAATAATGAGATCGTTCTCAAGTGGTTGAATAAATATGTCCTTTTTGACGGTCTGGAAGAAACAAGAACGGTCAAACTGGACGGCAACAGTTTGAAAGTAAATTTCCTTGTGAAAAATACCGGAAAGGAAAAAAGAGTCATCTACTACCGTTTGCAGGATTTTATCGGGACGGGCAACGCTCTCGGTGAACAGGCTGTTTCCATTTATCCCTCCAAAGAAGGGATCACCGCAACCGCATTTCAGGCAAATGATACAAAAGCTGTTATGAACCTTGTTGCCCCCTGGTATGCACAGGTAAACTTCCTTACCTCCTGTGTGATGAAAGTAACAGCTTCCGGCGCGCCTCTGCGTAACATCATGTTCTATACAGGTTCTTCTGATTCCCGTACCGGGGAATTTTTCTGGGTTCCTGCTACACTTTCTCCCGGTCAGAAATGGGAGGCCGCTATCACCTATTCCTTTACTGATCTTAAAGATGAAAAAGGTGAACTTGCCCCTGAAAAGATTGCAAATGCAAGACTGCGGGACATCAATAAAAAACAGGTTCCTGCCGCCTTCAACTGCAAATATGTCCCGGCTTACGGCAATGCGGTCATCACCCCCGTTTCCGCAGGCGGCGTCATCCCGCAGGGAATGATTCTGGAACGCTTTAAAAGTATGTCTGAACTTTCCCTCTCCGGAGCAAAAGGAGAGATCGTCCTTGGGGCATTCTCTCTTACTGCCAGAAAGAGTATTGCTTCCGGAAAGATCTCTTTCGGCGAGTTCAAAGATGAAAAAGGAAATGTTCTTGCCATCAAGGTGGATCCCTACTTCATCACAAGAGACGGTGCCGATTTTATGACCAGAAACTGGAAGTTTGCCGATGGATTCCCAGCAGAAGCGGCAAATACAAAAAGTAAAGTCCCCTATGAAAAAGCGATCACACCTTTTGCTCTGAAAGCCGGTGAATCCGCCCATTTCCGTATCTATCTGGAAGTCCCCAAAGAGGCAAAAGGCGGAACTTATACCGGAAAATGTTTCTTTGACCTTGCCGGAAATGAACGCATTTCCTTTGACATCAGCCTCAAGGTATGGGACTTTGCTCTGGAACTTCCCAAAGACAAAGGGTATGGAGCATTTTCCACCTTCAGTCTGCTGGGAGATAAACATGGAGCCTCCAAGTTCGGCAGCACAAAAGCCGAATTCAAAAAAGCTATCGCCGAATGGACAAAACGCAACTGGAGAAACTATGTGCTTTATATGTCCAATCCGGAAAACATCCTCTGGGCATTGGATGAATTTGCCGCCGCAGGCTGGCGGGATGCCCGCTTTGTTCTCATCCGTCCCCATGTCCCCTATAAGGAACTTATGAAACGGTATGGAAAATATAATTTCACCTTCCTGCCCTGGGGGATCGATGAACCCATCAACTACAATATGGTGAAAGAGTGTGCGAAAAAGTATGTGAGATTCCAGAAAAATCTGGATTATCCCAATATGAATTTTTCTGCCAATACACCTCTCTCCCTTGCCATTATGGATTCTCTACCCAAGACCCATCCCACCATTGCCGTTACAGGTAATGTGATGTATTTTGTGGATAAGACAAGGGAACTTGCCAAGCAGAACAGAATGAATTTCTGGTATGCCGGAACTCCCAAAAAGGATGTGGCTGGCAGATTGCTCCGGGGGATCTATGTATGGAAAGAACCTACTTCCGGAATGATGGACTGGGGGGAAATGGCAGGAGCCGGCAAAATGAAAAATTCTTTCCATGCCTTCCTTGCCGACGGCGAATTGCGGCCTTCCCAGAAACTGGAAAATATGACTCAGGGCTTGACCGACCTTCTTTACCTCAATACTCTGGAACAGACCATCAAGCGTGCCAAAAAAGATTCTTCCGCAGCCAAAGAGGGACAGAAATTCCTGGATTGGATCAGAGGAAGATTCGGTATCGACTATACCGGAGAGGCTGCTGAAATCAACTTTGAATTCCTGGATATGATCCGTTCCCGGGCTGCTGTCTTTACAGAAAATATTCTTAGTGAAGGAAAATAAATCATGGGTAAGTTTGTTTCGGTAAAAACATTTCTCCTGTTTCTGCTTTCCTGCCTTGTACTTTCCGGCGTGCAGGGGCAGGAAAAGAAAAAGATCAATGCTGTGTTTGAGAAAGAGTATGCTTCTCCATTGAAAATAGCAGAATATGTATCTTCCATGGATATGAACAATGCCTTCATCAAAGAGGTCAATCTTCTGCCCACGCAGAATATCCGTGTGGAAATGGTTCTTTCCGGTAAGGAGAAAGGTTTGCTTGCCGGAGCAAAGGTGAAAATTTTTTCCGGAAAGAAAAATTCCATTCTTGTTCCTATTTTCTGGAATAAGAAAGTAACAGAGGAAAAAACTCTTTATACCGGGGAATTTACCGCCAACGCAAAAGGTATTACAAGGATCCTTTTTCTTCCTTACAAATGTAAAGGAAAAGGGCCACTTCTTGTTCACCGCATCAAAATGAGTATTTCCGATGACCCTGTTGTGCAAAAAGCTGCGGCACCGGCAACTCCGGCAAAAGTCCAAAAGACTCCTCCGCCTGAAGAAAAAGAGAAAACGCATTTAACTGCAACTTTTGAAAAAACTTTTGAAGAGCCGCTGAAAGTAAATAAATATGTGTGGGCTTATGATGTGGGCGGCAATTTTGCCTCCACCATTAGAAAACTCAAAAATCAGCTTCTTACAGTGGAAATGGTTGTTTCCGGGGAGGACAAAAATACTCTTGCCGGGGCGAAAGTAAAACTCTTTTCCAAGAGAAAAGGCGGTACATTCCTTGCTCCCATCTTCTGGAAAAAGAAAGTGACAAAGGAAAAGATTCTTTACAAAGGTATTTGCGATGCGAAAGTCATTGACGCCTCCCGGGTGCAGTTCCTTGTCTATAACTGTACTGTAAAAGGGACACTTCTTGTCCACAGTATAAAGATGACGGTTGCCGGTAAGTGTTATACAAAAGCGGAATTGAAAAAGAAAAGCAGCGGAAAAAAGATCGACCCCAAAGGGAAAGTTCCTATTACGCCTCTTACTGTAAAAAGGGATTTCTTTCCTGCCGGAGTATATTTTTATGTCACAGAAAAATTTCTCGGTAAAACTCCTGCCGAAGCAGAAAAAAAATTCCGGGCCTGCATGAAAGATATTGCTTCCCGCCATTGCAATACGGTTTATATTTCCGGACTTTCCAGTGATCCGGAAGTTCTGAACAAATACTGTAAGATCGCATCTGAATACGGAATAAAAGTCTTTGCCCAGGGCAATGGTTCCCTCTATGTGCAGATCGGAAAGGGACCGGATTATTTTGAAAATGTGACTATGCGGTCTTTCCGGAAGACGCTTCCCCGGATCAAGGCGGATAATCTCATGGGATTTTCCACCAAAGAGGAGGTCGATCCGGAACCCTATGCCATTGATTTGATGCAGAAGGCAAGATCTTCCCAGAAACAGCTGCTGAAAAAAGTTCCCACTTACACCTTGCATAACCGTTTGAGTTCCATGGCGATGGATGATGATCCCGCCAACCAGCCGGACTGGTATGCCTTTGATATGTACCGCTTCAAACTGCATCCCTCCCGGAATGTGGTCATGACCCCTTCCAAGGCAGCATACCGTATCCGTACCAATCTGGAGATCGCCTATCTCCATGCGGCAAAATACGGGAAACCCCTGATTTTTACAGGGCAGGGGGTAAAGGTTTTTTCCACAGTAAAAAGCAATAAATTCACCAAAGCAAGCGCAATGAAAGAGATTTCCCCGGGGGTGTGGCAGGGATACACCCGTTATATGCCGAAAAATGCCATGTATTTACAGTTTTATCTTTCTGTCATGTCCGGCTGCCGGGGGTTCCTTGTATATCATTATATGAGTGCGGATAAGGAACAGACTCTTGTAAAGAAAGATCTTACACCGCAGTTTTACTGGACAGAAATGGGTGAATGTCTTTCTGAAGCAAAGGCACTTTTCCCGCTTTTCGCCTCCTGGTATAAACAGGACGTAAGAAAAGACTTGAAGACAAGTTCCAAAACGGTATGGGTAAGAGAGTTCAAACTTCCGGATATGCCGGGATCATTCTATTTGCCCGTCAATACTCTTCTGGCAAAGTGGGATAAAAATAATCCCATTCTGACAAATGTCAATACCCAACTTTATTCCGATAAAGAAAATTTGCAGGGGTTTGAATGGGCATCTGCCCAAACCTTCTCTCTGGCTCTTCCCGGAAAAGAACCTCTTTATGATCTTCTCACCGGTAAAGTGGTGGATAAAAATAAAATCACTCTTGAACCCGGAAGAGGAAGAGTATTTTATCAGGGGAAAAAGAATGATCTGGATTCCATCCGGAAAAGATTTTCTCTGAAATAAATTTTGTGCAATCGTATGGAAGCATCCCGGAGAGTGTTTCAGCCCGGGATGTTTTCCTTTTCAGTCCGGAGGTATATATGGATAACAAAGAACTTTTTTCCCGTAAATCAATAGATTATTCCCTTTGCCGCCCCTCTTATCCTGTGGAAGCCGTACAATGGATCCGGAGCAAAGTTTCCGGCGATACGGTTCTGGATGTGGGAGCAGGTACGGGGATCTTTACAAAAGTATTGCTGCCCTTTTTCACAGATGTATCTGCCATTGAACCCAATAAAGATATGCGGGAGGAGTTTTGCAAATTTCTCCCCTGTATCCCCTGTTCCGGTGCTTCCGGTGAAGATACGCAAATGACGGGAAAAAGCATTGATCTTATTACTGTAGCCCAGGCATTTCACTGGCTGGATGAGGATTTGTTCAGAAAAGAAGCAAAAAGGATTCTGAAAAATACCGGAAAAGCTGCCATAATCTGGAACACAAGTATCAGAACCGATTTTACCCAAGCAAGGGATGCTGTCTGCCGGAAATACTGTCCGGGATTCCGTACAGGGCACGCGGGGAAACGTTCCGTCGGGGCAGGAGATATTTTTCTTCGGGAAAGCGGGTATTTTCAAAGTGTGGAAGTAAAAAATTTTTTCAACAACTTTATTATGGACAGAAATATTTTTGAAGGCAATATGCGTTCCCGTTCCTATACGCCGTATCCGGGAGAGAAAGAATATGAAGTATTTATGAAAGATCTTGGGGAAGTCTTTGAAAAATTTGCCGTAAATGGCGTTGTTGTGGAAAAAATGGAAACGCAGATCTATCTGGGAAGTTTTTAAGAGTATATATGGTATGCCGGACAGAGCGTTTTTTGTTTGTATTTTCTTTCTACGAATCCTTGCCGCAGAAATTTTTTAAGGATAAAATAATAAAAAATTGGCTCTGTTCCCAATACGGGTAGGTAACTGATTATACTGATACTCTGGTGATTTTTTGCCAGAGTATTTTTTGTTTATATTCTTTGTATAATTATATATAAATTGAATTTAAACTCAAAATTTAAGGAGAAAATCTTATGAAACAAAATATTAAAGTCGCAAAAGAATTAATTAAGTTAGCTAAATCTTTGATCGCTGATGATAAAAATAAAATAAAAAATGAATATGGTAATTTTTCAAAAGAATCCCCAGATAAACGTAAAGAACTTTTGCAATAGGCTGTAAAAGAAATAAAGTCCGGTGGAATAATTCCAGGATATGGGGCATATGCTATGGAGTGCATTGAAGGTTGGTTGGAATCTTGGGGTATTGACCAATGATTAGCTGTATGTTATAAAAGATATATTAAACATGTTTGATGGCTAGTTTTTATACACATTAATAATTAAATCGTAATTTTAGCTTAAATTACCTACCCATATGGGGAACAGAGTCTAAAATAAAAGGTCTTTGGAAACACGTTATTATGTGTGCCGAAAAAATAGGTTGTGAAAGAACCCGGGAGAGGTAAAAATGGATGTAAAGGGAAAAATTGCAATTGTAACAGGTGGCGGTTCAGGCTATGGGCTCGGAATCGCATGTGCTTTGAAAAATGCCGGAGCAAAGGTTTATATTACAGGCAGAACACCGGCGAAATTGGAAGCGGCGGCAGAGGCGAATTCTTTGCAGGCAATTACAGCAGATGTATCTTCTGGCAGCGATTGGGATAAGGTTTTTCAAATCACAGGCGGCGTTGATATTCTGGTGAACAATGCCGGGTCCGGAGGATCAATCACTCCTGTTACGGAACAGGATGATGCAGGGATCATCAGTACGATCAACACA
Organism: Victivallales bacterium; assembly: GCA_045612485.1. GTDB lineage: Bacteria > Verrucomicrobiota > Lentisphaeria > Victivallales > UBA1829 > RGIG5327. The sequence goes on along the minus strand of JAZKZE010000129.1, from coordinate 2,152 downwards.
AACCTTACAGGCGTTATTCTGGGGTGTGCCCGTGCAGGAAAAATCATGACAGTTCAAAAATCCGGAATCATTGTAAATATTTCCAGTGTCTGCGCTCTTTATGCCTGGCCCTCTTGGAGTGTTTACACCGCAGCCAAAGCCGGTCTTTCCAAATTTTCCCACGGCCTTTATACAGAATTGCGGCCCTATGGGGTTCGGGTAAGTTGTGTAACCCCTTCCTGGGGGCAGACAGATTTCAATAAAGCAGCAAATATTTCCGGTGCTTCCGAAGATGCGGAACTTGCCCCGAAATGTATTTCCCCTGCCGATCTGGGGAAACTGGTACTTGATATTATTGAAACTCCGGATCATCTTGCAATCCCGGATGTAACAATACAGCCGGTGATTCAGGATATTAATCCCATGTAAAGATCATCTGTTCCGGCGGGACAGCTCAAACTGTTCCGCTTTTACAACTCTGTTTCCTGTTTGGATTTGTAATCCTTTCCAATAAAAAGGTTTTTTCCACCCCGGCATAAGGCTGTGGTGGAGAAGAAAGGATTGGTGTTCCGTCTTTGTTTGATCGCAGCCCTTTGTAAAGGATCCTGTCACAAATCCGCCTGCGGGGAAATTTGCAAGAGTTAAGGAAAACTGGAAAAAACGTAATAACCCGTAGGAGTTGATTGCGTTTTTCAAAATTTCGATTTTTACATTGGATGTTTTTCGTTTGGAAAAATCTTTCCTGATTGTATATTATTATACGGAAATGAGGTGTTATATGCAGGAAAATATCTGGAAAACTCTTTATGACAGGGCAAAAGCTGTACAGAATGAACGGAAGATCTCTCCCCTTATGGAAGCGGGAAGCGTGGGGGCGGCGATCCTTACGGACAAGGGGAATATCTATACAGGAGTTTGCATTGATACCGCTTGCGGTATGGGAATGTGTGCGGAACGCAATGCTATGGCAAATATGCTGACAAACGGGGAATGCAGAATAACGAAAGTTGTTGCCGTGATGCCTGACGGAAGTAACGGTACACCCTGCGGTGTCTGCCGGGAATTTATGATGCAGCTGGGGAAAGAATGCAGGGATATTGAGATCCTGTTATCCCTTGAGCCTTTGAAAACGGTGAAACTTGGAGAACAGCTGCCGGATTGGTGGGGAGAAAAATTTCAGTAAAATAGCCGGAAAATTTATTTCATCTTCTTTTCAAAACGGAAGAACCCGGATGAATTTTTATCTTTGAATTCGTCCGCAAGATCATGTTCCTCCCTGTGGGCATCACAGTAGAATTCCACAATTTTGAAATGGCATTTATTTACATAAAAATGAATATTTCTTCTGTCAAAATAGGGGGTATGCGTTTCCCATAATACAGCATCCGGGTAATTGTTTTCTATTGCCTGCCATGCCGCGGAACCGATTTTTCTGTTGTGGAACTCCCGGAAGATAAAAAGCAGATCCAGAGAATATTTTTTATTTTCCTCTTTTTTTATGATCGTTCCCCCTGCGGGAATATTGTCTGCTGTAATGATGAAAGCATCGAAAGAAGCATCTCTTACCGCTTCATCCACCTCATTTTCCGGCGGAATTGGAGCAAAGGAAACATCTCCGAAACGGTCAAGAATACCTTTTTCAAAGGATTTTTTCATCTCTTTACGGAAAAGTTCCAGTTCATGAGGCGCAATTTTTCTTAATGCAATATCCATTTCTTTGCCTTTGTATTGTGGAGAGTTTCTTTTGATAATATGCCTTGCCGGGCAACTGTAACTAATATACTCTTTTTTCCGCTGTTTTTCAACTCTTGGACTGCTTTTATCTATGCTTGACAGAAAAATAGATATTTTTTTATCAAAATTATGTTTTTGTGCTTGCTTTTTTGTTTTTTACCATAGTTATCCCATATATTTTATAATATATTCCGCAAAACGATCAGGAAACTCTGTTTGAAACCGAAAATAAAAGTATACAATAAGTCCCGCAGGGATGGTAGAGTACAGCCCGGGGTTTCAACCCCGGGAAATATGTCCCCCCATGAATAAAGTCCCGCAGGGACGCAGGAAAATACCGTTAAGAATTGGTGAAAATATGTGTAATTAGAGATTGGTTCTTATTTATTTTACAACAAAACTGCTTCAACATTTTTTTCCTGCGCCCCGATGGGGCTTG
>JAZKZE010000128.1:0-6205 GCA_045612485.1 Victivallales bacterium | reverse complement strand
CAGTTTTCTAAACCGCCATGTCCGGATAGACAATTCGCGATTCCGACCAGTCTTGCGACTGGCAAGGTCAATATCCAAGAAGCATGTCAAACAACACAGAATCTACCAACGAGGTAACTCGCTAAATGTAGTAGCAATTTTCGTGCCAAGTAGCCACGGAGCACAAGATATTGTGGTGAATGTTGCCACTGTGTGCCATATTGACGCACATAGTGAGACACAAGTGTGCCATGGCACATAAAATGCGTCAATTGATAAATATGAATATTACAAAAAGACTTCTGTTCGCATCTCGTCTGGGGTGGATTGCAGCTTGAAACAAAACGCCGGGAATATTGTAATAAACAAGCGTTGATTTGTAATAGTTTACGCACTGTGTCAAAAATCGGAGGTGACACAGGTACTTTCCAAAAAATCTGAGCAACTGAGCAACTTTACACGATTTTGGTGTGGACGATAGCGTTCCGGACACTGTGAGGGGCGTTTTTTGAGGGTAAATCTTGGGGAAGAAAATAAAAAAGCCAGTCAAATCGACTGGCGTAGATACAAAAATGGTGGCTGGGGAGGGGATCGAACCCTCGACACAAGGATTTTCAGTCCTTTGCTCTACCAACTGAGCTACCCCGCCACTTTTTAGTGACTAAGCGAAAGTTTTATGTTCTTTCGTTGTCGATGTCATTTAATATATCCCCTTTTTTCACTTTGTCAAGCATTTTTTTTATTTTTTTTCATTTTTTTATCTTTTTCAATTTATTTCCTCCGGTTCAAGCCCCCCGAAATGCATTTTATACCCGTTTTTATCCCTGATGATAACTCCAAACTGAAACCCGTGCCTGAATAATAGAATAATAGAATAATGGGAATACGAAAACAGGATAGTCTGATAAAGAATCCATCCATTTTTCCGTATCATTTACTTCTCAAAATATATTTATTCCCGGTGATGCCGGGAGCAAGACGACTTCTCAGAATACACAAAATAAACTTTTTAACTGCTCCGGAATAAACATTCAACTTGCTTTATGGGGAAAATATGCTATCTTATTATATTGAAAGAAAGGAGGAATAAATATGAAAAATGAAATCGTTTTCTGGAAAAAATCTTTTTCCCTCCTTCTTCAGATCATCACGGTAGGCTCACTTATTCCGATACTGCTTGCAGTATGGACTCTTCTCGCCGGCGGAGATCCCTTCAATCATACCTATTTTTCCAAAAGACTCCTGGGAAACTTTCTTTTTCAATTACCTCATCCAGTCGTATCATGGGGTTCCTTTATCGCTACACTTCTTATTATCGCAGGTATCTGGAAAAAAGAAAAGTCCGAAAAGATGCGTTTTGCGTCCTATGCGGGACTTATATTACTGATGACCATCATTTTTCTGCACTTGCAGATCCCTTTCGGTATCGGAGTGACACTTCCTCTGCTGACAGCAGGGTGTATAGCTCTTTATACTTCCAGCAGAAAAAATCCCCGGAAAAAACTCTTCCCGGGAAAAAATTCTTTTGCTTCCCTGCCGGAACGTTTTGCAGACTTCCTTTTTCTTGGAATGATCGTTTTTGCTTCCCTTTTTGTTTTTCAGGAAGGTGCCGATTACCTGTTTTTAAGCAAATATGGAAAATATCTTCTGCTTATGCCTCTTTCCGGCTGTTTTCTGTGGAGTGGTAAATCTTTGCGGGATCATCTTTTTGCTACAGGTACAGGCTTTTTTGTCCTTTCCGCCGTTTTTGCTTTCCTCACCGCATTTGCAGACACATTATGGATCATGGATATAGCCATTATTTTCTTTTTTATTTTCTGGGAATATGAATTTCTTCTGTTATTACGCGGTTTTCTGCCGGAAATTAAAAATCTCTCTCTTATTTTTCTTGTAATCCTCCTTCTGGCTAACGGGAAGATCCTGCCGCACATCTGTGATTCCAATATTATAACCCTTTCCGTGTTTGTTCTTTACATCATAGGCGACAACTGGGAGAGGATCATAAAAAAGATCCGGCAGAAACTCAGCAGGGAAAATCATTTACTTGATACCCCCCGGCAAAAGGAATTTGCGATACAGGCATGGAGTCTGGGCGCATTTACTCTTATCTGTTTCACAAGAGGCAAAGGGGTCATTCCTCTGCTTTTCCTGACAAGTCTTCTTTTCTGTACCGGTCTATTGAAACTTCTTCTTAAAGACAGCAAATGGAATGAAATACGGCAGGCACTGCCTCTGCTTCCGGAATGTGGTGTGATCTTTATTTTTGCATTCATCCAGTTTCTTCTGGGTGCAAAAGATTTTCTTGCCGCCGCCATTGCCGCGGGGTGTGTTGCTGCAAGTATATGGAATCTGGGAACCGTCATTACCGGAAAAGATGTACGGAAACTGTCTGTACATGCCTCATTATATCATGCGGCGGCATCCGGCGGAATCTTTCTTTTTATGCTTCTTATGTTTTTCAGCAGAAGCACTTCCAGCACTGCTGCCAGTACCGGACTTATCCTGACCGGCTGTGCCCTGCTGGGGGAAGGAGCCTATATCCGGAAATACAAGACATCAGAAAAAAGTATTCTTTTGAGAAGATGGGTTGCGTATATTACGACTGCTCTGGGACTTGCTCTTGCCTCTTTCCCCGGTCAGATTTTGAAAGCCCCCCGCTGGGAAATATCGGCTGTAGCATGCGGAGCATTGGCATTTCTTGCAGTAAATGTATATTATATACTGGAAAACAAGTTGAAGAAACAAGAGGTTTGATATGGCGGAAAACAAAACAGGAAAAGTAAAACTTTTTATTGCTCTTGATGTTCCCGAAGTAATGAAAAAGGAGATCACAACAAGCGAAAAGGATCTCCCGTTCTGGAGATGGATACCGGCAAAACTTATGCATGTGCCGGTGCGTTTTATCGGAGAAGTAAGTGAAGAAGCCCAGGAGGCTCTTGCAGAAGATTTTGCCGATACCTTTACCGGCTTCCGTATGATCCGGCTTATTCCCACCGGTTACGGTTTCGGCCCCAATGTAAGAAAGGCGGATACTTTCCATATTACCGTACAGAAAACCCATGCCTTTGAGGAATTGAAAGATGCGGTGGATAATTATGTAATGGAAAAAGCCGGCTTACGGAAAGAAAATCATTTCAAACCCTGTGTTCCTGTGATGAACTTATTGAAACCGCCGGTGATCCTGGATCAGGAACGGATCAGCAAGTGGGCGGGAAAACTGATTCTCTCCGAACCCTACAGCCATGAACTTACATTATTCCGCATTGACCACAACAAACGGGGGATTCTCCAGCACACAGTAGTGGCAACTGCCGAGATCTGCCGTCCGTAAGGACCGTTTAAGGAAAGGAATTTACTGTTATGCCGGAAGAGGATCGTTTCATCCCCAATTTTTTCAAAGATCCGCCTCATCCCCATTCTGTCCCCATGGAGGAGAGAGTGGAACGTACATTCAAACTTGTGGTGGCTTTTGACGGGACGGATTATCATGGATGGCAGAGACAGGATAACGGTATCAGTGTCCAGCAGATCCTTGAAGAACGGCTTGCCACATTGTTCAATGTGCCTTTCATGCGTATTCAGGGCAGCAGCAGAACGGATTCCGGAGTACATGCTCTCGGCATGGCGGTAACATTCAAAGCTCCGCTCTCTCCTTATATCCCTGACTGGAAACTAATGAAAGCATTGAACAGGATCCTGCCGCCTACCATAAAGATACGGTCGGTGGAGATCGTGCCGGATGAGTTCAATGCCCGCTTTTCCGCCTGCGGAAAGGCGTATGCGTATGTAGTCAATACAGGGTATTTAAGTCCCTTTACTGACCGCTGGAGCTGTGATGTGGCAGATATTGTGGATCTGGAAGGGATCAGAAAAGGATTGGAATATGTGAAAGGAACCCATGATTTTTCCCCTTTCACCATTCAGCTTAAAGAAGATAAAGACCATGTCCGTACGATCTATGAAACAGAATTGAAGATATTCGGCAGATTTCTCTGTTTCCACATCATAGGAAACGGCTTTCTTTACAAAATGGTGCGCGCCATTTCCGGAACACTTATTGAAGTGGGGAGAGGCAAGATCCCGGCGGAAAATATCCGTCTTGCCCTGGAGACCGGGGATAAGAAATATGTAAGGGATGTGGCTCCGGGAAAGGGACTTTTTCTTCTGAAAGTATTTTATACTCCGGATGAGTGGAAAGAGCATACGCTTACGGATCTACCCTTCCGTATGTTCTGAAAAGCCTTTTGCAAACAAAAAATAACTTTTTTCTTTCTCTCTTTTATTATTCTGAACTTGAAAAACTTTTTTCTGAGTTTAAGTTAAAAAAGCAGGATATATTTTCAATGGAACAGTAAAAAGAGGAGAAAAAAATGATTCTTTCTGTACAATGGTTTGTTTCCGCACTTGTGGAAAATGAGCTTCTTGATCTGGAAGACGCCATAGGCCTCAATGATGCGTTGGGGGGAACCCCGGATCTGGAGACTTTTGCAGCAGCGATCCTTGAGTCCGTAAATGCACAGTATGCCGGAGAAGATGCTGCAGCGGCAACAGAACGCATCAATGAATGTCGCAAATTTGCGGAAGAACAGACCGCAACAGGAATGATCCCGGCTCTTTTTGCAGAACAAGCGGCTGAAGGGCAGAATGAAGAGGCTTCTCCTGTTCCTCCGCTTCCGGAAGACAGGGAGGATGCTTTTACAGTTCCTCCCGCTCCCGGAGAAAAAAAAGTCGTACTGCCGAAAAGTGCCCCGGCAAAGAAACTTGCCGGACCTCCCGGCGGATTCGGCAAAGGACTGCCCGGAAGTATTCCCGGACTGCCTGTTTCTTCTGTAAATGCAGAGGACGGAAAGGAAGATGACGGCAGTTTTGTCACTCCTCTGGAAGAAGAGGGAATGGCTTACGGGGAACTGGATATATCTCCCTACATTGATGAAAACGGCATTTATACAGGACCGCGAACTGCTCTCGGGCTGCCCAGTCTTGCCGGTGAGGAAAATCTTACTCTCCCCCAGATCAGTGCCATTATGCAGGCTCTTCTTACAGAATTGCGTGATTACGGAGCAAGCGATCTTCATATTTCCGCCATGTCTGCTCCTTTTATAAGGCGGAATCTGGAACTGGAAAGACTGGAAGATATTGTCATCTCAAGGGAACTGGCGGAAAAGTGCAATTTCTGTCTGCTGACGGCTCAACAGGCAAGGATTTTCCGGAAAGAACAGGATATGACTTTTGCTCTTGAGATCGGTAATGCCCGTTTCCGTACCGCACTGATCCTGCATAAGGACGGGATCGCCGGAAGTTACCGTCTGGTACCCGATCAGATCCCCTCCCTTGCAGAACTGGGATTCCTGCCCAAAGATGTGGAAACTCTGGAACGTCTTATGGACTATCCCAACGGGCTCGTTCTTGTCACCGGACCTATCGGAAGCGGAAAGACAACGACTCTTGCCTCTCTTGTGGATATTGCCAATTCCCGCAGACAGGATCATATCATCTCCGTGGAAGATCCCATTGAGATCCTTCAGAGATCCAAAAGCTGTCAGGTGACCCAGCGGCAGGTGGGGAAACATACGAAGAGTTACAGTTCCGCTTTAAAAGGAGCGTTGCGTGAGGACCCGGATATTATCGTTATCGGGGAAATGCACGACCTTGAAACCATTGAAAACGCCATTACGGCAGCAGAAACCGGCCACCTGGTCATCGGTACTCTGCATACAAGAGATGCCGCCAATACCATGAACCGTATTCTGGATGTGTTCCCACCCAACCAGCAGCCCCAGATCCGTTCCATGACGGCAGGAAGTCTGCGTGGAGTATTGTGTCAGAACCTTGTAAAAGGGGCAGACGGAAAACTGACTGTGGTCTATGAGATCCTTATCAATACTCTTGCCATCGCCAATGTCATCAATGAAGGCAAGATCTTCCAGTTGAAAGGCAATATGCAGATCGGGGCGAAAGTGGGAATGTGCACCATTGACCAGAATCTGCTGGAAAAATGGAAAGTCGGAGCAATCTCTTACGAAACCGCCAGAGAGGGTATGACGGATAAATCGGTCATCGCTCTTCTGGAAAAGGAAAACGCTGTCCGTGAAGCACAGAAATTTGCCGCAGAAGCCGCCGCAAGAGCCGCAGAAGCAAACAAGTAAGCCGGAAGAAAGGAGAAAATCATGCCTGTAATCGATGAATATCTGAAAGCCATGCTGGATAAAGGCGGTTCCGACCTGCA
>JAZKZE010000127.1:0-55914 GCA_045612485.1 Victivallales bacterium | reverse complement strand
CCGAAGAACAAAAGATGCTTGCTGTTTCGGCAAAAAAATATTTGGAAGCAATAGAAGATGTTCCCAAGCACGAATATAACCGTCTATATCCATTGCTTCCAAGAGCCTTTTACATGGTTTATACTGAAGTCAAAGAGGATTTTGAAAGTTTTTCAGAAGATGTTTGGGAAAAATATCTGCTAGAGATTATCTGCTATTCACAATGTGACGGCAAAGATATTTTAACTCCATTGCTGGAGCAAGTGTTTCGCATTCACCCCTCAGTTTTTTCTGAAACTATGCTTAAAAAGATTGAAGAAGATTTGGCACATGGCTCTTTAGTGAACCTTGATAAATATGGTTATTGTATGAGCGATGATTTTTGTCAACAGATAGCAAAAATTAGTATGACATGGAATTTGGATGACCATGCAAAATATTCTCTTCTGGAACAAATCAATAAATTCTCTCCGCAAACAGTCAAAAACTATATAGTAACAGAAGTACTTCCTCTGGGACAAGATATTACGGTTTGGGGAAATCGCATATCGGTACTGGTATTTGCCTTTTTCCCAGAAAAAATTGATATGTTCATAGAGCAGATTCAACAAAAGCCATCTTGGGGGAAAGAATGGCTTTGCGATATAATTCCTATTAACCGCTATTCAAAATATGTATCAAAGCTTTTTAGAAATACAAAATTAGGTCAGTTAACAAGTTTTTATATATGGCTTCATAGTAATTACCCTTATGCCGAGAAGCCACATCACGATGGGTGTTATTCTCCGACTCGTCTTGATGATATTTACGATTTTATAGGCGAAATTCTCAATATAATAGTTGATTGGCCAAATATAGGGGCTGTATCAGCCTTGCAAAATATTGCCAGCCACTTCCTTGAAAGCAAAGAGTTTGATGATGTCATAAAGAGAACTCGAAAAAAAGAATTAAAAATGCTGAATCCACAGTATGAAGTTGAAGAAATTAAAAAAATTATTGATAGCTCAAAGCAAGGAGTTATTATTAATACTCCGACTGATTTGATGACAACTGTTCTTGATGTCCTTGACGCTTACCAAATTTATTTGACAGGAAAAGAAACTCCTCGTGTAGAGGATTTATGGAATTGTATCAATAATTCGATTACTCATAAAGATGAAGAGTGTTTCTCTGATCATCTTGCATCATTTTTGAAAGAACGTCTTGTTGATTCTCGGATCGTTATAAATAGAGAGGTCCAGCTAAATCGCGGCAGATCCGGAGACTCTGGTTCTCGAACTGATATTTGGATTACTGCTCTTTCTTCCAATGATCAAAAAATAACTTTATGTATTGAAGTAAAAGGCAGTTGGAATCGCACGGCGACAAATGCAATGCAAACACAATTGATTGATAAATACATGGGGAGTGGCGGTGCTGATTCAGGAATTCTGCTTGTCGGGTGGTTCCAATCAAAATCCTCTCCTGTGACCAACATGTGGCATAATGATAAAGAAGAGGCCCAAGCTCAACTTGAAGAACAAGCTAGATCCGCAAACAATGATGGATTTTTGATTTCAACAATGATTTTAAATTGTGAATATCGGATTTAATGGTATGTTGCGATTGAAATCGATAGTGATGTCTGACAAAGTGTATGAATTTGTGAAGAGCATTCCACCGGGAAAAGTTGCCACCTATGGGCAGATTGCCTTGTATTTGGGAAACAGAAACTTTGCCCGGGTAGTAGGGAATATTCTTCATAGCAATCCTGATCCGGAACATATTCCCTGTCATCGGGTGGTCAATGCTCAAGGGCAGCTTTCACGATCATATGCGTTTGGCGGCATTGAGGCTCAAAGACGTCTGTTGGAGTCCGAAGGCGTTGTGTTCAAGAATGATCAGGTAGTTGATTTGAGCGTATCTCAAATGATTATGGAAAAATTCTGACTTTAACATAAATTATTATTGTTCTTTCTTTCCGGAGGCAGATATTTTACAAATACCGGTATATATTTATTTCCCTTGAATTGTAATTCAAGCTGATCTCCAACCAAAGAAAGAAGTCCCTTTCTCATAAAAGCAAAGAACCTTTCAGCATTGATTTCCAGTTCCACTACAAGTACATCAACATTTGACGAATAAAGAAAGGTATATTCATATTTGCTGCATATTGCAAAATTCTCTACAGATGCAAGAAAATCTACTCCATTTTCATCACGCCATATACGAAACCGGATCTTTTCCAGAATTGCACCTTTCTGAATAATTTTTCCATTGGCAAAAATCAAATCCCGTCGGGCAAGGATTCTGCCATATCTGGCACTTTCTTCTAAAAAAACTTTCTCAAAACCGGCATATTTCCAATGAAGTTTCCGGATAAATCCCAAATATCCCAGAAGTGCCCCGCGCTGATAAATTTCCTTATGAGAAGTCTGAAATTCTTCCGGAAGGAATTCTTTGAATAATTCTTCATCTTTCTTTCGGATACGTTTTAATTTTAACCGGAAAAGTTCTTTTTCTTCACTGTAAGACAACTCTTTTTTCTTCAGTAATTTTTCATATCTTTTTTCATCTCTCGGTGATAAAAATTCCGGTAATAATTCATCTTCCCCGGTATGACGCAAAACATTAACTGCATACCTTCTGATAATATTGACCCGGGGATCTGAATCAAGTGTTCGCATCAAAACAAAACCGGCAGGCTCCAGTTGAACAAATTTATATGAAAGCATCGTGAGAAATTTACAAAACTCGGCAGAGGGCCATTTTCCATATCCAATGACATCTTTTTCATACTTTATACGCCAGCGTTCAAAACGTCTTCTCCATGTGGTATATTTTCGTTTATTCTCCGGATTTTTATGGTCAAAATTTCCGATTTTCCCCAATTCCAAAGCTATGGAAATATGTTTTTCCCTGGCAATACGTTCATATAAAGCAACAAAGGCATCATGATTCCGATGCATTTTCCTCAAATTTTTCTTTTTATTGAGTTTTTTATATTCCTTCTGTAATTTTTCTTCAATCTCCAAACTCCGTAACAATTTTTTTGCCTCCATTTTGATTTTATGGTCACCAGCAGTAAATCTCTTCAGGAAATGCAATGCATCGGGATTTTCACGGAATATAAGAGAACAAACAACAAAAAGGTAATTTAATTCTCCGGGTAAAACTTCTTGTCGTTTTTCCACATAGTTATCGTAAATACCTTTATTGCTGATAAGATAGCTTGCCATCTTATCAGCGAAATCAAAACTTGTCATCTGGCAAAGCTCCTCCAGAGAGGTGTTTTTCCAGAATGTATCCAATTCAAAATTTTCGGTAGGTATTTTCATCAAAATCTCCCTGTTTGACTGATAAAATACCATCTTTTTTACAAATGTCAAGTACGACAATAATTTTTATTTTATTGTGTCGCATATAAGAGTATGCAAGCAATTTACTATAAACAACTTATATTGACTATATTAAAAAATAGTGTATATTATCAGTGAAAGGGAGACAAACTGCCCGAAAAAACAATAACCCACATAAAAAAGGAGTACATCATGAGCAATGCACAGGTAAATCCCCCCGAAAAAACCGCCGCCAACTTTACTGAAAATGAGCGGAAAATTTATGCGGAGCACAAAGAACTGTTCAAAACAGAAACGAACAGAATCGCAAAACTGGCAAAAATTCTCTACGAAATCAAAGAGAATAAATATTACCTTATTGATGGTTACAAAACATTTGATGCATTTTGTAAAAGTATCAATTTTGAACGTACCTACTGTTACCGGCTGAACCGTTTTGGTTCCTTTCTTAAACAGGAAGGAATCTCCGAAGAGCTTGCACCTGCCGAAACAGCAGTACGCCCGATTCTGAAAAATTGCTTCACCGGCAGTGAAAGCAAGATCTACAGTATGGCCCAGACTTATGCAAGGTACAAGCGTAAAATGAAAAATATTGCAGAAGGGCTTGATGAAAACAACGGTATGGATAAAATTATCCCCGATGTGGAAGATGTCCGCAAAGCCATCCGGGATTTCAAGATGGAAGAAAACGGAACATTGTACCTCTCCTGTCTTGATGTCAAAATTCCTGTGGATACCGATTTTACCAAAATTCTTGAGGAATATTCTGAAAAAATTAAAAATGTCCACACACTTTTGAATTGCCTGGAACAGTATAAAAAAGCTCTTCCGGCAGCGGATATTTCTCACGCCAAAGAACGGATCATAAAACTTATCACTTCGTTTCATCAGGCAGATAACGACAAAGTAGAAAAACTTTTCTGCATAAACCATGATACTGACACCGAAAATGAATAATCTCATAAAGGGAGATTCCGTAGAGAATCTCCCAGCATTAAAAGAAAGGAAAAATATGTATTTGCACGATTACAACTCTTATACTGCCTCTGCTAATATCCCGGCAAACCGCCCCATAGGTACACCTGAGATTTTTTCAACGGATCTCGCCCATACCCTGGAGAAACTTTTTTCACTTGCTGCCCTCAATTATAGCGGGATTCCCGGTCATGAGGAAAGCAGAAGAAAGATCAATTCTGCTTTGCAAATGATTCTGGCAAGAGAAATGAAAGAACTTCCCTTTTCCTCCGATAGTCTTGTCAAACTTGCACAGGAAATCAATGGCTTTAACCCGCCACGTCTTTATGAGCGTATCTTGAAACGGGAAGCAGAGTTTCTTATTCCAGGAAGCAGAGACGGGATATCGGAAGGGGAAATATTTTACCGCAAGGTCATGGTACAGTTCATTAAAAACTGCAACGAGTTGAATTGCAAACTGCTTGGGGCTGCTCTCATGCTTCTCATCATCCACAGGTACATCGTTGAAAAACTTGTAAAAAATCCCGAATATTATTTCTGGGAAAGTCTGATCCCTGAAATTCATGGTGACCTTTATTTATTTTAATCAGGAGCTTTCTATATGACAGCTATGATGAATGAGATCTATATTGCCCGTGCGAAACGTCATAAAAGGCGGGAAAAAGAACTGGATATTATTTCCAAAACACATTATTATATCTGCAGCTGCAACAGCAGAGAACTGGCAAAAACAATAGTGGGACGCCCCGATGGAGAACATTCCTTCCTCTATGATGCGGACAGAAAAAAAATCATGTTTAATGAACCGCATCACCCTTTTGATTCCAGAAATGAAATTGCTACGCAGCCCCTGGTTGAAGTCTATTCCGGCAATGAGAATGCAAAGAGGATTGAAAATATTTCCACATTACTGCCCGGTCTTGCCATGGCAGATCCCTCATTGCCCGGGATGGATATTTCTATAGACTGGTGGGGACACATTGCAAGACAGCTTGCACCGGTTTTCGGCATCACGGAAAATTGGAATGAAGAAGTCTTTCACAAAGAAGAATTATCCTGGCAGGAAGCCCATATCGAATATGCTATGTTTGACAAACTTCCGGTTCAGAATGATTATATTGCGGTGAAAGATACCAATGGCAATATCCGCAGTCTTATTATTATTCTCCGGGAGGAAGAACAAAATGTTATACGACCTCTCTCCTTTGCTCAAAACCCCAACTATATCTGTCCTTTATACTGTTACTTTTCCTTCACACCTTCCTGGTATCTTTTCAATACAGAATACCTGAAAATATATCCCCATGCTGAAATCATTATTACCAATGAACTTTCTGTTGTCTTAGGCAACACCCCGGATAGATCCTGTATTTTTCTGGGGTATTTTTTCGGGAAAGGCATGATTCCTTTCCTTCATCTTGAATGTCTTTATAAACGTAATATAAGCCTTTTTTATATGGAAACTTGTGATGAAGCTGAAAACAGGGAAAATCTGGAAGAGATTTTCTCTTTGCTTTCCCGTTTTACGGAAATGGGAATGAAGGTAGAACTCCTCATCAGCACTGCCCGGAAAAGCTGTTCTTCCTGTAAAAAGACACAAAATTTTTCTTTGCTTAAGGGACATATTTATCTGGAAGAGGAGGAGTACACACCTCCTCTTCCGGTCTCAAAAGCTACTCTCATTCAGAACGGGATGAATAAAGATCTGATTATTCCTGACAATATCCGGTTGGAAACATTCGGTAAAATCCGGACTTTTACTGGAAAATATATGATTGAAGATCTGCTTGCCAGCGGCAGAAAAACGGTCTTCGCATTGCATGAAAATATTGATATTCTTTCATTTTCTTCTGTCATTGTAAACGCTATCTGCCATGAAAAAGAACTTTTCGGCGGCAAATGGACTATCAAAATGCAGCTCCAACCTGTTATTTTTATTCCGGCAAGTCAGAGCATGGATTTTGCAGATAAATCAGGTACAGAGTTGCCTGTGTATAATCTTGATTTCCCGCAGGAAAAAACAAAAATTGAACATCATCTCAACGCAATTTGGCGGGAAGAAGATTGCAATATACTCATTTTTCTTTTGCCAGAAGAATACTCCTTGAAACAGCCGGTTTTGGAAGCTATCAGCCTCTGGGCGTACAGCAGACATTGCGGAATCCTTTTTCTCTGCTCCATACGGGAAAAACTCTCTGCCTCAAGACGATATACCTTCAAACGCATAAAAAGCGATACCATTACCTACGCAGTGGAAGAGGATGCCCCTTTTGATCCTCATCCTGAAAAATTCAAACTCCAGCTTGAAAACAGCAAATGGCAGGCAAAGGAACTTACAGAAGAAGAACGTAAAGAACTTCTGCTTACAGAAACTGCTGAAATCAATTACAGCAAATCCGGAAAACTCATTGAAAATTCCCGTATTGTAGAATTGAGAAATAAAATTTAATAAAAAGGAGAGAAAAATGATTCTCAATGAAAAACAGAAAGAAATGCTCGTTAAAAAAGGCTCCCCTTTCCTGCAAAACGGAAAGAATCTTAAAATCAATGAATACCTTCTTGCGGAACTGTTCAGCTGTTCTGCACTTTTCCTTTATACTGCCGGAACCGGAATATTGAGAAAATATTCTCCGGAAAACGGTTGCTGGCAGTTTCTGGATGTAAAAAAAGCCATAGATATGCTCTATACTTTTATTCTTCAACTGGGGGATATTTATGGTTTTTCTGAAATCGGATTCCATATCAACGGTGAAAAGGTAAAAGGTATATTTCATACCTTTTGCGGTATTGTTCACAACGATAATATGCCAATTTGCAATAAACTCTTCATTCACACAAAGGATAATATTCTTCTTTTCAATAAGGAAAATGCCACCTTTGAAACAGTCCCCTTTTCTCCGGATTTTTACAGCACTTCAAAAATAGAATTTTCTTATAATCGGGAGGCAGAATGTCCAAAATTCCTCAACCGGCTCCTAAAGCCCATGTTGGTGTGTGATACTTGTATGGAAACCTTGCAGCTTTATTTTGCCCAGTGTCTTTTAAAATGCAATCTGGCACAGAAATTTGTAATTTTAAGCGGGGATGCCGAATGCGGTAAAAGCGTCCTTGTTTCCGTACTGGAACAAATTCTGGGATTGGATAATGTTGCTGAACTGCATCCTGAAAGACTTGTGGACAAATTTGAAATGGTCAATTATTTTGATAAATCCCTTCTGACAGCTAAAGACGTCCCCTTTGATGCATTAAACGCAAACAAAGTGGAAAATCTGAAAAAAATGACAGGAGGCGATTTGCAGAATATTGAATTCAAACATTCCAATACTTCCCTGAAATGCCGGGGAAATTTTAATATTATCATCACCGGAAACAGTCATATCACTCTTGATTTCGGCGGGGATCGTGCCGCATTTGAACGCAGACTTCTTTATGTTCCCTGCCGAAAAAGTCCGGATTTCCAAAGGATCAATAATTTTGAAGAAGTTCTTATTGAGGAAGAAGCGGAAGGAATTCTTGCCTGGCTCGTGGAAGGAGTTGTAAAACTTTTGAAAGCAAAGTGTCAGATCAAAGGAGATGAGCAACAGAGTATTCTCAATGATATCCTCATGAACGAATCTGAAGCTGTTGTAACCTTTGTCCGTACCTGCATTGAAGAAACTCCCATGACAGGATTCATTACAACAGAAGAAGCCGTCAATGCATATTTCCGCTACGCCCAGTACTGCAGATGGCGGAACTATCCCACAAGCGAAACAACAATCCGGCGTAAGCTGCGTCAGGCAATGAATCATTACCACAGCAATTGTCTGCCGGACTGCAACTGTATTGATAAACAAACCGGAAAACGCCGTAATGGCTACCGGTTCTGCAATATCAGGGACTTTTAAGCGTCTGACTTCCCAGAAAGATCCATGTATCCATGTAAAAAACGCTGAAAAACGGAAATCTTTAAGCATATAGAGAGGGAATGTACAAATTATTTGGTCTTTCCCTCTTTTTTATTCTCTTGAAATAATTTATTTCTAACGGTGGAGATGTTGTCCGGGACAACACTTCAGACATTCATAATACATGGAAAAGTTAAACGTACAGAGAAAACAATTAAGAAATATTTTCTACCGCCAGCCTCTGCCGTTATCTGGCAGAGGCGGCATAAGAATTGTTCCTGACCTGAATAGATAAAAGGCACGGGGAGTTGGATGCGATCCGGTTTGACGGAAGAACCATCATCCTGCGGTGATGACGGAAAAGGAGAGCATCAGTATTCCTGGTGCCGTAAACTTTCCCTTTGCTGTTTATTTCTGCTACATCCTATTATAAAGATAGCAGAAATAAGTGCCGATCTGTTCCCGATTTTCAATCGCATGGATAGAGAGGCGGGGTAGAACATTGGCAGCTCATCAGGGGAATAAATGTTCTTGACTTTTTTTACTGTCGGTGTATGGTATTTGAAAACATCAGAATTTTGCACACAAACCGGCACTTGTTTTCATTATGGGAAGACGGTGCACAAAACAATTAACCCAGGAAAGGCAGCATGGAAAAGAAGGGCGTGTACATTTTGCATAACTCTTGAAATTTGAGCACAAAAAAAGAGGATTTACATCTCTGTAAATCCTCTGGAATCGTTGGTAGCGGGGGCAGGAATCGAACCTACTACCTTCAGGTTATGAGCCTGATGAGCTACCAATGCTCTACCCCGCAATGATACTATTTAATATAACCCCTAATTTCTTTTTTTCAAGTCCTGTTTTGTTCTTTTTTCGCTTTTTTTATGTTTTTCTGTCAAATAATATGTTTATCGGCTTTTTTTACCGGAAATATTGTTTCATAAGATGATTTGTCAGAAACATAGATAAAAATTCTCTTTTTTTTATTTTTCAGACTTGTTTTTTCCGGAAGTAGGATTATAATTATCTTAGAAACGTTTAGAATAAACATTATAAGTATTTCGGTAAATGGATAAAAAGGTTACAATAAAAGATGTTGCAAAAACTGCCGGTATGAGTGTCGCTACTGTAAGCGGTGCTTTGAACGGTAAAGCCGGTTACGCTAAAAAAACAGTGGAACGGGTCTGGAAAATAGCCAATGCCCTCAACTATGTTCCTAATGCTTCCGCACGCACTTTGCAGAAAGGTAAAAATTCCCCCAGGCAGAAAACAAGGATCATTATGTTTATGATCCACATGGGCAGGATCGTTCCCGAACACACCAGAGATATGGAAAGTGCTGTTTTCCGTATGGCGTGGGAGGCTCAGAAAAACAATCTGTTCATCATTCCCTATCTTTATCACGATCTTTCCCAGTTTCAGTGTCCGCCATTGCTCAATGGATATGTGGACGGAGCCATTCTGATGACGCCGCATCCGGAGGTGGTGAAAATTGTTTCTGCGAAAGTACCCACCATCCTTGTTGATGCCCCCTTTGATCTGGCATATACGGCTACTCCTATGGTCAATGTGGATTGGAAGTATGGCTGCCGTGTGTTTATTGAGGAACTCAGAAAACTGGGACACCGGAGTGCCGTTTATTTACAGAGCAGCCTTAATATCAACACTTTCACTATGGGAAATGTGACCGTTCCTGCTTTCCGGTATGCTGCCGAAGAGATGGCATTTCCTCTTGATGAGGAATATTCCTTCAAGGCAGATTTCAATCCGAAGAACAATATAAGTCTTTTGAGACAATATCTGCCCAGGCTTAAAGAGGGGATCCGGAAAGGGAAAGTGACTGCTTTATTTGCTCCGGATCTCTGTTATCTGGAAATGTTTCAGGATATTCTGCGGGAGAATAATATAAATTGTCCGGCAGAATTTTCCATGGGGGCTCCCCGCGTTCAGGTCTATGCACCGGAAAAAATCTGTGCCATTTTTATGGACCGGGTCACTCTTATGACGACCGCATTGGGAAAATTGATCAATATACTTGAAGGCAGAGAGGAAGTTGTTGCAGAAACTCTTCTCCGTCCTGCACTCTTGAAGAATTTCACACTGGCAGAAGCTTACAGTTCAACCGAAATAAAATAATATGGAAAAGAAAGGATCAGAGATGAAAAAGAGTTGTTTACGGCAGAAGGCTTGTAAAAAGACTGAAAGATTCACCCTTATTGAATTGCTTGTTGTGATTGCCATCATCGCAATTCTTGCCGGGATGCTTCTTCCCACGCTGAACAAGGCAAGACAGACAGCACAGGCAATGGTCTGTACAGGAAATTTCCGGCAGGTTTATCTGTATGCCCTGAATTATGCTGATATTTATCATTACCTTCCTATGGCAACGACCTACATGGTCAGTCCTTTCGGGATCATGTACCGCAATGGGCTTATGCCATTGAGAAAAGATGATAAATCCATCATTGCGTGCAAACTTTACCATGAACCGGAATACTCTGTAAGTACCAATGGTACGAACTGCAACAGGATTCCCGCCTATATGTGGTCGGAATATTTGGGAACCGCTACCAAGACACCCAATTTTTCGGCTGTAAAATTCAACAATATCAAATATCCCGGTTTATGTGTGATTATGACGGAATCCCCGTTCAAATTCATTAAAAGTGCCGACAAACTTGTTGCTTACGGACAGCTTACCCAGAAAACATTCAGTACCGCTTATGATACAGGAAGATATCATAAGGCAAAAGCAAGAAAAGTTCTTCTTGCGACGGGAAGTGTTTTTGATCTTTCCATTACGGAGTACATGGACAGATATGAAGGTGCCACCCATTACCCCGGAAAAGGGAAGAAATAAAGGAAAAAAATGCAAAAATATTATTTGTTTCTGACTGTATTGATTTTTTCTGTATTGCTGTTTCCGGTAACTGCCGGACCTTCTTTGACTGCCGGTAAAAAGACAGATTCTCAGATGGTTGTGCCGGGGAAAGTGACAGGGGAAAATGTGAAGTATTCCTTTATGCCCCATCCGGTTTCCTGGCAGCTTGTTCTGGAAAATACATCCAGAGAGAAAGATACTGTGGCAAAAGTGATCCTCGATCAGACAAAAATAAGGCTTCTTACTTTGATCGTGGATGCCGGAACCGGAGAGAGTGTGGCAAAAGCCATGCGTTTTACTTTTGATGTGCCTTTGAAAAAAGGGGAAAAAAGGATCATCCTGCTTCATTCTGAAGGATTTGAATGGGATTATGACAGATTTTATGTATTGAAAGATGAGGAAAAAATGAAAAATTTCAGACCGGTGGGACTTGCCGGATTGGCATTGGGGCTTGCTGTAAGTGTATCTGGCGGGGAACTGACCGCAAATAAGGAACTTCCGCAACTGGAACTTGTCAAGCCGAAAAAAATCATGGATCGGGATTTCTGGACGATGCTGCCGGTTGGCAGATACAATCCCAAAAAGAAAAATCAGAGCAATGCTGTGCTTTTTCCTATAAAAAATCTGCCCCCGGAAATAAAAAAGTATATGGATATACCGGCCTTTACAGATGCCGCTTACAATACTTTTGAATTCCGTTCCCACAAGATCATGCCGGATGGTTCTATGAAAGTTGTATTGCCTGATCTGACCTGGATCCCGCAGGATCGTCCTTTCAAGACTTCGATCATTCTTTATACCCGTCTTCTTGGATTGAAATCTCCAAGCACAGCTCTTCTCACCGGAAAAAATAAAATTCACAGTGATCCTGAACACCTGAAAGAGTGGAAAAAACGCCACCCGAATCTTATCGGATTGCATGGTCTGGGGGAATGGGGAAATACGACAAATACTCTGTATCTTAATTTCAACAGAAGATATCTCCCGCACCTGTCCAGAGAGGAGATCGCCCATTTCCGCAATACCTTTGCAGAAAATCCCCCCGACAGACGTTCCTATATCGAAACAAGATTGAAACCCTACTTTGATTTCAATATGAAAGTCGGACACGGAGATCCAAAAAGCCAGACAGCTCTGGATGCCGCATGGCAGATCCATCACCTTGCTGCATACTGGGGGATCGGTATGGTGATCATGGAATCTGCTCTTGTTTATACCAACTGGCAGTATCAGATGATCTTCTGCCGCGGGGCGGCAAGACAGTTCGGGATCCCCTGGGGATGGTATGCTGCTTCCCACGCTCTCCTTTATAATGAAAAAGGAGTCTGTACCAGTAGGGGAACAGAACCCTATGCGTGGCAGAGACATAAATACGGAGGCCCGGACTGCGGGATGTCTCTGAATTCACGGGAACGGGTCTCCTTCATGGCATATCTTTCCGGTGCAAATACTTATGAACGGGAAACTACCAGAGGCAATTTCTGGAATCCCATGGCAAAAGGGGAAGAACGCTGGAAACCCCAGCCGGAAGCAAAGATGTATATCAATTTTTATAATTTTGTAAAGAAAAATCCTGACAGGGGGATCCCTTATGCTCCTATTGCCCTTATGGTCAATTATGACAGAGGGGTATCCTGGAAGCCGGGAAAAGCCTTCTACCGTTATCTTTACAAAGCAAGCGACAATATGCTGGATGCCTTTTCTACTGTCATTTTTCCGCCTCTGAAAGTGCCCTCTCTGGCGAAAGCCGGGATCGAAATGACCTTGCGTAATACTCTTTACGGAGATATTTTTGATGCCATTACTCCTGACTTTGAAAACAGTGAGAAGTTTGCAAAAGTTCTGCCGGCTTACAAGGCAGCCATCCTTATCGGTGAATATAAAAATAATCCGGGAATGGTAAAAGCCATGACCGATTATGTGAAAAACGGCGGAACTCTTGTTCTTAATGCCACCCATCTCGATCTTCCTTTCCCGGAAGGTTTTACGGGAGTAAAGAAGGGGGACGAATCTCTGGAAGGGGATTACCGCTATACAGAACTTACCCCCACAACGGCAAAGATCATTCTGGCGGATGAAAATAAACTTCCTGTATTTACTGTAAACAAATATGGTAAAGGCTCCGTAATTGTGGGTGCACCCCATTATCTTGTTCCCGCTTATGATGATTCTTCTGAAGATTCCGCAGATGATGTGATGCGGCAGACTGTTGCCGGAAAACGTGCTTTCCCCTACATAAAATTCCTGCTGGATAAACTTTCTTCTGAAGTGGTTCCCGCCAAAGTTACTGGGGATATCCAGTACGGGTTCAATAAACGCAAAGACGGTTGGTGGATCTATCTTATCAATAATAAAGGCGTTTATAAAACGGGGCTTACTCCCCAGAAGATCGACAATAAAGCTGATACAGTTGTAACCATCGATCTTACAAAGATGGCTCCCCTTTCTGTACGGGAGATCGTGGAAGGCGGCTCTTTCAAAGGGAATGTGATCAAAGTAAAAGTCCCCGCAGGAAAATGCCGCATTATTGAAGTAAAAAGCAAAAAACAAACCCTTTGATATCAGGAGAAATATTTTATGAAAAAGATTCTTTTGACCCTTTTCGCAGTTTCCGCCGCCTTTATTCTTTCCGCCCAGCGGGAAAATCCTGCAAAATACTGGAAGACGGCGGATTTGGAAAAAGCCCCCTCTTATAAACCCCTCTCCGGTAAGATCAAAGGATATGAAAATATGACTGCCATCTCCTTTGAAGGATATGCTTTTGACGGAAAAAAAGGGCAGGTGAAAGCTCTTATAAGCCTTCCTTCCACACCTGCTCCGGAAAAAGGTTTTCCGGCGGTCATGCTTCTTACTGCCGGTGAAAAGTATGCAAAGATCTGGAATTCATACGGCTATGCTGTAATGATCGTTCCTGCAGGGAAAATCCAGAAGTTCCCCGGTGCGGTAAAATGTGTATCCAACTACATCCTCGCCCACAGCGTATTGCGTTCCTATCCGGGGATCGATAAGGAAAAGACCGGCTTTATCGCTCTTGCCAATTTTTACGGCAATCTGCTTGCAGGGGCTGACCCCAGATATAAATTCGGATTGAATATCTACTATGGAGCATGCAATCTGAAAAGCGGCAGCATTTTCAATGGAAGATTTCTCCATGCCTCCAAGGTACCCATGTTCTGGGTTGTGAAAGCCAACGATCCTGCCAACTGCGCTCTTCCCGGACTTCAGACGGCATTCAGAGAATGTGCTTCTTTGCAAAATAAAAGCATTGTTGTAAATCTTCCTGTTGATACGATCGGTTTTTCTTTCGGGGTGACAAAGAGGATTGCAGATATGATGCTCAAAGGGGAAAAAGCCCTTCCGAAGCTGGATAAAGCTCTGCTCAATGGAAATATCCTTTCCACCAAAGTGCTGAACAGCGGCAAAGGGATCAAAAAGGCTGTTCTGTGTATCACAAAGGATAAAGGTCTTAAAAAGTGGGAAACCCTTCCGGCAAAGGTGGAAAAAGATATGATTTCCGCCGTATTGCCTGAAGGGACACTTTTTGCATATTTTTCTGCTTATGATGATTTTACTCCCGGAAGAAATTATTTCTGCGGGTCAAGTGATGTTTGGCAGAAAGGTGCAAAGTAAAATATAAAGATCTGAAGCTCTTTACCGGGGGAGGGATATATGCTTAACAATTTTTCTTTACTTATTCTTTTGATTTGCTGTATATTCCTTTCTCCTGCGGTATCCGCCCTTGATTTGATAAAGGATGGAATCGTAAAAGCGGAGATCCTTTGTGATGATCCCGGTGATCCGGTAAAAAAACTTGCCGCCGGGGAATTGCAGAAATATCTCTTCCTTCTTACCGGAAAAGAGTTTACTGTTACGGAAAAACCGACAGAAAAGTTTCCGGTAAAGATTTTTATGGGGGAAAGCATTTATACAAAAGCATTGTCTTACAAAATGCCTTCCTTCCGGAAAAGTGCCTTTGATATTGTCATTGGAAAAGAGTACATTATTCTAAATGGACCCTCTTTTATCAAACGGCAGAAGAAAGAAAATTTTTCTCCTGCCGGAAAAAAAGAAAAAACTCTTTTTCCCTTTGAAGGATCCTGTATTCCACACCGGGAACTTAAACTTGCCTCTTCCGATGATCCCGGAATATTTTATGCAGTAAATGCTTTTCTGGAAATGCTGGGGATCCGGTTCTATGCTCCGGGCATGGAAAATACTTTCCTTCCGGAAAGAAAAAATACTCTGAAACTCCCTGAAGGACGGATCACAAAGGAAAGCAGTTATGCTGTCCGGGAATATTTATATGCCAACGGGGAAAATTTTGATAAGGAAACTTTTCTGTGGCTGAAACATTTGAGAGCCGGTAGTTCCGTTATTGAAAAAGAAGTACAGAAAAATTTTTTGGCAGGAAATGCTCCTGCTTATTATCTGCGTCCCCATTTGCAAAGAAGATTGTTTCAGCAATCGGAA
The DNA here is from genome assembly GCA_045612485.1 of Victivallales bacterium. GTDB lineage: Bacteria > Verrucomicrobiota > Lentisphaeria > Victivallales > UBA1829 > RGIG5327. Next base: position 40,381 of record JAZKZE010000127.1, on the reverse strand, counting down.
AGAATTTTGCGGAAGAATGGTAAAAAATTTATTCACCGGGAGTTCTGGCATATACCGGATATGGAAGAAAGTATAAAATATTTTGAGTATCCTTTACATGTCCTGCCGGAAATCCGTAAAAAGCAGCAGAAATATTTTTCCGGTTTCCAGATGCTTCTTTCTTCAGGGAAAGAAAAAACTTCCCTGCAGGATCTGCCGTTACGGTCGCTGATGATCTATATCAACAGTAAATTATTATGGGATACCAATAGTTGTGTGGAAAAAATATTGGAAGAATATTGCCGCAATATGTATGGGGAAGCAGCCCCGGAAATGTTTGCTTTTTATAAATTTGCCGCATCAGTATGGGAAAGGAGACAATCGCGGGCTATGGTAGAAAAGGATCATTTTGTAAACAATAAAGATTTGGCAAGATTTGCTTCCATACTTGCCGGAGCAAAGAATCGGGCTTGCGGCAGAAAAGAGATCCTGGATAGAATAGAACTTCTGGAACAATATCTGCCGCAGCTGTCCCGCCAGATGCTTGTTACGCCGGAAGGTGAGTATCAGCAATGTTCTATTTTACCCAATGGCAGTATTGTTGATGCTGATGAGAAAAAATATAAGAAAAAAGCATGGAAGATCACCGAAGATACACAGGTATTTTTTGCCGTAACAGAGAGCCGGAAAGAACTGTTTGTCCTTCTGAAATGTAAAAATCAAATTCCGGAAGGAAAGAAATTTCTTTTTGCCGTCAATACGCCGTTTTTCAGTCATTTTGAAGTTACCCTGGATCAGAAAGGCAATGTGGATGCACTTACAAGAGATCCTGAAATTTTGTATGGGGCAGGAATTCCGGAAGGATTCTGTAACAATTTTCCTGTGAAGAAAGTGGAAAAGAATGGTTATACATTTTTTGAATTTGTAATTCCCGCCCTTCATCTCGGCAGAGGCCCGACAGAAAAATATCCCTGGGGGATATGGGCGTCTTTTATCGGTAAAGAGGATAAAACGGCGGAAAAACTTCCTTTGAAAAAGAAATGGAAAAGACTTGTTGCGGAAAGTGTGGACAGTAAAGGCAGAAAATTGGATTCTTTCAATGTTCGGGTCGTAACACCTGAAAAATTTAATGAACCGCAGGCATATATCATACGGAAGACCAATGCAGAAGATTTTCTTTCTTCCCCCTGGGATGGAGACGTATGGGGGAAGGCAAATACGGCGGAACTTGCTGTAAAACGATTTAAGGCCGGAGCTGATGAAAATACATTCTGTTCAAAGGTTTCTGTAAAAATGCTGCACGATGGTAAAAATATTTACGGACTTTTTAAAGTGGATGATAAATATGTAAAGGCAGTATGTACAAAAGATCAAGGTGCTACCTGTCTGGATTCCTGTGTGGAAATCTTTCTCCGGCCGCAGGGGAGGGGGTCTTACTATAATTTTGAGTTTAACTGTATTGGAAAACTGTTATGCTGGGAGATGGAAGATTATTGGAGAAGACTTTTTGATCCGCTTACGGAAAAGGAGTTGAAAAGCATACAGCGGTACCATACGTTGAAAGGGGTTATTTCTTCTGAGATCAAAGAAGATACCCGATGGTTTTTAGGATTTTGTATTCCTGCTGAAATTTTTGTAAAAAGGAATCATATTTCCCTGCCGCTTTCCGGTCAGATCTGGACAGGGGCATTTATGAAATGTGCTCAGGGAACAAGCAATACAACGGGCTTGACCTGGAAGAAGATGGAAACATTCCATTGGCCTGCTGATTTCGGTTTATTTATTTTTGAATAGTAAACATTATTTCCGGCAAAGGCGATCCCTGTGGGGAGTTGATGGCACAAATGCTGGTGTGGATTGCGGTTCACTTGCGGTTGGAGAATCTCTGGATTACAACGGTAAGAAGTACACTCTTTCCAACGATGCCGGAATATTGGCATTGATGATCTCTTAAAAAGAGGGATTTCCTGTATACAAAATGACCGGACCTGCCGTCAGATAATTTTATTTGACGGCAGGTCTTTTTCCGTATAAGGATATAAAAAAGGTCTGATGCAGGAGTGGCTGCAACAGACCTTTCGTGCTTCTGATCAGAAACTTTTCAAAAACTTATATCAGATGTTCTGATAGTCTGCCCATTTGGGATCGTTTTTGAATGCGTGATAGTAGTAATCCTTAAGCTGCAGTTTGGCTGCGGCAGCTTCATCCAGGATGACCACACAGTCAGGATGCAGCTGAATCGCAGAACCGGAGATCATGCTGGTCATGGGGCCTTCCAGGGCCTTGGAGATGATGTCAGCTTTTCTTTCACCGGTAACAAGCATGAGAAGACGTTTTGCATCAAGGACAGTACCCACACCCATAGTAAGGGCACGGTTGGGCATCTTTTCGCCTTTGGCAGGATCGAAATAGGGACCGTTCTGTGCCATGGTGACAGGGGTGAGGTTCACGGCTCTGGTACGGGAGGAGAAGGAGGAGGTGGGTTCATTGAAGCCAATGTGACCGGAAAGACCGATCCCCAGAAGCTGAAGGTCAACGCCGCCTGCTTCTTCCATGAGTCTTTCATATTCGGCACATTCAAATTCCAGATCTTCGGCAACGCCGTTTTCCAGATGGGTATTGCGTTTATCAATATTGATACGGTCGAAAAGATGATAGTTCATGTAATAACGGTAGGAGTTGCGGTCTTCAGCAGGAAGTCCCACATATTCGTCCAGATTGAAGGTCTTGCACAGAGAGAAATCCAGTTCACCTTTCTGATTCATTTCAGCAAGTTTGTGATAGAGGTTTTCCATGGTGGCACCGGTAGCAAGACCGAGAGTCAGATTGGGTTTTTCGATCAGGGCGTCTGCGATGATCCGGGCGGCAAGTTTTTCAGCCTGTTCGGCTGTTTTCATGATGATGATTTCCATTTTTCACTCCTTTAGGTTGTTTTGCGGTAATTTGACAAAATTGTCCCGCAGAAAATGGTTTTATCTTTTTTATATCCTGATTAAATACCGTAGAATTCTTTCGGACCGTCATAGCACATCTGACGCATGAGTTTTTCAGCGGCAGAGGCGGGGAATTGTCCACGCAGTACGTGCTGGGCAACTACATCAGCAAGCACTCTGCGGAACATTTCAAAACGGGAAGAATAGGAAAGGATCTTCCGGGAATCGGAGACCATACCGGCAAAGTTGTAGAGAAGATCCACGCTTCCGATATACTCCAGCTGTCTTCTCATACCGATGGGGGTATCATTGAGCCACCAGGCGGAACCCAGACGCACTTTTGCTCCGAATGCACGGGCTACGGTGGCAAGGTCACTCTGATGGTGGGGATCCAGGCAATAGAGGACAACTTTGAGTTTACCGTCCAGTTTGTCAAGGAATCTGCCCAGGGGGGCAACGATATTGACCATGTGGTCGGATACATCTCCTCCGGAGTCCGGACCCAGTGTATTGAAGAGAGAGCTTCTGATGTCACGGACAGCCCCGATATGCATCTGGAATACCCAGTTGGCTTCCGCATCCATTTCAGCGATCTTCACAGAAATATAGGACATATAGTCGTCGATCTCTGCTCTGGTGAGGGCTTTACCGCTTCTTGCCTTCTTGAAGGCACTTTCTGCCTGTTCTTTTGTGGCATCGCCGGAAAGGGGATATTCGATCCCGTGGTCGGAGGCTACCGCACCATTTTCTTCAAAGTATTTATGGGAGGCTTTCAATACTTCCACAAGTTCATCTACAGAATTGATGGAAGCATTGAAACGCTTTTCCAGTTTCCCGATGTATTCGTTCCAGCTTGCGGCAAAAATATTTACAGCCTTGTCCGGTCTCCAGGTGGGACGGATGACGGTTCTGCCGAAAGCGGCGTTGGCTTCTTTATGTTCTCCGAGAAGATCTATGGGATCGTCGGTAGAGCACATCAACTCAATATTCTGTTCCTTTACCAGTCCCTGGGGGCGTTTATTGTCGGTGGCAAGGATCTTGAGGGATTCTTCCCAGATGCTTTCCGCACTCTCTTCATTAAGAATGGCATCTTTCATGCCCAGACCTCTGCGGAGATCCAGGTGGACCCATTCGTACACAGGATTGCCGATAAATTCCGGAAAGACTTTGGCAAGAGCCATGAATTTTTCCTTGTTGGAAACATTCTTTCCGGTAATAAGTTCTTCCGGAACAGAACGTTTACGCAACATTTCCCATACATAATGGTCGGTTGCCGCACATACCTGCCACAGGTCTTTGTAATTTTCATTGGCAGCGATTTCTGCCACATTTGCATGGTTGTGTACGTCCACAACCGGGAGGTTTTTCACTGTTTCAAAAAGGGCAAGAGCTGTTTCGCTGCCCAGAAGATATTTTTCACCGAGAAATGACATTTTATATCCTTTTATTTACTGGTGTTGTTATGATTTATGCCTGTTCTGTCCCGAAAATCTTGCCGGGGGAAACAAAACGGATGCAGTCAGTACCCTTTTCCGTAAGTTTTGCAATGGCTTCGTCGGGATTGTCAAAGCGGAAGACCACAACTGCATTCCCCGCAATAGGGGTGGCAAATGCGTAGAGATATTCCACATTGATATTGTTTTTTGCAAGAGTATCCAATATGCCGCACATTCCGCCGGGTTTGTGATCCACAAGCAGTGCGACAACTTCCGTTGTCTGAACCATGAAACCGGCTTTACTCAGGAGAATTTTAGCTTTTTCCCAGTCCTTTGTGATGAGGCGGAGAATACCGAATTCCTTTGTATCGGCAAGAGTAAGGGTGGAAAGATCAATATTTGCTTCTGCAAGAACCTGACAGGCATCGTTCAATGCTCCGGGACTGTTGTGACCGATAAAAATAGAAAGCTGGATAAATTTCATTTTTCTACTCCTTTTTATTGTTGAACGTTTCCGGTTGTATTATTTGCCAAGTTCCCGTTTATCCACTACGCGTTTTGCCTTGCCCTCACTTCTGGGAATGGAATTGGGGGGCATAAGACGGACAGCTGCACGGATATTGATGATCTTTTCGATGGCTTTGGAGAACTTGATGGTAAGTTCTTCCATGGCACTTACTTTGTCGCTGAACATCTCCGGGGTGAGTTCGATCTGTACTTCCATATTGTCCAGACCTTTTGTCCGGGTAAGGACGATCTGGTAGTTGGGAAGGCACTTTTCCGCATTAAGGATGGCTGTTTCGATCTGGGAGGGGAATACATTTACTCCGCGGATGATAAACATATCATCGCTTCTTCTGCCGATCCTTGCGATCCTGCGGATGGTTCTGCCGCAGGGACATTTTTCTGTCACGATACTTGTGATGTCCCTTGTCCGGTAACGGATCATGGGCATGGCATCTTTGGACAATGTTGTAAGAACAAGTTCCCCTTCTTCCCCGTCAGGCAATACTTCCAGAGTTTCAGGGTCGATGATCTCGGGGTAATAGTGATCTTCAAAGATGTGCAGACCGTTCTGATATTCACATTCGCATCCCACGCCCGGGCCTGTGATTTCGGAAAGTCCGTAAATATCGTATGCTTTGATCCCGGCGGCTTCTTCGATGTAACGGCGCATGCCTTCTGTCCAGGGTTCTGCTCCGAATACCCCTCTTCTGATGGGAAGTGTACGCAGATCGATCCCCATTTTGCCGGCTTCATCAATCAGATGGATGAAGTAACTGGGGGTACAGGTAATGGCAGTTACGCCGAAATCCCGCATAAGCATGAGCTGTCTTGCGGTATTGCCTCCGGAAGTGGGAATGACGGTGGCTCCCAGTCCTTCCGCACCGTAGTGCGCTCCCAGCCCGCCTGTGAAAAGGCCGTACCCATAGGAGTTCTGCACCACATCCTCTGAACTCATACCTACACCGGCGAGAGATCTGCACATAGTCTGCTGCCACACTGCAAGGTCTTCTTTGGTATAAGCTACCACAATGGGTTTGCCTGTTGTTCCGCTGGAAGCGTGAAGGCGGACGATATCTTTGAGAGGTCTGGCAAAAAGTCCGTAGGGGTAGGTGTCACGCAAATCCACTTTTTTGGTAAAGGGGAGCCGCTTGACATCATCCAGACTTTTAAAAGAATTGACGTCAAAATTGGCTTCATCCAGTCTCTGACGGTAAAGGGGAACGTTTTCGTAGGCATTTTTCACTACTTTTATAAATCGTTCCAGCTGGATCTCCCGCATTTTCTCAAGTGGAATGTAATCACTGGCACTCACCGGATTGTAACCGGGAGCAGGGACACCTTTTATTACTGTTGACATTTTTTTTCAGATCCTTTTACATTATATGTACGTTAAATGTGGGTATCAGTTTTCCTCTGCATCGGCAAAAGCCTTGATATTGGCTTCTGCAACTTCCCCTTTGAAAGATTCCCGGATAAGTTCTTCCCAGAGCGTACGGGGAAATTTGAGATATTTATTGAGTTTGCCCAGCATGGCAATATTCAGCATTTTGGAGGATGCGATCTCTTCCGGAAAATCAGAAGGCTTGATGATGACCGTATCGGCATTTGCCATTTTTTCACATACTTCGATCTGATCTTCAGAAACGGCAATAAGATAATCCGCTTCCCCTTCCGGTATCATGGGACTGTATACTTTTTTACCGAATCTCACGTCACTGGAAACGGAACCGCCTCTCTGGCTCATGCCGTGCAGTTCACTTTTCTTTACATCAAATCCCATGCGGAATGCCGCAATGGTAAGCATATCGGAAGCTTTGATGATCCCCTGTCCGCCGATCCCGGCAAAAAGGACGTTGGTAAGTTTGTTATTTTCCATAATTATTTTCCTTTCTTCCTTATGCTTTTGCCGCTTTTGCAAGTTTTTTCACCTGGAGGATACAGGGACGGCGGGCAATGATGACACCGATACGGTTTTCTGCAAGGTGGGTTTTCAACATTTCTGTGAATTTTTCCGGTTCAGTGGTGGTATTGACAACTTCCACAAATTCCATTCCTGCACCTTTGCAGATACTTTCCAGATCCACTTTGGGTGCTGTACTCATATCCAGATGGCGGCCTGTGGCAGGATTTTCCTGCAAGCCTGTCATAGCTGTAGTGGAGTTGTCAAGGATGATGACAACGTGTCCGGTAGCGGGACGGTTGTATGCCATTTCCACAAGTCCGGTAAGACCACTGTGGAAGAAGGTGCTGTCGCCGATGACACTTACAACTTTTCTTGCCTCTTCTTCCGGAAGAGTGTGACGCAAGCCAAGTCCGGTTCCGATACTTGCTCCCATGCAGACAATGGTATCAAGGGCGGAGAAGGGAGGCATCAGCCCCAGAGAGTAACAGCCGATGTCACCGGCTACAATGCAGCCCATATCCCTCAGAACGGTAAAGGTTGCTCTGTGGGGACAGCCGGGGCAGAGGGCAGGGGGTCTGCCGGGTTTTGCGGGTTCTTCAGGAGTATCATCTCCGGCAATAAGTTTCTTTACTTTGGAAACATTCAGTTCGCCGAAAAGGAAAATATCTTTTTTCGCTTCCACGGCAATGCCGTTGGCACGCAGTTTTTCCGCAAGGAATTTTTCCCCTTCTTCCACAGCCACAACTCTTTTGCAGGTTTTTGCAAATTCAGCGATCTTTTCATAGGGGAGGGGCCAGGTCATGGCAAGTTTCAGGATCTTTGCCTCAGGGGCGGCTTCCATGGAGTGCTGGAAGGCAGCTCCGGAGGTAATAATGCCCAGTTCCGCCTTTTCATCCCCGAAGGTCTGGATCAGACCGGAGGAGGCGTTCCATGCAGCAAGATCTTTCATCTTCTGTTCCAGTTTTACATGGGCGGGTTTGGCAAATGCCGGAACCATGCAGTGATTTTTCACATCTTTTTCATAATGGCATACTTTCGGAGCTTCCGGAGTCTTGTGACAATCTACGATCCCCTGGGAGTGACATACTCTGGTTGTCACACGCAGAAGGACGGGAATGGAGAACTGTTCGGAGATCTCAAAAGCCTTGATGGTAAGATCGTATGCTTCCTGACTGTCGGCAGGTTCCAGCATGGGAAGGTGGGCGGAGGCGGCATAAAGTCTGTTATCCTGTTCGTTCTGACTGGATGCCATACCCGGATCATCCGCGGAAACGATCACAAGTCCGCCTTTGGCTCCCGTATAGGCAAGAGTGAACAGGGGGTCGGCTGCAACGTTCAGACCCACATGTTTCATAGTCACGATCGTTCTGCCTCCGCCGAAAGAAACACCGGAAGCAACTTCCAGAGCCACTTTCTCATTGGGCGCCCACTGTGCTTTACCGCCCAGTTTGGAAAAATGTTCAAGAATTTCAGTGGAAGGGGTACCGGGATAACCGGCACCAAGTTTCACGCCTGCGGCGAAAGCACCTGCGGCAATGGCTTCATCGCCACTCAAGATCAATCGTGTTTCGGACATATTTTCTCCTTTTATTTTGTAAATTTAAACAATCTGCAACTAATTTACCATAATAATGAGTATATTTCAAGGATTTTTTTCCTGTTTTTCGCTTCAGCAGCCTCTTTTTTTCCGCCGGATGTCTTTTTTCTCTGAAAAATCATGCCGGAAGGTTGATATTTTTTCTCTCTGTGCTAAAGTAACTGAATCATTCATTTTGTAGAAAAAGGAGAAAAAATGGACAAAAAAGTACCTGAAATCATTATTATCGGCTGCGGCGGAAGAGGAACCTCTTATGCCCAGTATGTAAAAAATTTCCCTGAACAGGCCAGGATCGTTGCTGTTGCCGAACCCCGGGATTTCCACCGCGATCAGGTGGCTGATGACCACAATATCCCTGAAGAAAGACGTTACAGAAGCTGGGAGGAAATTGCTGCCCTTCCCAAATTTGCCGATGCCGTCCTTATCTGTACTCTGGACGATCTGCATGAAGCTCCTGCTATCGCTTTTGCCGATAAAGGTTACCACATCCTTCTGGAAAAACCCATTGCTCCCACTCTGGATGCCTGCCGCAGGATCGTGGCAAAGGTCAAAGAAAAAGGTGTGATTTTTGCCGTCTGCCATGTGATGCGTTATACCCAGTATACCAGACAGCTTAAAAAACTTCTGGAAGACGGGGTTATCGGCGATATCGTATCCATCCAGCATCTTGAACCTGTGGGCCATTGGCACCAGTGTCACTCTTTCGTGCGTGGAAACTGGAGAAATTCCAAAGAAACCTGTTTCATGCTCCTTGCCAAATCCTGTCACGATGTGGACTGGTTGAGTCATGTCATGGCAAAAAAATGCAGCAAGATCCATTCTTTCGGTTCTCTTTATGAGTTCCGGGCTGAAAAACAGCCTGCCGGAGCAGCCGACCGCTGTACCGATTGTCCTGCGGAGATCGAAAATCTGTGTCCCTATTCCGCTTTGAAGATCTATTTGAGAGACAGAGTGGCAAAAGGACAGTGCGGCTGGCCCACAAATGTGATCACCAACGATGTGACTCCCGCAGGCGTGGTGAAAGCCCTGAAAGAAGGTCCCTACGGAAGATGTATTTACAAATGTGATAACGATGTAGTGGATAACCAGGTTGTCAATATGACCTTTGAAGACGGTACCACCGCCCAGATGGTGATGACTGCTTTCTGTAACGAAAGCGGTCGTCAGACACGCATCTTCGGTACAAAAGGTTCTATTCTTACCGACAGTACTCTTATCCATATCACCAACTTCCTTACCGGGGAAAAACGTACTGTGGATACCAATGTGGTCAATGACGGCAGTATCACTTCCGGTCACGGCGGCGGAGATGGCGGTGTAATGGCAGCCTTCCTTAAAGCAGTGGCTACCGGCGACCGCAGCAGCATCATTTCCGGAGCAGATGAAACTCTGGAATCCCATCTTATGTGCTTCCTTGCGGAAGAATCCCGCCTTACCGGGGAAGTCAAAGAGGTTCGGTAAAAGACAGCGGAGATGCCAATGAACGCAGAAAAACGTGTTATGCGTATAGGGATCATCAGCGATGTGCAGATGAATACATACTCTCAGGACTGGGGGGAACGCAATCTGTCCAAAGCCTTTGCCATGCTCTCCGGCATGGATATCGACTTTCTGTTCCATGTGGGGGATCTTGCCAACAATACGGAGCTGGAAGTTTTTCACAAGTATATTGCCATGAAGGAGAGATATTTTCCGGGAAGAGAGATCCCGGAAATCTTCTGTACGGGAAATCATGAATTCTGGACCACCAGAGACAGGGCAAGTTCCATGAAGCACCATGAGGCAATAAGCCGCATCGTTTCCCAGAAGGGGGATAATCCCCTGCATATCGTTTTTAACGGTTATGACTTTCTCTCCCTTGTGGATGAAAAGGCTCCTTCCTACAGTAAAGATCTTCTGGAAAAACTGGAAGCGGAATTGGATAAGGCTGTTGCAAGGGATGATAAAAAGCCCATCTTCCTGCTTACCCATTTCCCGCCTGCGGAAACAATGGTGGGAAGTTATCGCAGTTCCGGAAGCCGGGAATTGAGGGAACTTCTTGATCAATACCCGCAGGTCGTTTCTTTCTCCGGTCATACCCATGATCCATTGGAAAATGAGCGTGCCATCTGGCAGGGGGAATTTACAGCAATCACAACTTCCACCTTGAGTTATGTATGTTCTTCCGATGAGGGATATTACAACAGTTGTAACGGTATTCTGCCTTATGCAAGGGAAGGATTGCAGTTTATGGTGATGGAACTGTCTTCCAGTCATATTCTTGTACACAGATACCATGCGGAGGACGGCAGGGAGATCAAAAAGGAAAATGTCTGGAATATTCCCCTTCCTTTTGAGAAAAACAATGCCCCCTATACTTTTGAAAATCGTAAGGAAAAGGCAGTTGCTCCTGTTTTTGCGGAAGAAACCAAACTGTGGATACGGCCGGATTTCGGTTTCCTGTATCTGGTTTTTGATCATGCCTCCCACCCGGATCATGTACACAGCTATATTCTGCGGATCCGTGAAAAAGATCCTGAAAGCGGAATTTTCACGGATAAAGGAGAATATAAGTATATTGCCCCCTTCTACCGTATCAGAGAAAATCAGGGTACGCAGATGGTTATGAAACTTCCCGGAGAAGTGCTTCTGCCGGAAACGGAATATCTTTTTGACGTGACTGCCGCAGAGGACTTCGGTAAAGAGAGCCGTCCGCTTTCTGTAAATTACCTTATGCCCGGGTATAAGTACAAAGAAGGAAAAATGCTCTATCCTGTAGAGTAAAGAATTTCTTTCTTTATCCGGAAGGCTGTCTGACTATGTGATTTGCAAAGAGTCCGGCAGCCTTTTTCATACCCCTTTTATTTTGCCTGGAATTTTCTCAGCCTCAGAGCATTGCTTACCACAGAAACGGAACTGAATGCCATGGCAAGAGAAGCAAATGCCGGGTTGAGTGACCAGCCGAAAAGCGGATAGAAAACTCCGGCGGCAAGAGGAATACAGACAATATTGTAAATAAATGCCCAGAAAAGATTTTCTTTAATGATCCGCATGGTTGCATTGCTTAATGCCAGTGCCGCCGGAACACCCCGCAGATCATTTCTCATCAGCACGATATCAGCACTTTCAATGGCAACATCCGTTCCGGAAGAGATGGCGATCCCCACATCTGCCAGGGCGAGGGATGGTGCATCATTGATTCCGTCACCGGTCATGACTACTTTCCAGCCTTCCGCCTGCATCTTCTGAAGGACGGAAAGTTTATCTTCCGGCAGAAGATCCGCATGAAAATCGGTAATGGAAAGTTTTTCCGCCGTCTCCTTTGCACTTGCATAATGATCCCCTGTAAGCATACAGGTCTTTATTTTCATTTTTTCAAGAGTTTCTATGGCTTCAGAAGCATTTTCCTTTACCGGATCAGTAATATGGATAAGGGCAGAACATCTGTTGTTCAGGGCAACATAAACAAGTGTATTGCTGCATACGGGATCAAAACCGTTTATATCAATATTGTTTTCCTTCATCAATGCGGCATTTCCCATAAGGAGGGAATGGCCCTGAACGGTACATTTGAGTCCGTAACCGGGAAGGGCTTTAAATTGTTCCGTTCCGTACAACGGCAGTTCTCTTGTATCCGCTTCATGTACAATGGCTTTTCCGATACTGTGTTCGGAATTTTTTTCCGCAGAGGCGGCAAAGGAGAGAAGCTCATTTTCCGTATATCCGGAATCTTTCCGTATTTCCATGGCGGAAAAGGAAGGAACCCCCTGTGTCAGTGTTCCTGTTTTATCAAAAACAGCGTAATTGATCCCGGCAGCCTTTTCAAAAACTTCCCCGCTTTTGAAAAGTATTCCCATTTTTGCCCCTCTTCCCACAGCGGTTATAAGGGCTATGGGGGTGGCAAGTCCCAATGCACAGGGACAGGCGATCACAAGGACGGCAAGGGTAAATTCCAATGCTCTGGCAAAAGGGGTTCCGACTGCAAAATACCAGACGGAAAATGTGATACAGGCAATAAGGATGACGCCCCAGACAAAATATCCGGAAACGATGTCGGCAGGTCTGGCGATGGGGGGACGACTGTTTCTTGCATTCTGCATCATGCGGATGATCCCGGCAACAACGGTATCTTTTCCGGTTTTTTCCACAGTAAGAAGAAAGACGCCCGTTTTATTTACTGTCCCTCCTGTGACAGAGGAATTTTCCCCTTTTTCCACAGGGATGCTTTCTCCTGTAAGCATGGATTCATCTACAAGCGTACTTCCGGAAAGGATTTTTCCGTCAGCAGGAACTCTTTCTCCGGGACGCACTTTTACAATATCCCCTTTTACAAGTTCCGTAACTTTTACCACATATTCTTTTCCGTCTTTTTTCACGATATGAGCTGTTTCCGGGGTGAGTTTCATCAATTCCCGTACTGCTTTGGAGGCTTTGCCCTTGCAGCGTTCCTCCAGAAATTTTCCCAGCATGATAAAAGTAAGGATCATGGCGGCAGAGTCAAAGTAAAGTTTTCCGGGACTTCCGGTAAACAGAAGATAAAAACTGTATATTACGGCGGAGGAGGTACACAGGGCGATCAATGAATCCATATTGGGTACAAAACGCAGTAAGGTACGGAATCCGAAAATATAAAAGGCTCTTCCGCAGTAAAGAACAGGCAGAAGCAGAATACACTGTATAAAAGCATTTGCCGCAGCGGATACTTCAAAATAGGGCAGGGAAAAACTTTTGTACATGGCACTGTAAAAGAGAAACAGAGAGAACAGGCAGGAGATGATGAATTGCAGAAGAGAACAGGAGGAAGAACTGTTTTCCTTCTGAAGAGTTTGCATTTCTTCATGTTCTGTTTTTATTTCGCTGCCGGAAAATCCCAGGGAAGAGATACATTCCAGAACATTGGCAGAAAGATCCTTTCCTGCAATATCTTCTCCACTATATTCCACAAGAAGAGTATTTTCTGCAAGATCCACCTTTGCGGAAATGACACCGGGAAGTTTTCCTGCTCTTTTTTCCAGATTGGATGCACATCCGGCACAACGCATTCCTGTGACTGTAAAACTTTTTCTTTCCATATATTCCCCCCTTTTGTATACCTGTTTCTGTATGCCTTTAATATAGCATTTCATGGGGATTTTGTCAATTAGGCTGAGCTAAATGAGCGTTTTTCCGCCTGCCGTATTATTTTTCTGCCGGGATCTTTACAGCGGAAACCCAGTGGATTTGCGCATTGCCTGCTCCCACGAAGATATAGCCTTCCTCCCCTTTTTCCAGATCAAAGGTAAATACATGTTCCCTGACTTTTTCTGTAAGAACGCTTGTCATCTTTTTCCAGTTGCGGTGGAAAGGTTTCCGGGGATCGCCGGGGATCCCGGTGGAAGGGATCAGTTCCAGTACACCTTTACCGGAGGCGGAAATGGTCACCTGAATACGGCAGGGGGGATTGGTTTTAAGCGTATGATGTCCGGTATCGGAAAGATTCATCCTCTGATAGATCTTGCATCCTTTAAGTTGAACGATATTTTTTGTTTCACTGCCGTTTTTTTTCTGCAATAAAGCAAAATTTTTCTTTGTGGTAACTCTCCATGAAGCAAGACCGCCTTTTTTGTCCATAAGGCGGAAATCACTGTTTTTCAGAGTTTCCTTTCCGCTTATGGTTAGTGTACGGTATGAAGGGAGACTGTGGGGGCGTTTCCCGTCGATGCCGCCCCGGTCAACGGTGGCGGGTGCCTGAAGATTTCGGATGTTTCTCCATACATGGATCTTCCATCTCTGACCGTTTCTGATCTCCTTGAATCCGGTCATTTCCACGGGGACGGCAAGTTCCACGATATAGCGGTCATCACAGACTTTCACGGCAACTTTGCTTCCCGTATTGAAAGAGCTGTCCAGCATCTTTGCGTCATACATTTTCCCCAATGTATTGATGATAAACTGGTAATATTCCCCGGTGGAACTTTCCCCCAGGAAGATCTCCACACTGTCATCATCACAGATACTGCTTACATCATTTCTTTTTTCCTTTGCCAGAAGTTTTGTCCAGGCTTTATCATTCATACACTCAACGCTTATGTAGAAATATTTTCTATCATAGAGTACCCGCAAAGAGGTTTCTTCTGATAGTTTATTACCTGTATAGGGACTGATAAAGTTATTGACAACACCCACTTTTTTCCATTGGGGTTCATCAAGCACACCGTCGATCTTCATATTTTTATCTGCCGGAAGGGCAGGAATGAGCCGCTCGGCAGAATGGGATTTCCTTGCATTTTCTGCCGCCTTCACCCAATAAAGTTTGAAGGCTTCTTTTTCCATTCTGATCCTTGCAAGAAGAAGAGGATCGTTTCCGGCAAGTTTTTCTGCTTCCGCAAGATATCGTTCCATTTTCTTCTGGTTTTCCGGAAGGAGCAGGCAGTATGCCCCCCGTTCGGGTCCGGGATACCAGGCATGACCGGGAGCATTTTCCCAAAGGGATTTTTTCATCTTCTGGAATTTCAGCATGGGGGCGGCACTTTTTCCGTAATAACGGTGGAAGACTTCTTCAATATATTTTTCCACATCCATATTTCCTTCCCACCACAATTTTGCTTTCACAAGATAGAAAAGACTGTTATGGAAAAAACGTTTTGCCGTGATATGTTCTCTTTCCCCCCAGTCATTGTGCCGGATCCTTACAGGCATATCGGAGGCAAAATTATATTCGTGGGGGCAGTAGGGGGTATTGGCGTTTCCGTAATAATCACAAAGCCCCACTCTGGAAAAGACTTTGCTCCATTGCTGATACTTTTTGTAATAAGGGGGATTGATGGAGCACTTCTTATCATTGACAGGATGGGCGATACATCTGCCGTGAGCGTAGTAAATAGCGGCAACTCTTTCATCATATTTGAAAGAAGGATCATTGGGGATATCCCGGTAATCGGAATAAATATAGATCCATAATTTTGCTTCCGGTACTTTTTTCAAAACTTCCGCTGTAACTTCCCGGAAAAACTTGTGGAAAAGGTGGGAAGTAGCAAATTTCCCATTGAGCGTACCGTATTTTTTACAATTTTCACACTGACACCAGCTTTTGATCACATCGGCACAGGAGATCCCGAAAGTGCCGGAGGGATTTTTTTTCACTACGGAAAGAATATGCTCTGTTACAAGTTTCTTTACTTCAATATTGGAAACACATCTCTGCACCCAGGGAAGTTTCTGTCCTTTTTTTGTAATCTTACTGAAACAGCTGCATTTTACTCTTTTGCCGTCGATCAAAGGGAAATATTCCGGGTGACTCTCATAAAGTCTGGACGGAACAGCGGCACAAAGGGTTATGTGCCCGCTTCCGGGAAGTTCCTTATGGGCGATAAAGGCATATTCTTTCGCTTGTTTACCACCCCGGGGGAGGGGCAGAAGCAGATTTCTATACTGCCATTTAAGCATATCCTCCGGTTTCCATGGGACATCTTTTTTATCGTGTCCCGTATAGGCTGCAATGCGGAAGAAAGTGAAAGGCTTATGCAGTTCCTCTACTTTTTCCGGCATGATGATACGGTCTTTTTTTACATAACTTTCCCCCCGGCTGCCGGGATAGAGAAATGTTACTTCCAGATATTTCCCGATAAAGTAACTTGCTCCGTAAACAAGAGCGCGGGGCGTTTTGCCTGCAATAATAAAGGATTTATCTTTCAACCGGAAGTAAAAAGCATCACCGGAAGGACATTTTTCCAGTTTTGCTTTTATGTCTGCGGGAATAAGGTTTTCTTTTTGAGAAAGATCGGAAAGAATGATCTGAAAGGATTTTTCTGTCCCGGAGGGAGCAGCCGTTTTCACTTTGACGGAAAGGACTTTTTCAAAAAATTCTTCCAATTCCTTTTTTGCTGTTTTCTGCTGCTGTGTGATCCTTTTCCCCGGAAGGACGATTACCGGAATACTTTTCCCTTTCTGTGCAAAAATGATCTCTTTACCTGCAAGGGACATGGCAAAAAAGAGAATGAATAAGAAAATAAAAGAAAGTTTTGTTTTCATAAGTTGTGACCTCATATTTTTTATGGTATATATTAATCGGGGAAATTGACATTCAGGGGGGATCCGCTTGCCGGATAATACTGCCAGCTTGCTGTAAGTCTTCCGTAAGTACCTGTTCCCTGTCTGCCGAACTCACTTCTCCGCAATGTTTTTACTGCAAGATCGAGGAACAGCAGGGAGTGACTTTTCAGATCGTGGGTAAACATATAATCATTGGTATCCGGCCCTGACGCACATTGTGCCCAGAAAAGTTTCTGCGGCAGCCGGACTGTTCCCGGTTTGAAAAATCTTTTGGTACCCGGATCGATATGCCAGGCATATTTTTTTCTGTCATGGTCCTGACGGGGATCGGCAATATATTTATTCACTCCGAAAGTACACTGTTTGTTTGAGGGAGTGTAATTTCTGCTTACCATAGTATCAAATGCGTATTGGCAGCCCAGAGGACCTTTCAAACCGGTTTTAAAGGCTGTGATTCCGGTAAACATGGCTTTCCGGGTGGGTTCTGAAGGATATTCGGAGAAAAACCAGAACCAGTACTGATCTCCTGTATAATATTTGCTGTAACCGATGCCCCAGTCTTTATAGGAGTCTGTATAGAGGGTGAGTGCCAGTCCGATCTGTTTAAGTTTATTATTGCAGCTTGTTATTCCTGCCAGCTGTTTTGCTTTGTTCAATGCCGGAAGCAGCATGGCTGCAAGGATGGAGATGATGGCGATGACGACCAATAGTTCAATCAGCGTAAACGCGGATTGAGTTAAGATGTGAAGGTGTGAAGAGCTTTTTTTGCATTCGCAAAAAAAGCGTGAAGTGCGCCCTGTCGGGCGTAAGGATGTGTATTTTTTTATTTTTGAAAAACAGTTCCGTTGTGCAGTAGTAACCGGAAGTTCAATGAGTGTAAAATGTTTTTTCATACTTTTGCTCCTTTAACATCTGTTTTTTCTGTAATATTGATCCGGCAGGGGGCATATCCCTGCCAGAATTGTTTTTTCTTTCCGTGATACAGATCCAGAAATGTATCAAGAGAGTGTTCTGCTATATCGTTGGCTGTATAAAGGAAACACCCCACAAGTTCCGGATAGGGAACGGAAGAAAGACTCTTGTCCAGAAAAAGATAGGGGAGGGCTTCTTTGGTGGGATTTTCTTCAAAGATGGCTCTTGCCGCACCGGAAAAGGTCTGATCGGAGAGATAGAGAAGGGTATTGGAATCCACTGCATTGGCGTGGAACAATCTTTTCATCTCCGGATAACCGCTGCCGCCTTCCGCAGAAAGAAACAGTGTTTCTTCATAAGGAACCTTATTTTCTTCTGCCGCCAGTTTTATTCCTTCCAGTGTTTCCAATGGACCAAGATGGATCATATTGCTGAAAATTCCGCCGATTCTGGTGAAACGGTATTTTTTCAGCAGAATGGATACAGCGTTCCTGGTATTGTTCAAAACATCTTTCCCCAGTATATTGCAGGGGACATCCAGCCGGTAATTGCCCAGAAGCAGAAAAAGGATCTTTTCCTCATGCAATCTCTTTACAAGTTCATTATCTATATAACCGCCGAGAAGAAGTCCGTCAAGTTTGTAGTTGCGGCAGAATTGCAGCAGACTGTCCACATGATTTTCCAGTCCGAAATATAATTCACAGTTCTTTTCCTTTGCCTGCTGCAGAAGGCGGGGATAACTTTCAATAAAGGAGTTTTCCTTGAGAACATTATTGTAATATACATACCCTATCCTGACAGGAGCTTTCCCGGAGGAGACGGGGGGGATATAGTCATTGACATAAACTCCGCTTCCTTTTGCAGAACGCAGCAGATTTTCTTCTTTCAGGATCTTTATTGCAGAACGGATCACCTGTCTGCCTACATGGAAATGATCGGCAAGCAGATATTCGCCTTCCAGCTTATCCCCCGGATTGAGGCTGCCGGAAAAGATCTCTTTGCGTAAAAGATCTGCAATGCGTGAGGATTGGGAATTTCTTCCTTTGATATTCAATTTTTTCTCCTTTCCTTTTTTGTTTAAAATAACCAAGTTTAACCATATTTCAAGTGTTTTTTGTAAAATATACATTATTTAACAGGGATTTAACAGGGAAGATCTGATGCCGTACAGATAAAAATACACATAAGTATGAAATCCGGAACACCGCCTGCGGCATATTCATTTGCATCCGTGATCAAAGAGAATGATTAACTTGAAAAACAGAGAAAGAAATGCTATATTATAAAATGTCTCCTGATTATTTTTTTCTGTAATACGGCAGAAAAACCAGGACAACAGGAAAACGAAAGGCTTATGATGACTGCTTCTCAAATGACTATGCTGCTGATCCAGGTACTGGGCGGACTTGCTATTTTTGTTTACGGTATGAATCTTATGAGTGAGGGCTTGCAGCGTGCTGCCGGTGAAAAGATGAAATCCATTCTGAGAGTTTTCTCTTCCAACCGTCTTATTGCCGTCTTTTCCGGAGCCGCTGTAACTGCAGTGGTTCAGTCGTCCAGTGCCAGTACAGTTATGGTCATCGGCTTTATCAATGCCGGACTTCTTACTCTCTCCCAGGCTATCGGGATCATTTTCGGAGCCAATATCGGTACTACGGTAACTGCCCAGATCATTGCCTTTGATATTTCATGGATCGTTATGCCTGCCATCATTGCCGGGGTTGTGATGGGATTCTTTACCAAACAGAGGATCACCGCCTGGGGACTTGTTCTCCTCGGACTGGGGCTGGTCTTTCTGGGAATGGGGATCATGGGCGATGAATTGAAAGCTCTTGCTACCCAGCCAGCTTTTGTGGATGCTTTCAAATTCTTCAAATGTACCCCGGTAAATGGCGTGCTGCCTTTCGGGACTCTTCTGGGTGCTGTGGGAGTGGGGATCGTTACCACCTGTCTTGTGCAGAGCAGTTCCGCCTGTACCGGTATCATTATCGCTCTTGCGGGAAGCGGTGTATTGGATCTTTATACCTCCATTGCCCTTGTTTTAGGTTCCAATATCGGTACAACCATCACTGCCCAGCTTGCTGCCATTGCCGCCAACCGCGTGGCAAAGCAGGCTGCTCTTGCCCACACCCTTTTCAATTTTCTCGGTGTGCTGCTTGCCATTATTTCCTTTTATTTTATTGTGGACGGCGAACCGGCATTTTTCTATATCATCAAAAAAGTTTCCGCAGGCGGGGATCTTCCCCGGCAGATCGCCAATGCCCATACGGTCTTCAACGTGGCTACCACCCTTATTCTGCTTCCTTTCATTCCTCTTCTGGCAATAATCTGCGAAAAAGTTCTGCCTGTCAAGACCAAAAAGATCAAATACCAGAGATTGGAAGAACATCTTTTGAGTACTCCTTCCATTGCTCTTACCCAGAGTTCCTCTGAATTGCGCCGGATGCTGAAAAAGGCATGGAAAATGGTAAATTGTGCCTTCAATATCTACAATAACAATGATGCGGAAAACCGCAAGATGGTCAGCGAACTGGAAGAACGGGAAAAACGCATCGACGAAAAACAGCGGGATATGACAGAATATTTGCAGAAACTCATGCTCCGTCCCCTGAAACCCCGTCAGGCGGCAATGATCCCGCTTTTACTGCACTGTACCAACGATGCCGAACGTATCGGTGACCATACCGCCATCATCCGGGAAATGATCGAAAACTTTCTTGCTTCCGAAGGTACTTTAAGTACCGAAGCGGAAAAGGAATTTGCTCTGATGCGGCAGAAACTTTCCGCACAGGCGGAATGTGCTTTTTCCCTGCTGAAAAAATATACAGAAGAAGAGTACAGACACTCCTGTGAGCTGAAAGCCGAGATCATGGTATTGGCAGAACAGTATGAGATCATTCACATGAACCGGGTGAAAGAAGGAAAATGTCTGCCGGAAAGCGGACTTTTTTATCTGGAACTTATTTCCGAGATCCGTAAATTATCCCGGCATTTTGCCAATATTACCGACCGTTCCCCCTATATTTCCGCAGAACCGGAACATAAAGATCTCTGATGAAAAAAAGAGGAACTTCCCGCAGGTTTTGCAAAATTTAAGGTGAGGATCACACCCCGCTATTGTCAAATGGCGGGATATATTCTTCTGCGGCAGATTCTTCATCCTGAAGGAAACCATCCTCAATACCGGAAGCAAAAAGATATTCCTCCACTTTTTCATATTCCTCATCTGTCACACGGCGGTTCAGGAAGGGAAAGGAGGCAATATCCCCGTGGGGGGTGTATTGCCGCATCAGACTGAAAAAGACTTCCCCCGCCTTGAATGTTTCTGCAACAAAGTCAATGATCCTCAAAGTATTATCCACATTGCCGGGAAGAAGCAGATGCCGGATGATCACGCCTTTTTTCATCATGCCCTCCTCATCCAGTTCATAAGGACCTGTCTGGCGGAACATTTCCAGAATGGCTGTTTTGGCGGTGGAAAAGTAATGGGGGGCGTGACTTAATTTTATTGCAAGGGAATCATCCGAATATTTCAGGTCAGGCAGGTAAATATGTACTTTCCCCTCCAGCTTCCTTATATTTTCCACACAGTCGTAACCATTGGTATTGTAAACGACAGGTACGGGAAGAGCCTCATCAAGACTTTCCAGAATGGCATTTGTATAGTGGCCCGGAGTGACAAGATTGATATTGTGCGCCCCCTGTGCGATCAGTTCATTATAGATCTCTTTCAGACGTTTTACAGTGATCTCTTTCCCTTTTACTGTATTGCTGATCTCATAGTTCTGGCAATAGACACACCTTAAATTACATCCGCTGAAAAATACAGTTCCCGAACCCCTTGTTCCACTGATACAGGGTTCCTCCCAGTGATGAAGGGCAGCTCTTGCTATGACCGGATTCTGCGGGGAACGGCAGAATCCGTATTTTCCTTTTTCCGTAAGTTCTCTTTCCCGGAATACTCCGCATTTGCGGATACAGTCATTACATATATTCATTACAGATCCTTCTTTTTTCTGCTTACTATACACCCATACGGCAGGAAATCAAACAGGAAAAATCAAAATTCCAGTTCATTTTTATTTGCTTTTACCGGAAATGACTGTATATTACCTTGCCTTTACGGGTAAAACCTGGAATATAACTTTAACAAAGGGGGACTTATATGTATAACAATATGGAAAATCCTTCCGGAAGCAATGCCATGAAAATGCTTTTCGGGGTGATCGCCCTTAATGCACTTGCTTTCATTGCCTTCAAAGCCAGACCGGAACTGGGGAATCTTTTCTATTCTTCACTGGCAACTTTGCTGAATATTGAATTGTGGAGACCTCTTACTTCTCTTTTTGTCAATATGGACGGCTTTCTTCTTTTTTTGCAGATGATCATGCTGCTTTCTTTCGGGGTGATGGTGGTAAGAAGGATGACCTCCTCACAGTTTTTTGCTCTCTATCTTGCCGGCGGTATCATTGGAAATCTGTTGGTCTCCCTGGTCTTTTTCCGGAATCCGGAATTTCCGGTCTTCGGGTGTGAGGGAGCTGTTTACGGACTTATTTTTGCCTCTGCCATGATGGCTCCGGAATTCAAATGTTATCTGCTTTTTATTCCTTTCCCTATAAAGATGCGGACTATGGCGATCCTCTTCCTTGTCATTGACCTTGTTCTCATGCGTTATCAGGCGATAGGCGGGGTCATCGGTGCGTATATTTTTATGAAATTCTTTATGAAAGAACTTGTTGCATGGGATATTCTGGATTTCTTTGTAAAAGGCGCAAAGAAAAAGACTGCGGAAAAATACGTTTTCAATCCTGAAAACAGTAAAAAGACCATTTCCGTTTCCAGTCAAACGCCCCGGGTGGATCTGAATGAAGCGGACAGGGTTCTGGAAAAACTTTCCCGGGAAGGGATCAATGCACTTACAGAAGATGAGATCGCTTTTCTGGAAAAATTACGTAAAGAAATGAATGACCATAACGGCCGTTGACCGTTCAGCCGGTGATGTTATGTCCAGCAATGAGGAAAAAAAACATTTTCTTATTGAGGCTCAGGCAGGAGAGTGTGCCAGAGTTCTTTCCATGGCATTATCTGCTGTGCTGCTCAATAAACAGGCTCTTGACCACTTCTTGAACAGCCTTTTCCGCAATACTCCCAAATACGGTTCAAAGGATCGCCGCCGCATTGGAGATGCTGTTTTCCGGGTATTCCGGGATTATGGATTCCTTCAGCATCTTTTACCGGAAGAGAAAAGAAATGCGGAAAATCTCCTTCTTTATTCTTCTGTTCTTGCCGGGGAAAAACTGTTTCCTGCAATATGGCAGAAAATGTGTGATGTTCCGGAAGAAGAGCTTCTGGAAGCTGCTGCAAAAGAGGAGCTTTCTGCAAGAATGAGGTGCCTTGGGAAAAATCTGTCCATGACAGAAAATATTCCTTCAGAACTTCAGGTGTATTTTCCCTCAAAAGAGACAGCGGAAGATGTGGCGGCAAGTTTGCTGGAGCGTTCACCTGTATGGTTCAGAAGTAACTTTCCCGGTGACGGGAAAAAGACTGCCCGGATCGTCAGGGAATTTGACATGTCCGGAGTAAAGATCCTGTTTCATCCTTTCAAAAAAGATGCGTTCCGTCTTGAAAATGATAAAAGGGTACAGCTTCAGAATTTTTCTGCTTTCCGGGACGGCCTTTTTGAGATCCAGGATCTCTCTTCCCAATGTATCGGCGGAACTCTTCTTGCCCTTCCTGTACCGGAAAATGCCAGTATTCTGGATTATTGTGCAGGTGGCGGAGGCAAATCCCTCCAGATCGCCTCCGGCATCAGAAAACAGAAGGGGAAAGTCTGTTCCTGGGATATAAGAAGTCACAAGTTGGAAGAGTTGCGCAAACGCGCCGGAAAGGCACGTCTGGATAATATCCGTATCCTTGACAGTATTCCGGAACAGAAGGTCTTTGATGCCGTTCTCCTGGATGTGCCGTGCAGCGGTTCCGGAAGGTGGAGACGCGCCCCTGAACAGCGGCTGCTCCTTACGGAAGAGGAGATAACCAGTCTTGTACAGACTCAGCGGGAAATATTGGAAAATGCCGCTCACATGGTGAAAAACGGCGGCACCCTTGTTTACGGTACCTGTTCCTGTTTTTACTGTGAAAACGAAGGCAATATCCGTTATTTTCTGGACAGACATCCGGAATTTATCCTTGAGGAATATCCTTCCCCCCTTACCGGAGAAAACGTTCCGGGCATGTTATCCATTCTTCCGTCCCACGGAAATTGCGACGGGGCTTTTGCCGCAAGACTGAGAAAAAAGGGATAATTTTTCCGGAAGGAAGCAGCTTTCCTTATGCAAGAAGCTCTCCTGCGGAACCATCCGTATCAATAAAGAGCTTCAATATATGTATCCTGCGTTCATCTGCCTTGAGGATCTCCACTGAAAGTTCAGAATTTTCAAAATGGAAACATTCACCCGGATCCGGGATCCTGCCCAGTTTGTTGCAGATGATCCCGCCGATCGTGTCCGCATCCTCGCTTTCGGGAAGATCAGATTCCATAATGTCATTTACACTGGCAATGGGAGTTCTTGCTTCCATGACGACGGAGCCGTCAGGCATCAGCTGGGGTTTCTGTTTTTCCTCTTTGTCTGAGTCATATTCGTCCTGAACATCACCGATGATCTCTTCGATAATATCTTCAAAGGTAATGATCCCGGAAGTTCCGCCGTACTCATCAATGACTACTGCAAAATGGTTGTGCAGACGTTTGAACTCTTCCAGAAGTTCCCCAACCTCTTTGGATTCCGGCACAAATACCGGAATATGGGAAAGCTGATCCAGTGTTTTGCCTTCAATACGTTTCTGATCAATAAAATCCTTCGCATAAATGATCCCTTTGATCTCGTCCACGCTGCGGCCGTAAACCGGAATACGGCTGTGACCGGATTCGATAAAGCATTTTTTGGCTTCTTCAATGCTTGCTGTTGCCGGAAGAGCCTTGACCTCCACTCGGGGTGTCATGATCTCATGGGCTGTCATATCATCCAGGTCAAGGATCCCCCGGATCATCCGTTTTTCCCCTTCTTCCAGGTCGTCATCTTTATTTTCTGAATTCTTGTCCACAAAGGAAAGAATCTCATCTTCCGCACCGACCTTTTCCTCCTCGTCACGCTGATCCATGGCATTGTCTCTCAAGACTTTCATAAACAGCAGTACCGGCCAGAAGATCGTCTGTGCCAGAAAAGATACCACCGGAACAGCAAAACGCAGAAGGAATATATCAAAACGGAACAGTGCCAGTCTGGAAAAGGTTTCCCCGATCGCCCAGGCAACCAGCACGGCGATCGCCATAATGGTAAATCCGCTTCCCTGGATATTCTTTGCCAGAAACTCTTTGACCACAACGTAGGAAAATACTCCCATGAATGTGATCAGAAGAAACAGCAGAAGTTTGAATACTGCCCGGATGGGATCATTTTTCTGTTGCCAGATGGAAAGTTTTTCCGCAAATTTTTCATCGTTTTCCTCGATCTTGTGGATCATACCTCCGGAGAGCCGGTCAAAGGCTTCGTAAGCGCAGAAAAAGATCAGAAAAAGTATGTAGAACACAATCAGAAGTTCAAGATAGATAATCATACGCTTTTGCGTGCCTCCCCGCGGACAGGTTCAGGAAAGATCTCCTGAAGATCAAAGATCTTTTCCAGTTCATCCATTGTTTGTTTTTCTCTGCGTCTCATTTTCCTCTTGAGGGCAGGTTTCAAATCATCATTGCCTGCTGCATGCAGAAGTCCGTGGACAACATACAGTGCAAGCTCTTTTGCATAAGGTATATTGCGTTTGTCCGCCTGGAGAAGTGCCGCCGCCGGACAGACGATCAGATCCACCTGGGCTTCGCTTTCCCCGTCTTCATTTTCCCATATTGCCTCTTCTTCCGGAAGACCGGGCATGGCTGCTTCCCGGTAATCAAAGCAGATCACATCTGTGAGTCCTGTATGCCCCACAAGTTCTTCATTGGCCTTTTCCATCTCTTTTGCTGATACAAAAGTCACAGAAAGTTCTCCAGTGATCCCGCAGCGGGTCAGCCGTACAGCCTCCCGGACAAACAGCTTAAATTTTTTCAGTGCCGGACGGGGAAATATTGCCTTTTCCGGCCGCCACGAAAAGATCGTCTTCATTTTTTTCCTCTTTATTTTCTTTTGGATAAGATATCCGGATATGACTCATGGAGATCAGAGTCTGGGTAATACTCTTCCGGATCAGCCCCAGTTCCTGCATGGAGAGCGATGAGTCCCCCAACTGACCGTCTTTGATTTTTCCGGAAATAATGGAAGAGACCAGCTGTTCCACTGTTTCCGGGGAAGCATCCTGTAAACTGCGGCTTGCCGCTTCACAGCAATCTGCAAGCATAAGAATACTGTTTTCCTTTGAGGAGGGTTTCGGTCCATTGTAACAATATTCCGACGGATTTACCGTTTTGCCGTTTCTTTTCGCTTCCACTTCCGCAAGTTTGTAAAAGAACAGGATCACATTATTGCCGTGGTGCTGGGCTATCGCATCCCGCAGAGGCTTCTTCAGTTTGTATTTTACCGCAAGCTCCAACCCGTGTTTTACATGATTGAGAATGATCATGGCACTCATGGAGGGAGCTACTTCCGCATGCATATTCACCCCGTTGCTGTTTTCTATAAAGTACGCAGGCTGGGCTAATTTGCCAATATCATGGTAAAGAGCGCAAACCCTTACCTTTGTATGATCCGCCCCTATCGCCCTTGCCGCCTGTTCTGCTATAGCTGAAACCATAAGGGAATGATGATATGTCCCCGGGGCCTCCAGCTGGAGACGCCGCATCAGCGGAAAGTTGAGATCACTGTAAAGCTGTAAATACATAGGCGTACATACATCGAAAAAGAGTTCCAGAATAAAGATCATCAACTGCCCTGTAATTGCTGTCACCAAGCCGGCGCATACAGGAAGCAGAATAAGACTCGAAAGAAGCTGGACTCCTTCTCTGTTTCCTGTGGCAAAAGAACCTTTTACCATACTCCACAATCCCCCCTCATTATGCAGCAGGTATGCTGTTGCCACGGCAAATGCTGCAAGGGAACAACCGGCAAACGCTCTGAAGAAAAATTCCCTGTAATTGGCTGCTCCCCGTATCACAGCCGCCGTGACCGCTGTAATGAAGCAGCCGGCAAACATGACTTTATACGGCTCCGGCAGATGCATGGAGGCCACAACCGAAACAAAAAATCCGGTAAACAAAGCTGTTCTTGTTCCGAAAAACGCCGATGCAAGCAATACGCCGAAACCGACGGGCAGCGAAAAATAAATCATTACCGGTGTGATCGCTGTGAATGAATCTGTAAGCCGGATGAAAAGACTTACCGCATATTTATCCAGCAATATGGATGCCGCACCAATCAATACAAGAAGAGAAACCGTGGTATTGCTGGAGAGTAATTCCCTTCTTGTACTCCATATACAAAGTGTGATCACAAACAACAGCATGACCATACGCACAAGATTGGCGATCACTGTAGCCGGAAGCCAATCCTTTTTATGCAGCATTTCCATATAAGTTCTGTATTTTTCCATATCGGAAACTGTGACAAGCTGTTTTTCCGCAAAGATGGTATCCCCTTTATTTACATATTTTTTCTGCGGCTTCACGGACGCATGGATCGCTTCTTTTGCCTGTAAGGTCGTATGGTTGTCTTTTTCAAGATTCCCTTCTTTCCATACTTTTGCAAACGGGGCGGCAAGCATATTGGCAAGTATTCTGCGGTTTGAACTGTCTTTAAGGGAAAGGGGAAGACTTTCAAAAAATACGTTGCGTAATGCTTCTTCCGGAGTTTCCAGTTCTCTTCCCGGTATCTGGTGATGACGGCTGTTTCTGCCCTTTACCGAGGCAAGGGAATCCCAGCGGAAATGATTTTTTATATCTGCCGCGATCACTCCCTGGGCAAGTTCTTTTTCAAGAAGTTCCTTCTGTATGTGTATTGCCGCAGTATTTTTCAGGCTTTCCCCCTGCAGATCCTGTAAAAGATCAAGCAGTTCCGCAGGTAATTTAAAATTGGGGAGTACAGTATTAGTTGCTTCCGCTGAAGAAGACAAAGAATTTTTCTTCTTCACTGCATCAAGGAACTCCTGCAAAAGGGATATTAAAACAGCATCCTGCTTTGCGTTGATTTCAAAAAACAGCGGCAAAGAATCTTCCGCTTCTTTTTTCTTCTGTTCCGTTGCTATGGTATCGTGCCAGAAAAACGGGATCTCCGCTTTGACTTCTTTCTGTACCTTCTGACCGGCTCTGTAACAATAAATGTCATCCGGGATGATGATCACAGCAAAGCACGCAGCAAGGATACAGAGAAATAAAAGTACCCTTATAAATTTTGAGTGACGCAGATACTCTTTGAAAACTTTCGACGGAGGTTTGCTTTTTGACGGGGAATTCCCTTCAGATGGAGGTGTCATTTTTTCCTCCTTTCCCCGCTTGACGTTACACTGCTTTTCTTTTTACGGGTCGATTTTTCCTCAGCAGGGGAAACTGTTGCCTTTTTCTCCACTTCCACTTTTTCTGAAG
This sequence comes from Victivallales bacterium, assembly GCA_045612485.1. GTDB lineage: Bacteria > Verrucomicrobiota > Lentisphaeria > Victivallales > UBA1829 > RGIG5327. The sequence goes on along the minus strand of JAZKZE010000127.1, from coordinate 12,543 downwards.
GAACGGCAGAAAGTTCTTCCTCTTTATTTATGACGGAATCAGCCGGATCAGCCTGCACCGGTTTGCGGTAGGCCTCAATGATCTTTTCCACAAGCGTATGCCGTAAAACATCTTCTGTGGAGAATCTGCAAATGGCGATCTCATCTATGGGGGCAAGTCTTTTCATTGCTTCAGAAAGACCGGACGCTCCTTTGGAAGGAAGGTCTATCTGGGATGGATCTCCTGCAATTACGCACTTTGACTTGAATCCTATACGGGTAAGAAGCATAAGCATCTGTTCCCTTGTCGTATTCTGGGCTTCATCCAGAATGATGAATGAATCTGATAATGTTCTGCCGCGCATAAATGCCAGGGGCGCAACTTCTATGATCCCCCGTTCAAGGAAAGCATTGGCTTCTTCAAAATCAAGCATATCATACAAGGCATCATACAGCGGACGTAAATAAGGATTGATCTTCTCTTCCAGTTTTCCGGGCAGAAAACCCAGATTTTCCCCTGCTTCCACCGCCGGACGGGTAAGAATGATCCTGTTGAAATTTCCTGCAAGAAGTTCGGAAACTGCCAACGCCATCGCCAGATAAGTCTTGCCTGTTCCCGCCGGTCCGATACCGAATACCATATCCTTTTCCCGGATACTTTTTGTATAGGCAAGCTGATTGGGGGTCCGGGGGACTACTTCCCGTTTTTTCGGACTGACTTTGATCCTGTTGGCAAAGAAATCCTGAATATTCTTTGCCGAAGAACTTTTGCAAAGTGCCAACAGCTGTTCAAAATCCCGTTGCTCCAGCATTCTCATGCCCGAAGAGGACAGATTTTTATTCCCGGTAAGTACACTTTTTTCCAGTTCTTCAAGAAAATCTCTGAATCTTTCCGCATCTTTCTGATGGCCGGAAACTATATTGATACACAAATCTCTTGCCGCTGTTTTTACCTTGAAGGTCTTTGACGCCAATGCAAGGTTTTTCACAAAGGAGGCGGCAAACATACTCTCCATAAGAACTGGAGAGGCTATTTTATACTGATAGAGAGGTGCCTGGGCAGCCCCCCCGGGTTTGTCTTCATCTCCAAAACATAATTCTTTCATTTTTTCTTCCCCGTACCGCTGTCTATCGTCTCTTTATTCTCAATCTTTTCTGTCTGTTTATCCGGTGTTTTCATATCTTTTCTCTCTGTTCCGGCGGCAACCGGATCATTTTCGCCGGATACAGCAATTTCATTTTCTGCCGTTACAGAAGGAATTACAAGCACAAGGCCCGGATTGATGACCGTACCCTTTTTCAATCTTTCCGTATTGGCTTCTGCGATCATATTCCAATGAATACCGCTTCCGTAATACTTTCTTGCAATTCCCCAGAGCGTTTCCCCTTTTACTACAGTATGTACTGCTGACGGTAATTTTTTCGCCGTTGCAGAACTCTGTGCAGGGGAGGGCATTACCGGAACAACCGTATTTGTCTGTGCCGGAATATCTGTATTTTCATAAGAAGGCACATCTTCAAAAACGGTATCCTGCTTTCTTTTCTCCGGTTCCCATTTACTGTAACTGGAACGGATGCTCTTTTCCCATTTTGCCTCTTCTGTGAGGACTTTTTCCGTGTCATTTTTTTTCACGGATGAACAGGCACTCAATGAAAAAAGCAATAATGGCGTCACGGCAGAAAGGATCATTCTGCTGTTCTTCCCTGACAAATACTGTATATTCTTCCTTTTTTTCATCCTGTACCCCGTTGTTGCAGGAAAAACAGGGGAAAACCCTGTCTTTCCTGTAAGTTCAGATCAGCCTTTGAATTTTCTCAGGACCAATGCTCCATTGTGTCCGCCGAAACCAAGGTTCATGTTCAATACTGCATCCACCTGACGTTCCCGGGCTGTATTGGGAGTATAGTCCAGATCACATTCCGGGTCAGGGGTCGTATAGTTGATCGTGGGCGGAATGATCCCTGTTTCCATTGCTTTGAGACAGATGATCGTTTCCAGGCCGCCGGCAGCTCCCAGTCCGTGACCGATAGTGCCTTTGGTACTGCTGATGGCAGGCATCTTGTCACCGAATACAAGTTTCAAAGCTGCTGTTTCAAATTTATCGTTCAAACCGGTACTTGTACCGTGTGCATTCACATAACCCATTTCATCGGCAGAGATCTCTGCATCCTCCATAGCTTTTTTCATAGCTTTGGCTGCACCTTCACCGCCGGGGGCGGGACTGGTGATGTGATAGGCATCGCCTGTGGCACCGTAGCCCACAAGTTCACCGTAGATCTTTGCACCGCGTTTTTTAGCGTGTTCCAGTTCTTCAAGAATAAGTACACCGGCACCTTCAGACATGACAAAACCGTCCCTGTCTTTATCAAAAGGTCTGCTGGCGTGCAGCGGATCATCATTGCGCTGACTCATGGCTTTCATGGAACAGAATCCGGATACACCCAGTTTGGTGACGGGCGCTTCCGCTCCGCCGGAAATCATAATATCCGCATCCCCGTACTGCACTGCCCGGAATGCTTCCCCCAGGGAGTGGGTAGCTGTAGCACAGGCGGAAACAGCGGCATAATTGGGGCCTTTTGCTCCGTAACGCATGGACAGGGAGCCGGACACCATATCAATAATAAGCATAGGAATAAGGAAAGGAGATACTCTTCTGGGACCTTCTTCCAGAAGTTTGAGGCACTGATCTTCCATCGTTCTCATTCCGCCGATACCGCTGCCGACACATACGCCGACTTTGTCAGGATCAACTACAGAACCATCACGGAGATCCAGAGGAAGTCCCGCATCTTTCAATGCTTCATCCGCAGCGGCAATAGCGAAAAGACACACACTGTCAAGTCTTGCGGCTTCCTTGGGTGCCATGTAAAGACCCGGATCAAAATCTTTGATCTCTCCAGCAATTCTTGTTCTGTATTCTGTTGCATCAAAGCGGGTAATGGGACCGATACCGCATCTTCCGGCTACAACCGCATCCCACAACTCATTCACACTTTTGCCAACACAGGAAAGCGCGCCCATTCCTGTAACGACTACACGTCTGCCCTTCATTCAAAAGACCTCCCTATATCCTTGTTCGTAAAAAGCAAAAGGCGAGTCCACCCGACTTGCATCGGCCAGACCCGCATTTCTTTCAATATAAGCTGATCAACAGCTCAAATTACTTAGCGGCATCGCCGGCTTTGCTTTCAATGTATCTGATAGCATCGCCAACAGTCTGAAGCTTTTCAGCATCTTCGTCGGGAATGTCAGAACCGAAAACTTCTTCCAGAGCCATGACCAGTTCGACCTGGTCCAGGGAGTCTGCGCCGAGATCTTCGATAAATCTGGCATCTTCAGTTACCTGGCTTTCGGAAACGCCAAGCTGTTTGACAACGATGTCGATAACACGTTTTGCTGTAGTACTCATTTTAAATCCTTTCTTTTCTCTTGAAGGGTTTTATTTTCACTTGAAAATATTTACTCTCTCTTACTGCTTCTTAATATGCCACAAAATCCGGAAATGTCAAGTCTTTTTTTTGTAAAAAACTATTTTTTTATCTTTATCCGCTGTTTTTTGCAATATTCAAACCTGATATTTCCCTTGTTTCACCGCAGATTTACGCTTTCCTTTTTGAAATCACCTTTCATCAAAGCTGCAAGTTTCTTTACAGAATATGCCCAGAAATTTTTTGTGAAATCTGTAGTGAAGGCAGCAATATGGGGTGTAAGGATCACATTATCCATTTTCCGCAGGGGATTATCCTCTTCAATGGGTTCCTGATCCATCACATCCAGTGCTGCTCCGGCGATCCAGCCTTCCTGCAGAGCTTTGATCATAGCTTTTTCATCCACAACAGGACCTCTGGAAGTATTGACCAGAAGAGCTGTTTTTTTCATCATCCGGAATGCCTCTTCATTGATGGAATGTTTTGTTTCATCCGTAAGAGGGCAATGCAGGGAGATGAAGTCAGACTCTTTCAAAACCGTTTCCAGGGGAACAGAATTTTCTGCAAAGGGATCGGAATGGATGACTCTCATATTGAATCCTGCCACCATTTCCTCCACTCTTCTGGCGATCCTGCCGTAGCCGACAAGTCCCAGAGTTCTTCCAGTGAGGTGGAAGGAGTTGATGACTCCTTTGGGGGTCCATTCCCCTTCACGGATGACTCTGGTGTGGTACTGGATATGTTTGGAAAGTGCAAAAAGCAACGCTACTGCCTGTTCTGCTACAGCTTCGGAAATGGATTCCGGTGTATTGCAGATGGCGATCCCCAGATCTGTTGCGTGGGGATGGATGGCATCCACCCCGCTTCCGCTGCGGAAGATGGCTTTCAATTTGGGCAGCTGATCCATAACAGCAGGAGTCAGAGCCGGACACTGACCGAAAAACCAGATGATCTCGGCATCTTTTGCTGTTTCCAGCACATCTTCTTCCGTAACACATTTTTTACAGACCAGATCCATTCCCATTTCCCGGATCTCGGCAAGGGTGGAAAGGGGTACGTAATTATCGCCGTCTTCCCCTGCGGTAACAAGAGCTGTTCTCATATTCTGCTCCGTTCTCTCTTATTTATCCGCTTCGTTAGCGACTACCTGACGGAAACCGCCGCCCATGCTGCCGCAGTCGGAGGTGAGGGCGATCCAGTTGAGACCGCGTTTTTTCCATACATCATAGGGGCCGGAGGCAGTACCGAGAAGGAGTCCGGCTTTTTTGGTTTTTTCGCAGATCTCGTCAATGACCTTCACTACTTCCGGATCATTGGTCTGGGCAAGTTTCCCCATGGAGCCGGAAAGGTCGCAGGGACCGATACAGATACTGTCGATGCCGGGAACTTTCAGAATGGCATCAAGGTTTTTCACTGCATCAATGTGTTCGATCTGGATAATGATCATGGGATCGGAATCGGATTTTGTAAAATACTCATCCAGCGGCATGCTTCCGTAACGGTTGGCGCGGCGTACTCCGCATCCACGGTTGCCTCTGGGGGGGTATTTGCAGGAATTGACAACTTCCGCCGCTGCTTCAGCAGTATTGACCATGGGAACGATGATCCCTGCGGGAGCAAGGTCAAGAACCGGTTTGATGATCGCATAATCATTCCATGCCACACGCACAAGAGGTGCGCAGTCCGTACCGCGGCAAGCCATGATGTGACCCTGGATGTTTTCCAGGGAGAAGGGGGCGTGTTCCGCATCGATCCAGGTAAAGTCCATACCGCAATCGCCAGCCATTTCGCTTACGATGGGGTCGGAAAGAGTGATAACTGTACCCAGACACATTTTGCCCCGGGCCATTTTAGCTTTGAATTTTTCCAGATTGTTGATTTCCATTTTCTGCTCCTTTATGTTATATTGTATTGAAATGGATCGTTTTCAGTCAATACGGCATCCGTCAAGTTCTGCCACATCGTAATTCACAAGGGAAGCCGCCCTTTTGAGTTCATCAATGGAGGCGTCGGAAAGTTCCACGCCATTTTCTTCTGCATCATCTTCCCTGGCAAATTCGATCTCGCCCGGATAGAAGATTTTTTCTGTGCCTTCAACTTTTTTACCGGCTTTGAGTTCTTCGATCATCTTTTCCGTTCTGGCAATAAAATTATCCAGTCCGCCGAAGAATGCCGGGTTGATCGCCATGAAACAATGCCCGGTATTGGAATCTCTTCCGGGAACTTTGTTCCAGGATTTGACTCCGGAAAGAAGTCCGGAATTTCCCAGAAGTGCTGTCATCATCTCCACCATTGCGGCGATCCCGTAACCTTTATGACCGCCGAAAGGCAGCATGACTGCCCCGTTATAGATCTGATCCGGATCATCTGTAGGATTGCCGTCTTTATCCAGGATCCAGCCGAAGGGGATCTTTTTATGTTCTTTGGAAGCGATCTCGATTTTGCCGCTTGCAACAACGCTCATACACACATCAAAAAGGATCGCCCGGTATTTCCCTGCAGGACAGGCATAGGCAAAAGGATTATTGCCGATCCCTGCGGAAGCTCCGCCGGAAACTGCCACGAGAGGACAGGTATTGCTCATGGAATAGCCGATGAGTCCCTCTTCTGCACAGCGCATGGCATAATAACCCGCCGCCCCGTAATGGTCACTGTGATTGACTGTGGCTACGGCGATGGGGACTTTTTTTGCTTTTTCAATGAGTTTTTCCGTAGTTTTTACAGAAGCGGGTATCCCCAGTCCGCCTGCGGCACTCACCCGCAGATGGGAGGCACTTTCCTCAATGATTTCCAGTTCCGCAGCATTTTTGATGCCGCCCGCCTGGATACAATCAATATATCTTGCGGAACGCACCACTCCATGGGAATGGACTCCACGCATATCCGTTACGACAAGAACTTCCGCCATCATTTCCGCATCCGGTGCGGGAATTCCTGCCTTTGTAAATACATTTGCAGTAAATTTTTTAAGTGCAGCAACTTTGAATTTCTGTATCATGGAAAGATCCTTTCTTGGTAGACTTAATTATAAATTTGCCACATTGTACTGGGTATCGTGCAGTTTTTTATAGGCACCGTTCTTTGCCAGAAGTTCCTCATGAGTACCGCTTTCAATGACTTTGCCTTTGGAAAGAACAAGGATCATATCCGCATTTTTGATGGTACTCAGACGGTGGGCGATAGCAAAAACTGTCCGGTTTGCCATGACTTTCGTCAATGCTTCCTGTACAAGTTTTTCTGTTACGGTATCCAATGCACTTGTAGCTTCATCAAGAATAAGGATGGGCGGATTTTTGAGAATGGCTCTGGCAATGGAGATCCTCTGCCGTTCCCCGCCGCTTAAAAGAAATCCTTTCTCCCCCACAACTGTGCTGTATCCGTCGGGATGACGTCCGTCGGTGATAAAAGGATGGGCATTGGCAAGGCGTGCTGCCTTTTCGATCTCTTCCATAGAGGCATCCGGTTTGCCGTAAGCGATATTGTAGGCAATGGTGTCATTAAAGAGAAGGGCTTCCTGTGTCACGATCCCGATAAGATCACGCAATGAGGATATTTTCATATCTCTCACATCCACACCGTCAATGGTGACCTTCCCGCTGTTAACATCATAAAAACGGGCGATCAGGTTGGCGATGGTGGTCTTGCCGGAACCGGTTTCCCCTACGACTGCAACAAGCTTGCCTTTCCCCAGAGTAAAGGAGATCCCGTCAAGGATCTTTTTCGTTTCATAGGAAAAATGCACATCTTCAAATCTGATCTCTTTATGAAACTCTTTCAATACCATCGCCTCTTTTTTCTCCACAAGGGCGGTATCCACATCCATGAGCTGGAAGAAACGGTCAGCCGCCGCCATGCCTTTCTGTAAAGAGGTTTGTACTTTTGCCAGATTTTTGATGGGCTGATAGGCAAGGAAACAGGGCGCAAGAAGAGGGGCAAGATCGGTAATGGAAACTCCTTTGCTGTAACTGTAAACCATAAATACCAGTGTGGAAGTCACTGCCACGATCTCCATAAGGGGAGTCATCCACAACTGTACCAGAAGAGCCTTGATCATCATACGGAAATAGGAGAAATTCACATGGCTGAAACGCATTTTTTCCCGTCTTTCCGCATGATAGGCTTTCACGATCACGATTGCGGTAAGGTCTTCATGCATATTTTTTACCACCCCGGCGATCTTATCCATGGATTTACGGTGGATCTTACGGATCTTTCTTCCCAGAATGGAAACAGGAAGGATACAGGCAGGCAATCCCACCACAAGGATCAGAAGAAGTTCCTTGTTCTGGTACTGCATACAGGCTATCACTGCGGAAATCGTACAGGCAAGGATCTCTATGGGGCATTTTGTCAGGTCTGCAATGGAACTGGATACACATCCTTCCATCTGGGCTGTATCATTGGTGGTACGGCTGATGAGTTCCCCTACATCCACATTTCCGTAGAAACGCATGGACTGGGACATGATTTTGTCAAAGGCTTTCTGCCGCAGATCCGTTACCACACGCAGTCCCACATAGTGCATGAGATAACCGTTGAGATAGATAAAAATATTCCGCAATATCCACAATATGACAAACCCTCCGGCAAAAACAGCAAGCAACTGCCAGGTCATTTTACCTGCGGCATTTTCAGCAGGAATGGAGAATGTCTTTGAAAAAATGTGCAGAACGATATTGCCTTTTTCTGTGGAAAGAGAGGCTTTCCAGCTTGCCGGAAGCATTTTTTTCAGTTTTTTATCGGCTTTCTCCACTTCCAGAGCCAGCTTTGATTTCTCTTCCACTCCCAGAAATGCCGTGGTAATGATCTTTTTCTTTTCAACAGGATCTTTCACCTCATCAAGCCGTTTGACCACCTGTTCCACTTTTTTATCTGTGGAAGAGTTGCTTGAAATCTGATTATCCACGCTTCTTACCATCATGGGGATCATCATCAACCCCCCGAACATGGAACCTCCGGCAAGGAATCCGGCAAGGATCCCCAGAATAAGTTTGCCTCTGTACGGTTTTATGTAACCGAGAAGCCGCCAATATACTTTCCAATCATATTTTTTTGAAGTGTGTTTTAAAAGTTTCTTATCTTCCATCGTGTTTTCCAACCGTTTCTGACCGGATCCTTTTCCGTAAAAAAAAATTTTTATATTCCATGATATTAATAATGTAGCATCATATAGGGGAAAAGTCAACCTTTCTTTTTATGCCGGAGTTATTTTATTTTTCTTCTGATTTCCTGTTGTTTTTATGCCGGAAAATTTTTTTGTGTTTGACAAAACCTGCATTCTGTTTTATATTTACCCGTATGAGGGAACAATGACAATACAAGGTTGAAAGAATATGAAAATCGTATATACAAAAAAATTCAGTGATCTGCAATTCATTCATGCCGGATTATGGGCTTACAATCAGGAAAAACTCCCGGAACTGCCGGAGGTGAAACTTCCTGAAAATGACCGTTTGGAAGGTTTTCTGCTTGTGGATGAGATAAATAATGAAAAAGCCGGAGGAATGATTTTTACAGCAGATCCCGGAAAAAGGGTGATCCAGCTGCGGTATTTCTGGATCAAGTCCGCCTTCCGGGGCGGAGGATACGGAAAGGCACTCATCCGGCAGTTGAAAGAGGAACTTTTAAAGCGGGATCTGGAAAAGATCGTACTTTATACTTCTGAATTCCAGGCTCCTTCATTTTATCCATCCTGCGGTTTTATACTTACAGGAAAATATCCATCCTGCGGGAGGAAGGATATTCTTGATTATCATTATCAATGGGTCAATATGAAAAAATATTTTGCGGATCACGGTTTTGCCCTTGCTCTTGCCAGCAATTCACCGCGCCGGCGTTCACTTCTGGCGGAATATCCGGTACCTTTCCGGGTCGTAACCGGGAATGCCGGAGAAACTTCCTTTCCCGGTGACGGGGAAAAAACGGTAAAGTACAATGCTTATGCCAAAGCAGAAAAAGTTTTTTCCATGCTGCGGGAAAATGGGGATAACGGTGGAAAAAACTGTATTGTACTGGGGGCGGATACCGTCATTGAATCGGAAGGAAAAGTCCTGGGAAAACCTTCGGATACAGCTGATGCGGAAAAAATGCTTCTTTCCCTTGCCGGAAAAACACATAAAGTCATAACCGGGGTCGCCCTGATTTCAGACCATAAGGAAACTGTTTTTGCGGAAACCACTTTTGTTACCTTCCGTTCCCTGACTTTGGAAGATGTGCGTTCCTATATGGAAAAAGTCTTTGTTCTTGACAAAGCCGGTGCTTATGCAGCACAGGAACATGGGGAAATGATCCTGGAAAAAACTGAAGGCAGTATGGATAATGTGATCGGACTGCCGGTTGTCCGTGTTGTGGAAGAATTGCTTGGGAGATGGTAATAAATATTCTCTGTGTCAGAAGACAGGTTTCATAAAAAAACTTCCACCGTTTCCGGCGGAAGTTTTTTTTGTGCATATCCAAATGTTGTTATTTTGAATTATTTTTTTACAACTTTTTTGGTACATGCCTTTTTTGCCTGAGCTGCTTTTGTGCCTTTTTCCTTTTTGTCGATCTTTGCAACGATTTCAGGATCGGGAGTTTTGAATTTGGGATTCAGATCTTTTACGATCTGGGTGACTCTCACCACTTCCACAGCTTCTTCAATGGTCACAGGGAATTTTTCGCCCTTGCGGATGGTGTTGAAGAGGTATTTATAGATAGACCAGATATCCACTTCCCAGTTGGGATTGACATCGAAAGATCTGTCTTCAAATTTCAATGTTTCAGGTTCGCCGAATGCACCGGTGATGGGAGGGGAGATACGGCTGGAAAGTTCATGTTTGTAGTTCTGCTTTGCGGCGAGGAGCTTCAGCTGGATCTTGGCTCCTTCTGTTTCCAGAATGAGGTTGCCTTTGGTTCCATAAACAGAGTAAACCGGCTCACGGAAAAGGACACCTGCGGAAATTTCCATATCATAAACTCTTCCGCTTTCCCCTTTGAGGAGGATCTTCACATGGTCTTCCGCGTCGCCGAGAGCGTTGACTTTCTTCAGGTCGCCCCAGACTTCTTTTACTTTGCAATCCAGGAACTGTACGCCCTGGTCGATGATGTGGGGACCCCAGTTGTTCAGCTGACCGCCGCCGCAGTCAATAATTGTCTGCCAGTCTTCCCGTCTCTGGAAGGAGTGGATGCGGCGTTTAATAAGATAGACATCACCGAGGATACCGCTGTCAATGATCTCTTTCACATGATTGAAAGCGCTTTCAAATCTGCGGTTGTGACGGCAGAAAAGTTTTCCGGGATATTTTTTGGAAGCGGCAAGAAGCTGTTTGGCTTCATCATAGGTGAGGGCAATGGGTTTTTCCACAAACACATATTTGCCTGCTTTCAATGCTTTGATGGCATAGGGGGTGTGTTCCGGGGAACGGTTGGCAACGACCACAAGTTCCACATTTTTATCCGCAAGGAGTTTGTCAAATTCCTGATAAGTTTTGCAACCTTTGAATCTTTTTTCCATTTCAGCAAGGCGGGTAGCGTCCGGATCCATTGCTGCGACGATTTCATAAAGATCCTGATATTTTTCAATTTCTCTGGAGTGCATACCCCAACCGGCACGACCGATACCTACCAGTCCGACTTTGATTTTCTTTTCTGCCATGGCAAAAAACTCCTGTTTTTGTTTAAAGGTTCTGACAATTTACATTTGTTTCACAGAAAAGTCAAGGCTCATTTTGGTTACAATGTGTGAAAAACGCTTTTTTTTACATCCAAATCCTGTAAATGCAGTAAAAATGTATAAAAAATAGAATAGGAAAAGTTTGACTTTTCCTGTAGAAAGAATATATTACCTTATTCCTGCTGTATATGTTTTGCAGGGAGTACAGAAAAGTCAAAACCATTGTTTTATGAAAGAAAGGATTCATCATCATGGCTGAAATAGCAGTAGTTATGGGCAGTAAAAGCGATCTGCCTTCCCTTAAAGGCGCATTCGAGATCTTCAAAAAGTTCGGCGTGGAATTTGAAGCAAGAGTCATTTCCGCACACCGTACTCCCGATGAAGCTGCCGATTTTGCAAAAGAAGCGGAAGGAAAAGGTACAAAAGTCATTATCTGTGCCGCCGGGATGGCTGCCCATCTTGCCGGAGTCATTGCAGCTCATACCACTCTTCCTGTGATCGGAATACCTATGGCAAGTGAACCTTTCAAGGCGTTTGATGCTCTTCTTGCCATGGTGCAGATGCCTCCCGGGATCCCGGTTGCCACCGTAACTGCCGGAAGTGCCGGAGGAAAGAATTCCGCCCTTCTTGCCATCTCCATGCTGGCTCTTTCCAATAAAGACCTTGCCGCCAAATTGAAAGAATTCCGCAAAGAACAGTCTGATACTGTCCGTAAAGCCGATGCCGGTATTATGGGTGAGATCGCGGAAATGCTCAAATAACATACTTTCACGGTACGGAGGAGTTATGTCTGGAAATTGTATGATCTCTTTGAAAAGTCCATTTTCTTTTCTGCTCCTCTGTTTTTGCCTGTCGGTTTTTCCGCTTCAGGCAAAAGTCGGCAGTGTACCGGCTCCGCAAAGTGTTTCTGTCCCTTCAGTAAAAACAGCTTCTCCCTCCCTTCCGGAAAAAAAGGCGGAAAAACCTGCTGCCGGAAAAAAGAAACTGCACATCCAGATCCCGCCGGAACAGCAGAAGTTTTTCCGGGAACTTGCCATTGTGCTGGATTCCATACGGAAAAATGCTCCCCATACGGCAAAAAAGATTGATGAATTGCTTAAAAAAGATCCTTCCGCTTTTGTACGGCATTTTTTACATGGAACCAAAACAGGTATCGTTACCATTACCGTTACGGAAGGGGAAAAAAAGATCGTTGTCCAGCCCCGTAAAAAGATTCAGAAAAACAGCAGATCTTTTTATGCGGAAGATCTTTCCAATGGCAGAATAAAGTATATTTTTCTGCCGGATTTTTCGGATGTCGGTACAAAAAAATGTATAGACTTGCTTCAGACACTTCCCGCCGTTGCTGCCGGAATCGTTCTTGATCTGCGGTCGTGTGATGATTATACTTCCCGGAATGCGGATCTTATTATCCGGCATCTCCGGAAGTTTGTTACGCAGAAAGCCGGAGAACGTAAAGGACACAGTCCTGTTCTTGCTGTGATC
>JAZKZE010000126.1:0-13481 GCA_045612485.1 Victivallales bacterium | reverse complement strand
CTGAAGGTTGCTCAAAACAGGATAAAGAAGTATTTTTGAAAAAATCTGACAAAATCACTTTTTTAAAAGCAGATTTCTTTACGCACATAATTTTGTAAAAATATGCCATTTTTACAAAATTATGGGATAGCTGTGATTTTTTTTGAAAAAAGGGGCAAACAGGGGGAGAAAAAAACAAGATATTTTTTTATCAAATGGCGGATTTGCTGTTGAAAGAACGACGCACGCGTGCTATATTATTAAGATAAACGGGAAACATCTCAATACTAAAGGAGGAAATGTTTATCATGAAAAAAGTGTTGATCCCCACAAAACTGGACAAAATCGTTGCCAAAATCCTGACAGAAGCAGGTTTTGAAGTCGTACAGATCCCTGTGACCCCTGAAAAGGGTGTTCCTGAACTGGCAAAGGAAAATTCCGATGCAGAAGTTGTGATCGTCCGCAGTGAAAAAGTACCTGCCGAAGTGATCGATCTTCTCCCCAACCTGAAACTGGTCGTCCGTGCCGGTGCCGGTTTTGACAATATTGATACAAAATATGCCAGAAGTAAAAATATCGACGTAATGAATACCCCCGGAGCCAACTCCAACGGTGTTGCTGAAGAAGTCGTTGCTCTTGCTCTTGCCGCTTACCGTAAAGTTGTTCCTGCCGATATTTCCACAAGAGAAGGCAAATGGGAAAAATCCAAATTCCTGGGCAGAGAGATCACCGGTAAAACAGTAGGTATCCTCGGGCTTGGTCATATCGGAAGACTTCTTGTGAAACGTCTTTCCGGTTTTGAAGTGAAATTCCTCGGTTATGACCCCTACCTTCCCGAAGAAAAAGCAAAAGAAATGGGTGTCACCCTTGCTTCTCTGGAACAGATTTTTGCAGAAGCGGACATCATCAGCTTGCACATGCCTGAAAATGATGCAACAAGAGGACTCATCAACAATAAGTATTTCTCCCTTATGAAACAGGGTGCCATGCTGATCAACTGTGCCCGTTCCGGCATTATCAATGAAGATGATCTGCGTGCTATCAAAGCTGAAAAAGAACTTATTTTCTGTAACGACGTTTACAAGAAAGATGCTGAAGGTCCCAAGAGTGTTGCTGACATTGCCGACGTGATGCTCCCCCATCTCGGTGCAAATACCAAGGAAGCCAACTTCCAGGCTGCCAAACGTGCCGCAGAAGAGACCGTTGCCTACTTCAAAGACGGCGACAAATCCTGCGTTGTCAACTGAGCATCCATTCAGGATCGCTTCTGAAGAGAAGGCGTAATGCTTTCTCTTCCTGTTGCAGAAAAAGAAAAAATGTTCAGAAAGTTATCTGAAAAACTTTTCTATACACAATGTGTACCGGGGGGCCTCTCCGGTACGCATGTTTTTTTGTCGCTGGGTTCCAATCTGGGGGATAGAAAAAAATATCTGGAGGAAGCCCTTGCCTGTTTACAGAAAAACGGTTTTTTTCTTCTGAAAGTTTCTTCCGTTTATGAAACAAGTCCTGTAGGCTGTGAAGACGGAGCGGGTGCTTTTTACAATATTGCCGCAGAGGGAATATGGCAGAAAGAAGCACATGCACTTCTTGCAGTATGTCAGAATATCGAACAGAAGCTGGGACGTCCGGCAGACCACGCCCACTGGGTATCCCGTGTAGTGGATATTGATATTATTCTTTTCGGGGAGGAGAAAATCCATACTCCGGTACTTGTCATCCCTCACCCGTTGGCTGTAAAAAGGCGTTTTGTCATGGAGCCGCTTGCGGAGATCGCTGCGGAACTTTTCTTTCCCGGAAGCTGTAAAAAGATTGGTGAGATCAGTAAAGAACTTGTCTGATGAGGGAATGTATCCATATTTCCGTATAATAAAAATATGCCGTACGGTGTGAAAAGGTGTACGGCATATTTTTTACGGGGAATGGGAAGATTTATTCAAAATATCTTTCGGAAATAAAGCGGTAACTGGATGCAAGAGCATCAAAGGGATCGATGCCGTTGCAGTTGTCCTGTTCCACGATATAATATTCCACACCGGCTTTTTGGGCAGCTTCCATAATATCGTCCCAGTAGAGATTTCCGCTGCCGATAGGCTGCATGACCCTTTCATAGGCAAAATTCATCCCGTAATCTTTGAGATGCAGAAGATCCTGCCTTCCGGCAAGTTTTGTGATCCATTTTACAGGATCCTGCCCGCCGGCCTGTACCCAGAATGTATCCAGTTCTGCTTTCAGAAGCGGAGCTTCATTGTAAATAATATCCAGGAAGAATTCCCCGCTGTCATGTTTGACAAATTCAGAGGCATGGTTGTGATAACTCAATACCAATCCTTCCTTTGCCATTTTTTCCGCAGCTTCATTGAGTTTGCGGGCAAACATGACTGCACCGTTGCGCGTACGGGGGAAATAATGGGGATGGGGATAGGCTGTATGTTTGCAGGAAAGTTTTTTCAGTCTTTCAATAACAGAATCGATTTCGTCAAAGATCTTTGCCGAACCTTCATGGGTGGCACAAATTACAAGACCATTGTCCTTTGCGTACCGGACAAGCAGTTCCTCATCAATGGGGCCCAGACCGGAAAGCTGTACGGCATCATAACCGATCTTTTTGATTTTTTCCAGAGATCCTGCAACATCATCCGGGGTTTTAAGGAAATCCCGTACTGTGTAAAGCTGTGCGGCAAGTTGTGATTTTTTCATTTTATTTTCTCCTCTCATTTTGAAAACTTTTGAAATTTTCTTATTCTGTAAATCTTTTCCAGATACTTTTTCTTTCAACGATTTTTCCGGCAAGAAGAGCAGAGGCGGTATCCGTTCCATTATTGACCGCATCATAAAGAAGTTCAAAGGCTTTTTTTCCTGTCTCAAATGCGGGCTGGGCAATGGTGGTAAGTCCGGCTTTTTCCCCGTCGGGCCAGGAGTTGTTGTCGTAACTTATGATGGATACATCTTCCGGAATACGGATATTGAGTTCATTTGCCACCTGATAGAGTCTGCCCGCCCAGTGATCTCTTCCTGTAAAAATTGCGGCATGATCCCGGAGGGCTTTTTTCAGCAGAAGAGTGAATCTGGTTCTGTAATATTCAAAATCCTGATTGTTTTCCATAAAAAATGTAAGTTCCGGATCCGGGACAAGATCATCTTCCGCAAGGGCCCCCTTCAGGCCGCAGAACATCTCTTTATATATGAAAGAATTTTCCGGTCCTCCGGCAAAACCGATCTTCCGGAATCCCTGTTCATAAAGGTATCTTCCGGCAATTCTTCCTATTGTACGGTAATCTATGCGAACAGAGGGGAGGAGAGGGGCTTCTTCCCAGTTGGCTACGATAAATCTCACCGGTGAATTGGTCATGATCTGCAAGGATTCTTTATTGATCCTTTCCAGAAAGATCACACCGTCAAAATTACCGTCGGCAAGTCTTGCACTCAGGCGTTCCTGGGGATCGTTGGTAAAGGAGAGGACGACTTCTGCCGATTTTGCATCTGCTGCCGCTGTTGCTCCCAGCAGGATCTCCACAGCTTCCCCTGCACGGGCATTGACAAATCCCAGAGGAAGGATCATAAGAAATTTCCGGATCAGTTCCGGATCTTGGGGATTATAGACGATTTTCACCCCTTTTCTGCTGATCCTGCGGATGAGTTTCTTTTTTTCCAGCTCTTCAAAAACTGCATGCAGGGAACCTCTGCCGATAGAAAAAATACTGCAAAGTTCCCGTTCCGGAGGTAAAAATCCATTCCGGGCAAGTTCCCCTTTTCTGATCGCATTTTCTATGCGGTTTGCCGCATCATTTGTCTTTCTGTGCATGATGAATTGCCATACCTTTTACATCGTTCCGTATTACTTTTAAATATAAGGCAGAACTCTGATTTTTCAAGGCGGAAAAAGTTTTTTTTATTATTGCATTTTTCTTTCTTTCTTTCTTTTTATGGATTTTCTTTCCGGAAAAAACTTTTCAGCAGGGAGATTTCCCGTAAAGAAGAAAAAAGGCTGTCCCGGCATCAGCTCAGAACAGCCTATCTGAAAAAGGTTTTTCCTTATTTGCCTTCAGATTTTCTGAAAGCAAAATCAATAAGGTCAAATATAAGAATCGTATCGGTAGTTCCGCAGAAGATCACATAGCCTGTGCCGACTTTGTTGATGGTTGCCATATAAAGATCTTTTTCCTTTCCGTGGCCCACAAGGGGGATGGCTCCGGCAAGTCCGGACGCCATGGGGGAATATACTCTTCTTGTTTTCCAGGTGCGGTTTTTACCGAAAGCGGGAAGATAGATATACTCATGTTCCAGACTCTTTTTCTGGGTATAGGGTATAGCATGGAGGGCTTTGGATGCGGTCACGCCGAAAAGCTCTTTTGCCAGAACTTTGTCTCTGGAAAAAATCTGCCCCATCGCAGTATAGCCGAAAATAACTGTTCCGCCGTTTTCCACATAGGTTTTTATTCTCGGAAGAGTATTTTTTGTTACGGCACCTGCCGGTACATAAACAGCATCAAACTTATCATTGAAGATGTGTTCAAAGGAGGGGAAAACAATTCCGTTGTCATACCATTTTTTCTGTTTACTTACTGTTTCAAGAGAAAAGTCCATGCCCCAGTCTTTCTGTGAAGCGATACTCTTGTGTTGACTGTATGCAGCGGGGGTGGCGAGAACAAGGATCTTTCTATTGTATTCCCCTTTTACTGCGGGGCGTTTCTTCTGTGTTCTTGCAGAAACATTTTTTACAAGAATGGTCTGATCCACATACTGGGGAGTATTGTGGTAGAGGGGCTTGACAGGAGCGCAGAAATAGATCCCGGTAAGTTTGCAGGGCATGACCGGATTTCCCCAGGGACCTGACCAGGTATTCCTCACGGAACCTGTGGAAAGATCCCGCAGTTTGGAGTTTTCCGTAACCGGGAAAGGCAGGAAAGCCCATGCCCCGTCGTAATCAATGGAACATCTTCCGGTAAAGTCGGAAAGATCGCTGGAACCGTGTGCGGAAGAACCGCAGGAGACCCGGCGGACTCCTTTGGCATCTTCCAGCTCAAAATAGATCTGTCCCCAGCCGGAATTGCCTTTTACCCACAATCCCACTGTATCCACTTCATCCCTGATGGGTATGGGTTTATCCGGACGGATAATCATATATTCACTGAAAAATTCATTGAGTTTGCGGTCGCTTTTGATGGTAAGGGCAAGACATTTCCCCATTTCCTTATCCATGACCTCTTTGACAGAAGCTCTCCTGGCAAGCACCCGGTTGTTCCGGGGTTGTGTTCCTTTCCCTTCCACATCCAGAGACTTTTTCTGTTCAACTTTCCATTTGACAGCAGAATCCACATTATCCACCACATAAAATTCTTCTGGATCTGCTTCAGGATCGTGGGGGATGCTTCTTCCTGTAATTTTGATGGAGGCAAGTTCTTTATCTGTAATAAGATATTGTGCTGCTGTCCCTGCTGTAAGTTTCAATTTTCTGAACCATACAGAAGGTTTGGAAGAGTGACCGTGGAACTCAATATGCTCAATATCGGAAGAGTTGATTTTGATTTCCAGATCGGCACTGCCCCTGCTTGTCCACAATACATAGATGAGTTTTTTATCATATTTTCTTTCAAATTCCGCACAGTAAACAGTTCTGGAGGTCGTGGGCAGAAGTCTTTTGAATTTCACCTGATCCAGAATTTTTGTAAAGGTTCCTGTTGCAGAAGCGGAGGGATTGGGGTAATAGTAGGGGGCGCGTCCGGGACCGCCTGCCCAGAAAGAGGAATCGTAGGAATTGCCTACTCCGCCGCCATCGTTGGCTCCGGCAATGTGTTCAAAGCCGAAGATATATTGAACAAGCATATCGCGTACAAACCATTCCGCATGACGGTGCAATCCCAGAAGATCCGCTTTTCTGGCAATGTTTTCCGGACCAGTGGAAGTTTTGATGTGACCATAGCCGAAATGTTCTGCTGTTTTATTCATCTCGTAGGAGGTCATCATGGTAAAGGGGAGATAAGGTTTTTCCGGGTGGGCGGTTCTCTGTATGGCTTCTGTTCCCCAGAAATCGGTAAAGTTTTTGGGCAGCTTCCTGCGTAATGCTTCTGCAATAAGTTCAGAAGCTGCAAGCGTATTTCCATACATGATCTGTAATTTCGGAAAATGTTTTCTTACAGTATTCTGTGCCATTTCTATAAGTTCCGCCCGTTCCGCATTTTTTGCTTTTCTTGCTTCAGAATAGGGTTCAGGCTTGTAACCGTAAATTTCCGGTGCCTGTGCGTAAGAACCGAAGGGCGCACCATTTTCCCAGAGAAGGGGGACTTGATTGGCATGGGGATATTTTTTCAGTTTCGTCCTGATCTCTTCAATAAGTTTTGCTTCCCCTTTCTTTTTGTATTTTGCCCGTTCTCTTAAAATGAAACGCTGGGCGACAAGGGTTGTGATTTTATATTTTTCCCAGTCTTTTTCTGTCATATTCCGGAAAGCACTGTCCAGATTGGTCAGACGGCGTACTCCAAGCATTTTTGCACGAATTCCCTGCAAATCCGTACTGCTGCTGCCGTAGTGGGCAGTTCCTCTTGCCCAGCCGATGTAAGGAGAATCGAATCCGGCTTTGCGGGTATCTTTCCCCATAAGAGCAAAGGAGGCATTGTGTATGAGGATATCTTCCTTCTTTTCCAGATCTTTTACAGTATAAACTACCTTATACCAGCCAAGTTTTTTCATGGAAAGATCAATGGTCTTTGCCCCTTTCTCTCCGTCAAGAGAGGCGGAATCTTTCCGCAGGACTTTGCCGGTATGATCGCTTATGACCCATTCCAGAAGGTATTTTCCCGGGAATACTCTTTTATATTCCACGATCATTTCCGGTTTCATGGTGTCATCAAACATATTTCTGGAGAGGGTTGTTTCCAGAAATCTCACATCTATTTTTGCCCGCTGGAGGGTAGCACCGAAAATATGTACAGAACTTATTTTTTCTGTGGACGCCCATACTCTGGGATCGGTGAAGGGTGTACGGTAAAGAGGAGTGATTCCCATAAGTTCAAAGTCAAGATAATGGAAAGGAAATGCCCCTCTTCCTCTTTTATTGTGGGGATCGGTGACAAGGTCAATGATTTTTCCCATATTCAGTGGGACACATACCCGCCAGAGAGGGAGGACTTTTTTCCCGATCATTACTTCTCCGGCTTTTTTACACTTTACTTTGGAAAGATCCACCCGGGTATCTCCCAGAGCGGAATAGGCTCTTCCGCCCATTTTTCCGCTGGGGACATAACGGGTGATCCGGGCAGTGAAGGTGGGTTCTTTTGCAGGATTATTGTCAGCAGCACAAAGCAGCCATACATGGGAATACTGCCGCATGGGGACTGAAAAGATAAAGGAACTTTCCGCATGGTCGAAAGCATTTCTTCCTGTCTGACCGCTGTTGCCGTAAGTATTGGGATAAAGACTTCTCTGTTTTGCAGTTTTTCCCAGATCCATATTGGCAGATGTTACCTTATGGAAGGGGATTTTTTTATCATCATTGAAGGTGACTTTGACATTTTTAAATGAGCCGGGATCGTTTACGCTGGCAATATTGAGTTTATGGAATCTTTCACAGGGCTTTATGTTGGAAAAACGGAAATTATCCTTTTGAAGATTTGTTTCGATTTTTGTGAAAGAAGTGGGCTTTTTGCTTTTGTAGAACATGAAGGAGGCAAGATTGCCGTCAATAAAAAACTGGGCTCCATCTTCTTTATTGACCACCGTAAGAGTATATTTTTTATCCGGGAGGGGAGGCCGTTGATTATAAGTTTTGATAAGTTCCTGTCTTTTTTTTCTTTGAAGGAGGGCGATATTTCCTCTTACATAATCCAGAATATCAAGTCCGTGGAAAAAGTATCCAGCCTCCGGCATTTTATACCGTTCTCCGGAATTGCTGTTGACCATATAATTGGCATCTCCCGGTTTGACGGTAATGGCTTTTTTTGTACCGTCTTTCCAGAAAAATGTGATTTTTACCGGGGCAGCTTTTTTTGCCGTAAAATCTGCGTGCAGAACTTGTGTATCCGCCGGAACTTTCACTTCCGCCGCAAATAAATTTGCTGCAAGCAGAAGCAATGCCAATACAGAAATGTGTCTTTTCATCTTTTTCTCCCTGAAAATGTTATAGAAAATATTTTCTGTTATTCTGATATATTGTTTATTATAACACCGGAAAGATATTTTTACAAACATTATTCGGGTGTTTTGCTGATTTTTTTTCTGTGACGATTGGGAAAATAAAGGTGATCAGCATCAATATGAGCGTGCGTTTACTTTTACAATCGTCATACTCAAAAAAAATAAATAATCTTAATATTTCTTCTTGTAATTTATGCTTTTGTATGATATATTTACCCTATTGTAGGGAAGTGAGGAGAGGTTCTCATTTTCAACAGTGTTTTTTGACAACCGTTATATTTCAGCAAATGCTCCGAAATCGGCCAAATTGAAGAGTCGCGTTTGCTTCCTAAGATAGGTGAAATGTACCGGTAGGATTGTGTCTTCACATCTTATCGGTTGCTTTCTCGTACCATAGAAAGCCGGTTCTTGACCGAACCCCGGAGCATGTGCCTGGGGGCGTTCGGTACTTTTTAAATGTTACCAGGCAAGTTGGATTTCGCCACAGAAAGTTGTGGAATCAGCGAGCTTACTGAATTTATGGGAATATCCGATTAGTATAGCAGCGACAATCCTCAGGATGCCGCTTTACTTTGTCGGTTTTCCGTTGGCTGTTTTTTTTGAAAAACGCCAAGCAAGCCTTCAGTGATAAAGGCTTGCATTCATCTGACCGGAATCATTTTCGGTAACAATTCCGCTTTTTTCTGATTTTTATGGCATAGGTTCTTTTTGCCTTAAAAACTGTATCGATTTAATTTTACAGCCGCGAAGTCCAGCAATGGACTCTCGCGGCTGTTTGTATTTACACGGAAGGCAGAGGTTTGGTGTTATGTTTGGCTGCAATTATAATTTTGAACTGTTTTGAATTATTTGCAAACCAATGTACAACAAATTGAACTCTTGTATTGGGCACTCCGACAAAGTTTATAAACTTATGGAGGAGATTGTGATAAGTATGATAAACAACAATGTTACAAAAGCGATTGCAGACCATGAAATCAGATAATTTTTGGCTAATAAAAAATGAAGAATTGGTTTCCCGTTTCAAGGATGTTCTTTTGAAAAATTACAAAGAACTCCAATCTGTAATTATGAAAGGCGGAAATATATCTTCCGCTATTTTGGGAGATTCCGAAGAACATGAGTACTCTTTTGAAATAAAGAATCGTGCTCAAGCCGAAAACGGTAAAACTCTTGCTGAAATAGTTTTCAAGGACTATCCAGGCGGCTGGTTGACCAGTGATAAAGATTCTCCGGATTACAAAAAAGTAATATCTTTTCTGCGGGAAGCCCATATTGTGTTGATTGCCATTGACACACCTTATTTGATGGAAGAAAATGGCCAATACAATGAACTTCGCAATATTCCCGGGCATATCCTGACTACTTTGAAAACCGCATGGAGTGATGTGACGGATGTGCCACATGCGGTTATTTTGGTTCCCATAAAATCGGAAAAGTATTTACAGAATAAGGAAGATGGTATTCGTCTGGAAAAAACTGTCAGAGCAAAATATTCTCAATTACTGGACTATTTTTCCACCTTGGATAAATGCCTTGTTGTTTATTCTCCGATCCAGACAACAGGATGTATCTCATTCAGTCATTTTGTAAAAGATGAAAGTGGAGTATTGCCATCTCCTGTTTTTTCCCTTCCTGATGATCCGGATTCTTGCAAATACATGCCGAGAGATTGCGCTCAGCCCCTGAGATATTGTCTGTTGTTTGCAATTTCTTACTACAAAAATCAGCATTTGGATAATTGGCGTGGAAAAATAGCAACATTTTTACGATTGGATAAAAATTTTGTTGATGCTGCCGAAAAGCTTGCTGCAGGTTGTTCTGCAACTATTATTCAACCATTGAACAAAAAGAGGTGAGTTATGCAATGTTATGTTAAAAGTGCCGGAAAAGGCTACGATCAGGATTATACCTGGATACAAATCTTTGGAAAAGAGTGTGATTGTACTTGACAGTGTCAGTATTCCGGCAGAAAGAAGCTGGTCAAGAGCATCCCGTAGAAATTACGAGAACAGCGATATTGTTATGCCGGGGAAAAAACGTTCTGCCGAAGGCTCTACAGTCAACATCATCTTGGATACGAGTGGTTCCATGTCAAGCAGTTTCAGGGAATTGCTCGGTGTGATCGGTAATTTCTGCAGTGCCAACAATGTTGGAAAAGTCCGTATGATGCAGTGCGATACCTGTGTCACCGCAGATGAATTTTTATCGCCGGAAGATTTGAGCGAGTATGAAATAAAGGGATGGGGCGGAAGTGATATGTCTCCTGCGATGCGGAAGTTGGAAGAAGAAAAAAATGAATATCCGGTCATTGTTATCACCGATGGTTGGATCAATTATCCGAGTAAGGTTTCATACCCTGTCCTCTGGGGGATACTCTGCAGTCACATAGACAACCCTATCTCCTTTTCTCCTCCGTATGGAAGAGTAACTAAAATTGTATTGAATAACTGGTGGTAAAATGAAATTGATTGAAGAACTTTGCGAGTGTGTTTCTCTAACGAAAAAACAATTAAAAAAATTGCGTGATACAGGTTTTATCTCTGAAAGATTTTTTAAGTTCGAGTCTCGTTATTCGGATTACGGTCGCTATGATGTCGATCCGGCTGATTATTACGATGAACAAGGGCGTGGACATCATGTAATTGAAGGCGTCGGAGAAGTTTGGGTCACAGATGGTGACTGGGAGTGTGGTTGGGATTGGGATTATTATTATGATTTTGACAGGTGGTGGGATGAACCAAGTCAGAAAGAGGAAGATGCAGATATTCCCGGGATGAGAAAATCTTCCACTAAAAAAGGCAAACAGAAACAGCGTTTATTTGAAGGGAAACAGCCGCAAAAACTTACGGCTCCGGAACTGAATATCCGTCTGCCGGAATTTTTCTTTGGGGATACAAAAGATGGCAAGATCGGCAACGGAAGATTATTTCAACTTATTGCAACGCTTGCTGCTGTTTATCAGGTATCCGGAAATAAATTTGATTCAGAAAAAGCCATACGCCATTTTTCCATTCCGGATTCAGGTATTGACAGGTGGAATGTTTTTGGAGATTGTTATAAGTTTTTGGAAGATTTGCCGGATAGTGAGTTGACTTTACTTTTGATCAAAGTTTTGAATTGCGATGCAAAATTTGCCGGAAAAACATGTGATTTCTTCAATAACTTTGTTGAGGATATCTTTGTTCCCTTATGTAAGGATGATCCTCTGTGGGAGAAAGAATGCTTTTTACCGTATCAGGGACCGGCAGTCAAAACAGCAGAAGTTATATTAAATGAAGTGGAGCAAATTACTTTCGTTTCCGGAAAATATGGCTGGATCCTGAAAAATAAAAATATTGACTTTCTGTATCGGGTACACCTCTTGCGGAACAAATTGGCGCATCTTGCTTTCGGAATAATGATCCAGCATGGTATTCTTTTTCCGGCAACGACTGACGCAGAAGGCAAAAAAACACTGGAATATATCAACATCTTTAACAGTTGCCGTATTGAAGAGCCGGAACTTATCCGGAGTTATATCTTTGCCGGGATCCACCGTATAAAGGAATATACCCAACGCTTGAAAACTTTACTTGTTTCACCAGATTTTATGATAAGCACCCCTCAGACAAAGACAAAAAATAAATTGCAAATCAAAAAACTGCTGCGTACTGCGGGGGGATGTAAATGGGATCTGCTGACAGGAAGCGAATGGGCTAAACTTTTAACCTGCTGCCCTGATTTTTCCCACAAATGCAGTAAATGGGAAGAATTCACCGGGGAGGATTGGAGTCTGCTGCTGATAAATCAAACTCAGTTTGCAGATAAATGTGACTGGGAAAAACTTAACAGCAGAGATTGGTTCGGATTGTTACACTTTCAACGACAATTCTCGGATAGATGCAATTGGGAAAAATTTGACAAAGATGAATTGTGTAAATTATTGACCGAACAACTGGTATCTATAAAAAAGGGTGATTCGGGAAAATAATGTAATTTTGAAAAATATTTGATTTTTTTCTGTCATTTTTTGAAAAAGAACCTCCCATTTATGGCGTAACAACATCGAGGAGGTTTATTATGGATGAAAAAAAGCAATTTATACAGGTATGACTGTTGGCGGAGTATTGGGAGGTGGAGCGGTCATTGTTGGAACATTTGCCGTGCCGGTGGTCGGCCCGTTTATCGGGACATTTTTGTTTATCGGCGGCATGGTTGGTGGAGCATTCGCCGGAGGAAATGCGGGACTCAAAATCGCAGAAAAAGTGAATCATAAAGAGAAAGATCAAGAGGTGTAATTTATGGATAAATATTATGATAACGGTCGTCCGGAAACCGTAACCGGAGATTTTGGTACAGCGTGGATCACTACGCAGGATAATGATGATGAAACCATGAAAATGGTGCGGGCGGTGATGAATTCATCTCTGTCAGAAAATACCAAAGTTGTCATTATGCCGGATTGTCATGTCGGCAAAGGTTGCGTGGTTGGTTTTACCCAGAAAATCAATGAAGCTGCTCCCCGTATCTCTCCTGATATTATCGGTGTGGATATTGGCTGCAACATTACTGCTATGAAATTCAAAGCGGATCCAGCCTTTATGGAAAGCGAAGAAACGCTTGCTCAACTGGACGCCTTTGCCCGTGCCAATATCGGTATAGGCATTGCCGCTTACGCAGAAGGTGGACTTTCCGCCCGGGAAAAAAGCATGATTGCAAAAGATGATCTTAAAGCATTTGCCGATGCCGAAAAATTGCTGAAAGAAGATATGCCCAATCCCAGAGAAAAAGTGACTTCTCCCAGCATTGAACATCAGTTGAAATCCGTTGGTTCGGGAAATCACTTTATCGAACTTGGTAAAGATCCGGAAGAAGGCTTTTACTGGCTGACCGTTCACAGCGGTTCCCGTTATTTCGGGCAGCGGGTCTGTCATTATTACAAGTATCATGCCGTCCGGAGCTGTGAAGACAATAAAGCTCGGGACTACAAGTATCTTGATGGCAGTACGCCCTATATGGAACGCTATCTTACTTGTGTGGATGCCTGTCAGCGTTTTTCCCGGTTGAATCATCAGTTGATTTTGAACAAACTCGGCGAATTTGTCATCAGAGGTTTTTCCGGCAAGCCGCTGGATTATATCGGCACGATGCACAATTATATTGATTTGAAACACATGATCGTTCGCAAAGGTTCGGTCAGTGCCCAGGCGGGAGAGCGGTTGCTGATTCCATTCAATATGCGTGACGGAGTGGCGGTTTGTGAGGCAAAAGGTAATCCGGAATGGAATTTTTCTGCTCCGCATGGTGCAGGAAGATGTCTTTCCCGGGCAGAGGCAAAATTGCTTTTGAATGCCGCCGCAGCAGCAGAGGATTTGAAACAGCACAAGGTG
>JAZKZE010000125.1:0-27440 GCA_045612485.1 Victivallales bacterium | reverse complement strand
CTGCTGGTGTTGCAGATGATGATGGAGCGGTCCATCAGGGAACGGCCGGTACGGGGGTCTTCAAGTTCCGGATACTCCCGGAGGATCTCCACCACCTCGCCGGCACGTTCACCGCAGGCGGCTATTACGACCACATCGGCTTCGGCGTAACGGCTGATAGTATGCTGAAGCACCGTTTTCCCGGCACCGAAAGGTCCGGGGGTACAGAATGTACCACCCTGTGCCACAGGGAAGAAGGTATCAATGATCCGCTGCTGGGTGGTGATGGAGTCGGTGGGGAGAAGTTTTTCCTTATAGCAGGAAATTGGAACTTTCACCGGCCATTTCTGGGTCATGGTGACTTCCCGTTCCACACCGTTGGAATTCCGCACCACCGCAATACATTCCCGCAGTCTGTATGTCCCGGCAGTAACGATTTTCACTACTTCCCATGTGCCTCTGAAAGCAAAAGGCAGCATGATATAGTGGGTGAAGATCCCTTCGGGGACACTGCCCAATCTGTCGCCGGCATGTACTTTATCTCCGACTTTGGCTATGGGGGTGAACTCCCATGTGGAGGAATCTTCCAGCGGGTCAAGATAAATACCCCGTTTCAGGAAGAATCCGGCTTTTTCCGCCAGTTCGTTCAAAGGATTCTGGAGACCATCGTAAACCTGGGCGAGAAGTCCCGGCCCCAATTCCACAGAGAGCAGATCTCCGGTAAATTCCACTTTGTCGCCTTCTTTAAGTCCTTCCGTACTTTCAAATACCTGAAGGTCAGCTTTCTTTCCTCTTACGCGGATGACCTCTGCTTTCAGCTTGAGATCCCCCAGAAGGGCAAACGCCACCTCATTCTGTTCCACGGAAGTATCAAATTCCACGGTCAGAAGGTTGCTGTTGATCCCGGTAATATGTCCTGTTTTTGTTTCCGGCATACTTTTGTACACTCCTGATAATTTCTATTTGTATTTTATCGTTATTTTTTATTCAGATTTTCCGGGCGGTCTTTTCCACGGTGGAAACAGTTTCTTCCAGATTTTTTTCCGCCTGTTCTTTTTGATATTGCGTCCACTTTTCAAGGATGAGGAGCTTGCGGCAATAGATACTCAATGCATCCAGATCTGCATAATGGACAAGTTCCATTTCATCCAGAAATGTCCAGCGGGCATTGTCCAGGATCTTCTCCCGTTCCAGGGCATCGGAGGCGTTTTGCAGCAGATTGATAAGATTACTCATATCTCTGTCTGCTTCACTGCCGGAATTTTCCCGCAGGAAAATATCCGCTTTTCTGCCTTTTTTCTTTGCCCGGAATGTAACAAGGGCATTACGCAGGGCTGTTTCAAAAGAATGAAACTTTGCTTCCGTACTGCCTTTTTCAGGTTCTTTTCCGGGATCCTGAAGGGAAAGATTCTGTAAATATTCCAGCTCTTTTCTGCCGAGAAAAACCCCGCAGTATTCCATAAATCTTTCACGGGAAAGAACTGGAGCTTCCCCGAATTTCAGATAGGGAAGGGAGGCTTTCAGAGCAAAATATTGTTTATTGGATAACATGATATTATTTGTTCCCTGTCGCCTGTTTTGCGGAAGTATGGAATTTTTCCGCAGACAGGCATTTTCCTCAGTTTCTGATCACTTCCGCAAGTTTCGGACCGACAAATTTGCAAAGGATCTCCGCAAGAGCTTCATCACTGAAGTCAAAGAATACATCATTTTCTTTGAAGGAGATCTGAAGACCGCTGTTGAAATCCTGTGTGAAATTCAGTACAGGTTTGGCTTTGAGTTCTGCAAGAAATGCTCCTTTGAGGATCTTTTCAGCATCTTCAGCATCTTTCTGGGAAAGGAGGATCTGAATATCGTTTCCGGCAGGATTTTTGGCATATCCCTTCGCCATTTCAAGGATGATGTTGCCCATGACATCTTCTGTAAGGGCGGCGGAAGTACACTCTTTCACTGCGGCGGAAAGTTTGGCAAGAAGATCGCTCCTCAACGCTATAATAATATCTCTGGCAGCCTGTTTGATGGCTTCTTTCGCGCGCATTTCGTTTACAGCAGCCTTATCGGCGCCTTCTTTTACCAGGACTTCCGCCTGTGTTTTAGCGTCAGCGATGATTTTTTCCGCCTGTGCTTTAGCGTCAGCGATGATCTTTCTACTCTCTTCTTCGGCTCTTGCCACTCCTTCGGCATTGATCCTGTCCAGCAGACTCTGAATATCTTCTGCCATTTTCATCCTTTCCGGCGGATTACCGCACTATAAATATATTGTTTCAAAATAGATATTTCTTTATTTAATAAAATCAGATTAATATAGCACCGCTTTTACCGGAGTCAAGACGCTGAACTTCACCGGACCGGAATACAGAGAGATTGAAATTGCAAAAATGTTAGATAAATCCTGCTTACAGAGGGGAAATTCTGCCGGAATAAAAAAAATCACTTTTTTTTTGAGCTGAAAAAATATCTTTTTACTTTTGTTTTTTCGTGCAGAATGTTGATTGAAAATGTTTGAAAATGAAACTTTTTCCGGCGGATTTTCCGGTGTTGCGGGAGGTGTCGGAAAACGGCAGGAAAAAAGAAAAAAGTTTTTGTTTCTTGACAAAAAGCGGAATTGTGCTATATTATTGTTTGTGATTATGTTTTTACGCGGAAAAATAACAATTATTTATATACAGACAATCAACTAAAAAAACGGGAGTGTAACTTGAAACTCTTGCTGACAGGAATCACCGGGTTGGTAGGCGCAGCATTCGTCACCGAAACTCTTCGCAACAGAAAAGATCTTGAGATCACTGCTATCTGCAGAAGCGGACGGGGAGAAAGTGCGGAAGAACGCGTCAAAAAAGCCATTATCGAGCAGTGCGAATTTGACGGGACTCCCGATTTTGCGGAAGAAGTCCTCAAACACATTACCGTGATTGACGGTAACATCCTTGATCTGCCTGTGGATGAGATCGTCTCAAAAGGTCCCTATGACGAGATGTTCCACTGTGCTGCAGATGTGAATCTGGGGAAGGACCCCAACGGTACCGTCTTCAAAACCAATATGCAGGGAACACAGAACATGCTGGATCTGGCAAAGAAACTGCAGGTGAAAGCTCTCCATTATGTGGGGACTGCCTATGTTGCCGGAAAATGCGAAGGACTGGTCAAAGAAGATGAATTGCGTGCCGAAGACTTCAACAACTCTTATGAACGCAGTAAATTTGAAGCGGAAAAACTGGTGCGTGCCAGCGGTATCCCCTTCACCATCTACCGTCCCGGCATCATCGTGGGCCGTCTTACTGACGGACGGATCCGCAAACCCCTTGCCTTCTACCGTATCATGGAGTTTCTCGGCGTTGTGAAGAAACATCACTGTGCCAAATGCGGACTTCCTGCCAATGCTGTTCTGGAAAGCGTTGTGAAACTGCAGAGTCCTCTTTCCGACCGCATCTACTTTACTCCTATCGACTATGTTCAGAAAGCTATTTCCCGGCTTTTCTGCAAGCCTGTGGAGAATAGAGGATATCACCTTACCGGTGAAAGCCCCGTAACAACGGTTATGATCGCTGAAGCCATGTCCTGCATCCTCAAGATGCCCAATCTGGGGGTTACCAAGGTCACACAGGCTGAAAATGCAGATGAAAAACTCATCCGCAAGATGATCGGCGACCTTATGCCTTACTTTGAGACCCGCATCACCTTTGACAGTTCTTCTGTGAGAGAGGCTCTCGGTTCCGGGATCCTTGACTGGAAGCTGGATGTGGATTTCCTCAAGAAAATGGCATATTCCTACTACAAGGAAAGCTCTCCTGAACTTGTTCAGGAATGATCAGGCGGGAATGTCCCCGTTTTGACCGGATTTTATAGAAAAA
The DNA here is from genome assembly GCA_045612485.1 of Victivallales bacterium. Lineage (GTDB taxonomy): Bacteria > Verrucomicrobiota > Lentisphaeria > Victivallales > UBA1829 > RGIG5327. The sequence goes on along the minus strand of JAZKZE010000125.1, from coordinate 23,610 downwards.
AATACAGACGAACAGAGTTTTTACGGAACTCTGTTCGTTTTCATTTGTCTGTTTTTACTCAGCCTTTCAGAAGTGAAACGTTCTGTAAGCGGAAAATGGGTGAAAATGCGGACCGGAAAGGAGAAGAAGTATCATGCCTGTTTCAGGAATAAATTCTGCGGAAGTCAAACAGAAGAATGTATTTCTTCCGCTGGATAAATCCCGTACCATGTCCCTTGACCGGGGATTATTGTGCCCTCAATGCGGTGAATTGCTCCACAGAAATGATATTGAGGTATTTACCAAATGTCCTTTCTGTGATTATGCCTTTTCTGTGGATACGGAGCTGGAAGACTTTATTCTCTCTCCTCTGGTGAAGGAATGGGCAAAACATCAGCAGGAACTTTCCGGTGATGAACAGGATATGCTTCTGCCGTAATTTTTTCCGGATGAGCTGTAAGGCTGCTGTAAATCCCGTTTCGGGTAGACAGCGGCTTTTTTTATGTCAGCATGCCGGGGAAAAAGAAAAATAACTTGAAAGTTTTTTGAAAAACCTTTTCCCGGCTGTTGTATTTTTACGCGTGCGTGTGTATATTAATATAAAATAAAAATAGAACAGAATCATATAAATCATTTCGAGAGGAGTTACCCATGTCAGAAGACATCACCAATCCTGCCGCAGTACCTGCTCCGGAAACTCCGGAAGCCCCTCCTGCGGAAAAGAAAAAGTACAATGCGGGAAGTATTACCGTTCTTGAAGGTCTTGAAGCTGTAAGAAAACGTCCCAGTATGTATATCGGGGATACCGGTATAAGAGGACTGCATCACCTGGTCTATGAAGTGGTGGATAACAGTATCGACGAAGCACTTGCCGGTTATGCCTCCACCGTTTCCGTGGTGATCCATACAGACAACAGTATCACTGTTGTGGACGATGGACGCGGAGTACCTGTGGATATGCATCCGGAAGAACAGAAACCTGCTGTGGAAGTTGTTATGACTGTTCTTCATGCCGGTGGTAAGTTCGACCATGATTCTTATAAAGTGTCCGGCGGTCTTCACGGGGTGGGTGTTTCCTGCGTGAATGCTCTTTCCGACTGGATGGTGGTGGAAGTCTCCCGGGATGGATTCGTACACCGTATCAAGTTTGAACGGGGCAATACGGTTGAACCTCTGGTGAAACTGCACAATACCGCCAGTACCGGTACTTCTGTTACCTTTAAGCCTGACGGAACGATTTTTTCCGCTACCGTCTATGAATGGGATATTCTTGCCAACCGCCTGCGTGACCTTGCCTTCCTGAACAAGGGAGTGCGTATCACTCTTACCGACGAACGTGGTGAAGAAGTAAGAACAGAAACCTTCCATTATCAGGAAGGGTTGATCGAATTTGTAAAATTCCTCAATGAACACAAGACGGTTCTGCACCCCCCCATTTACATGCACAAAAACAAAGACAATATCGACGTGGAAGTTGCCATGCAGTACAATGACGGCTACACGGAAAATATTTTCAGCTTTACCAACAACATCAATACCCATGAAGGCGGAACCCACCTTACCGGGTTCCAGGGTGCTTTGACCCGTGCCGTCAACAATTACGCCCGTGCCGCCAACTATATCAAAGGGGACAAGGGCAATGTGACCGGTTCCGATACCCGTGAAGGACTTGCCGCTGTGGTCAGCGTGAAAGTGCCGGAACCCCAGTTTGAAGGTCAGACCAAGACCAAGCTGGGGAACGGGGAAGTGAGAGGGATCGTGGACTCTGTGGTATATGATGCCCTTACCACCTTCCTGGAAGAGAATCCCAATGTGGCAAAGCAGGTAGTGGATAAAGCCCTTACTGCCGCCCGTGCCGCCGCTGCCGCCAAAAAGGCACGCGAACTGGAACGCAAGAGTGCGTTGAACGGGATCTCCCCCTTCCTGGGAAAACTTGCCGACTGTTCTGAACGTGACCCCCAGAAGTGTGAACTTTACATAGTGGAAGGTGACTCTGCCGGCGGTTCCGCCAAAACCGGCAGAAACAGTAAATTCCAGGCGATCATTCCCATCCGCGGTAAACTTATCAACGTGGAAAAGGCGAGGATCGACCGTGTTCTGGAAAATAAAGAGATCCAGTCCCTTATCACTGCTATCGGATGCGGTTTCGGGAAAAACGACTTTGATATTTCCGGCTTGCGTTACAACCGTATCGTTATCATGACAGATGCTGACGTGGACGGTTCCCATATCCGTACACTTCTTCTGACCTTCTTCTTCCGTGAATTGAAGCCTCTTATTGACACCGGTCACATCTATATAGCCAATCCTCCGCTTTACAAGGTGAAACGGAAGAGCCGGGAAACCTATATTGATACAGACGATCAGCTGGATGCCTTCCTTACTGAGATCGGTTCTGACGATCTTACTGTGGAAAGAATGGATACCAATACGGTTCTTTCCGCAGAGGATATCGGGGCAGTTTCCAAATTTGTCCGGGATGGTCAGCATATCATTCAGGGATTGCACCGTCTGGGGATTGACCCCGACAAATATTTCGGGCTGGCAAAGGATGGAAAGTTCCCTACCTCCAAGATCATCATCCATGAGACCGATGGTACGGTTACTTCCGCACTCACCTACTCTCCGGAGGAAAAATCCTCCTACATCGAAGAAGCGGAAAAACGCCTGCCCGCAGTGGAAAGCATGTTGGAAACAGCTGCCGCTGCCGCCGCCGGAGAAGGGGAAAATGCTGCATCCGGAGAAGCACAGGAAGTGCCTGCTGTAAAGAGCGGATTGCATCCTGCCATCGAAGTCATTGATATTTACGAAGCCGCCGCCTGTGAAGAACTGGGCAAAGCTATTGCCGGGGCTGGTTACGATCCTTCCAAACTTTATCATGGCGAAGCACCCCTCTTCAAGATCACCGATTCCGATGATACACTTATCCTCAATACCCTTTCCGAACTTTTTGAACATGTGAAAAAGAACGGCAGAAAAGGGTTGCAGATCCAGCGGTACAAAGGGTTGGGTGAAATGGACCCTGAACAGCTCTGGGAAACCACAATGGACCCCGCCCGCCGCAAGATGATCCAGGTGACTATGAAGGATGCTATGGAAGCGGAAAGGATGTTCACTCTCCTTATGGGCGACGATGTTGAACCCAGAAGAGAGTACATCGAGCGTCATGCCGCCGGAGTGAAAGATTTGGATATTTAATAACTTTTGACAACTTTTTATACACAGAACCCTTGATTCGGAGAAAAAAATGGCAGCAGAAAAAGAAGCAAAGAACGCCGCACTCAGTGCGCAGGAAGCAAGAGCAAAAAATCTGACCATCGCCCTTGGGCAGATCGAAAAAGAATATGGCAAAGGCACCATCATGCGTCTGGGGGATACCTCCACCATTGATGTGCCTGTTATCAGCACGGGGGCATTGTCCCTTGACCTTGCATTGGGGATCATGGGATTGCCCAGAGGCAGGATCGTGGAGATCTACGGACCGGAATCCTCCGGTAAGACCACCCTTTGTATGCACGTGATCGCCAATGCCCAGAAGGCGGGCGGGGTAGCCGCCATCATTGATGCGGAACATGCAGTTGATCCCCAGTATGCCAAAAAGATCGGGGTGAATATCGACAACCTCCTTATCTCCCAGCCGGACTGCGGGGAAGATGCCCTTAATATTGCCGATACCCTGATCCGCAGCAACTCTGTGGACGTGGTCGTGGTGGACTCTGTAGCCGCCCTTGTTCCCAAAGCGGAATTTGAAGGGCAGGTGGGGGATTCCTTCATGGGATTGCAGGCAAGAATGATGTCCCAGGCATTGCGTAAACTTACCGGTGCCGTCAGCCGTTCCAGAGCCTGCTGCATCTTTACCAACCAGATCCGTGAGAAGATCGGTGTCATGTTCGGAAATCCGGAAACCACCACAGGGGGTAATGCCCTCAAGTTCTACAGCTCCATCCGTATGGACATCCGCCGTATCGGAACCATCAAGGACAGTGCCAGTGAAGCCACCGGAGCGCGTACCAAAGTCAAGATCGTGAAAAACAAACTTGCCGCCCCCTTCAAAACTGCGGAATTTGACATCAATTGGAATGAAGGTATTTCCAGAGTGGGTTCCATTCTTGATGTGGGAACGGATCTTGGTATCCTTGAAAAGCGCGGTTCCTGGTTTGCCTTTGAAGGGGAACAGCTTGCCCAGGGCAGAGATGCTGTAAAGACCCTTCTTCAGGAAAACCACGAACTGGAGGAAAAGATCCTCAACAAGATCAAAGAGGTTATTGCTGAACGCAGAGCTGCTGCCGCCGGTACTTCCAATGCAAAAGCAGCTCCTGCCGCTGCGGCGGAAGCTCCTGCTGAGGAAAAATAAGAGAGTTTACTTCTGAAAAGATTTGCGGGAAGAGCTTTTGATAAAAAGGAGCTTTCCCGCTTTTTTATTTTAAAAAGATTCAGGGTGTGTCTGCCGGACTTCAGGAAATCCGGCAGATACACCCTGTTTTAACTGTCGTTTTATCAGGAATGTGGAAAAATCACTTTTCCTCTTCCTGTGCTTTTGCTTTCTTTTTATTGACCTTTCTTGCCAGTTCAAGGATCTCCATAAGTTTCTGTCTCTGGACATCGGAAGGAAGATCTTTAAAAGCATCTACAAGGATTTTTTCATCCGTGGTGAGTTCCAGAGGTTTATGATGGGAAGAGGTCTTTCTCGGAAGAAAATTTTTAATGAGAGGATAGAGTTTTTTCCATGTATCCTCTTTGATGGATTGCGTTTCCTTGTTGAGATACCTTGTTACGGTATTGGCACTTACATTGGCAATACGGGCGAAATCGGAAACCGATTCAAAACTGTCCTCGATACTTTTCTGAATGGCACGTACAATATCATCTGTCAATTTCATATTTTTTACCTTTCTGATATGTAAAAATAAATTGATTTATTCTGCACTTTCCTCCGGACTGAAATTTGTCCGGATATATTCGCATGCTTCTTCCAGGGTATGCAGGATCTTTGTGGAAAATCTTACCATCCACGGACTGCAATTTTCAAAAGTATGTGGGGAGAATGTCACAACAAATTTTCCCTGACAGTAAGCAGCATAGAATACTTCCATGGAAGTACCGATGGAGGCTTTGCTGTAATTCACAAGGATGATATCTGCATTTCTCACATCCTGCAAGTCAAATTCCACGATCTCATTGGCACTGTCCACCTGACGGTCAACAAATTTGCGCCGCATGGGATCAAGCAGCCGGAAGCGGTCTTTCAGAAGTTTTTTTGCCTCCTCCCGCCATTCTCTTGCCAGACCTGCATGTTCATCCATAATGGGACCGCTTAAATATATGGTCATTTTCTCTTCTTTTTTCATACCGTTTTCGTCCTGTTACTGTTTCATTTTTACATGCAGAGGATTGATTTTCCAGATTTTTTCTGCATAATCCTGAATACTTCTGTCGCTGGAAAATCCGCCCATTCTTGCTATGTTTACGGCACACTTTCTGCTCCAGAGCATGGTTTCCTTATATTCCTGTGCCACCTGTGCCTGGATAGAGGCATAGGAGGCAAAGTCGGCACAGCACATGTAATGATCGCTGTAAAGAGAGTCCACAATGGGTTGGAATATGCCTCTTTCCCCGGGGGAGAAAAAGTCGGAGGCGATCAGCTCAATGATCCTTTTGAGTTTGCTGTTCTGTTCTATGTAGGGACGGGGATCATAACCATGGGACTGCAAATGCTGTACCTCATTGACCCGCAACCCGAAAATAAAGATATTTTCTTCGCCCACTGCATCATGGATCTCAATATTGGCTCCATCCATGGAACCGATGGTCAATGCTCCATTCAAAGCAAATTTCATATTGCTTGTTCCGGATGCTTCTGTACCTGCCAGAGAGATCTGTTCGGAAAGATCTGCCGCCGGTATGATCTTTTCCGCCAGAGAGACCCGGTAGTTGGGAATAAAATACATTTTGAGTTTTTTATTGGTCTGGGGATCGGCATTGATGACATTACTGATGTTGTTGATGAGCTTGATGATCAGTTTTGCCATATAGTAGCCGGGAGCCGCCTTTGCTCCGAACATCACCGTACGGGGAACAAAATCCATATCCGGATCATCTTTCAGATCCAGATAAAGCATAACGGTATGCAAGGCATTGAGAAGCTGTCTTTTATATTCATGCAATCTTTTTACCTGAACATCAAAGAGGGAATCCGGATCGATGGAAAAACCGCACTCTTTTGCCAGATGATTTGCCAGCAGGATTTTATTTGCCTTTTTCACCTTTTGCAGATCCTGAAGAAAACTGCTGTCTGTAACAAATTTTTCCAGTCCGGAAAGACCGGAAAGATCTTTCACCCATGCAGACCCGATCTTTTCCGTAATGAGTCCGGAAAGCAGCGGATTGGCTTTTTTCAGCCATCTGCGGGGGGTGATACCGTTGGTCACATTGATGAATTTATCCGGATAAAGGTCATTGAAATCCCGGAAAAGACCGTTTTTCAGCAGTTCTGTATGCAATGCGGCTACGCCGTTGACTTTGCCGCTTGCCGCAACACACATATACGCCATGCGTACCATTTTCTGCGGATATTCCTGGATAAGAGACATACGGCTGATCCTGTCATTATCCCCGATGAATCTTGTGGAAACTTCCCGCAGGAAACGGAAATTGATCTCGTAAATGATCTCCAGATGCCGGGGCAGAAGTTTGCCCAGAAGATCCACGGACCATTTTTCCAGAGCTTCGCTCATAAGAGTGTGATTGGTATAGTTGAAGGTTTTTGTACAGATGTTCCACGCTTTTTCCCAGCTGTACCCTTCCAGATCCACAAGAATACGCATAAGTTCCGGTATGGCAAGGGCGGGATGGGTGTCATTGAGCTGGATCACGGCTTTATTGGCAAAATCCTCCAGATTGCCGTCTTCTGTCCGTACCCGTTCCACAATATCCTGCAAAGTGGCACTTACCAGAAAATACTGCTGTTTCAACCGCAGTTCTTTTCCCTCATGGTTGTTGTCATTGGGATAAAGGATCCTTGTGATATTGCCGGACATCGCCATATTCAGATTGGCATTGATATAATCCCCCTGATTGAACTTCATGAGATCGAATCCGTGGGGAGATTCTGCGGACCACAGACGCAGAGTATTTACTGTATTCACTCCGTAGCCCGGTATGGGGGTATCATAGGGCATGGCGGTGACTTCTTCCGTATCCACCCAGCGTTTTCTGGAGGAATTTCCACCGTTGGAAGGTTCCACCCTGCCGCCGAAATAGACACTTCTTGCCAGTTCCGGACGGCGGATCTCCCATACATTGCCCAGACTCAGCCAGTAATCCGGTTCCTCCGATTGGAAACCATTCTGGATGACCTGACGGAAGATACCGAAATCATACCGTATGCCGTACCCGTAACTGGGCAGTTCCAGTGTTGCCATGGAATCCAGAAAACATGCGGCAAGTCTGCCCAGACCGCCGTTGCCCAGACCGGCATCTGTTTCCGTATCCCGCAGATCCTGAATATCGAAACCGAAATCTGCCATTGCCTCTTTTGCAGCATCAAAAACTTCCAGATTGATCATGGCATTGCCCAGAGTCCTTCCCATGAGGTACTCCAGAGATATATAGTTGACCGTCCGGGGATCGGCTTCCTCATACTGATCTCTTGTAGCGAGCCAGCGGTCAGTCATAAGATCCCGGATACTCAATGCAAGTGCCTGATAACGGTCAAGTGTACTTGCTTTACGGGGACGTTTTGCAAGAGTTTTTGTCAGATGGTGTAAAAAGGATTCCTTGATAAGGTTCTTTAATGTTTCTGTATTTTTTTCTTCGTTCATTTCCGTCCCCCTTTCTTTTTTCAGTCAATATCATCCAGATCGTCTATGTCATACTCAAGATCCTCATTGGTTATGGGATCGTTTTTGGGTGTGAAATAGTGTGTGATGTTCCGTTTTTCCAATTCGGTGCGGATAAGGTTTTTCAATTCATCGAAAGAACCGTCAGTGGATGCACTTATGGAAATAAGTTTCAAGCCTCTGGGCAGATGCTTTTTCAGATTTTTTATATTTTCCTTACTTTCAGGCAGGTCGTTTTTGTTTGCCACAACGATCCCTGCTCTGGCACTCAAGCCTTTCATATAAAGTTCCAGTTCGTTCTTCAATGTTTTCAGATCCTGAAGCGGATCACGTCCATCCACACCGGCAGCATCCAGTACATATACCAGCATCTTGGTTCGTTCAATGTGCCGCAGGAAGGTGTGACCCAGCCCCACATTGCGGTGGGCTCCGTCGATCAGTCCGGGGACATCCGCAACCAGAAGAGTGGAAAAATCTTCATATTCCATTACGCCGATCACCGGATGAAGGGTGGTGAAGGGGTAGGGGGCGATCTTGGGGTTTGCATTGGAAATATCCGAAAGGATCGTGGATTTTCCTGCATTGGGGAATCCCACAAGTCCGATATCGGCAATCATTTTCAGCTCCAGTTCCACCCGCATGGATTCCACTTTTTCCCCCATTTCATGTTCTCTGGGGGCGCGGTTGGTACTTGTGGCAAAACGGGAATTGCCTCTTCCCCCTTTGCCGCCTTTCGCCACAATGACCTCTTTGTCGATACTGTCGATATCCGCAAGCACTTCCCCTGTTTCCACACTGCGGATGACTGTTCCCGGCGGGACTTTGATGATAACATCTTTTCCCCGTCTTCCGATCATATCCTTGCTTTTGCCGTTGATGCCTTTTTCTGCTTCAAAGTGGCCGTTATACACAAAATCCAGCAAACTCTGTTCACCGGGGGCTGCAACAAATACCACGTTGCCCCCGTTTCCTCCGTCCCCGCCGTCAGGACCGCCTTTAGGCAGAAATGCTTCCCGGCGGAAACTGCAGCAGCCGTTGCCGCCGTCTCCCGCTTTAATGGAGATCTGTACTTTATCTACAAACATGATCCCTCCTGTTTTTATGTTGTTGTAAATATTTTCCCTGTTATTTTAATAGTTTTTCCCGCTTTTTCAAGTTCAAAGTCAATAAAAATGAAAAAAAACTGCTTCTGCGGGGCATCCTGTCTCTTTCCTGCGGTGAAAGAAACTTTTTGCTGCGGAGCTTATACTTCTGCAAGGAAAGTAAGTTTTATATTCTTTTCCTTCAGGATTTCCAGTTCCTTTATGCTCCGGCTGCCGGTAAATGCAAGAATATATTCTGCATCCGTTTCTTTTGCCAGAATGCCGGAAAGGGTGGCAGCATCCGGGATCGTATCCCATACTGCGAGGACTTTTTTCCCGCAGGAACCTTTATCATCCGGTGTGTTGAAAAACGGTACAGCAAACATTTCAGCAAGCCGTTTTGCAAAATGACAGCTTTCCCCTTCACCCGCAACGATCCCTTCAAAGACTGCTGAAGGGTTATGGACAAGAAAACGGTCATACATTTTGTGGCAGGCTTCCTCAAAAAGAGCTTTCCCGGCAACCAGTGCAGGGATGTTGCTGCAATAGGGTGTCAGGCGTTCCAGCGTGGAATTTTCTGCAAGGATCTTTTCCCGGAATTCATACATTTTACCGTTGAGTTTTCCGAATTCCTCCAGAAACTCTGAAAAATTGACGTTGGCATTGTGGTCCGCATTATCAGAAATGATCCTTACGACCCCTACTTTTATGTTTTTGTCAATAAGGTGACAGAAATGTACAAGTGCGGCAGTTTCCATATCCACACCGTACGCCTCTTTTTCCACTCTGTTGTAATCAGCCGCAGATGCGTGCTGGACAAACTTGTCTCCTGTACAGATCTTTCCCTTCACTACTTTCCTGCCGGGGAAAAGTTCCTTCATTGTGTTGTACAGGATCTCTGCGAGGGCGGGATCCATATCCACCCAGATATTTTCTGCAAAATCCTGTACAAATCCCACTCCTGTGGAACCTGCAAGGGGGGCAATATCGTAATCATGATAAGCTGCGGCAGTACCGATAAGAATATCATTGACTCCCACTGCCGGATCCAGACTTCCGGCAAGCCCCCAGATGATAATGGTGTCACAATGTTTACGGAAGATCAGGTCTGATGCCGCAGCACATACCGCAGTTTTTCCGGCACCGTAACCGGCACTTGTCACATGGGAATTGAGGGGGGATAGATTGATACTTTCCAATGATGTGGGAACGATGAAACCCGGCCGCATGATCTTACTCCTTGCTTTAATTATAAATGTAACAGGGAAAATATACCACAGAATACGGAAAAAACAAGACCGGAGTATCTTCAGAAAATTTTTTTCAGGTAATAAACTTGAAAAAAAAGGAAAAATGCGTTATCTTATTAAGCATGAAAGAAAGTAAGATCAAACAGGGAGAATGACTATGCACAGGATCTATTATTTTTCCGGAACGGGCAATTCCTATTTTCTTGCAAAACAGTTTGCAAAAAATTTTCAGGATGCTGAACTTGTTTCCATTGCTCACCTTGACAGAGGGGAAGATGTGGTTCTGGATGCAGATATCACAGGGATCTTTTTTCCTGTTTACTGCGGCGGAGTCCCGCCCATCGTCCATAAATTCCTCAAGCGTACCGTACTGCCGGAAGGCGGACAGAAGGGGCGGTATCTTTATGCGGTATGTACTTCTTCGGGTATTCCCGGTGCGGCTCTCCCTATTGTGGAGGATATCCTTGCGGAACGTTCCATTGATGTGAAGGCGTGTTTCCATATCCGTATGCCTTCCAATTATTATCCCCTTTCCGGTGCGCTGCCTGAAAAACAGATCAAACAGATTTTTCAGAGGGCGGAACGCGCTCTGAGGATCGCTTCGGTCATGGTGAAAAAACGGAAACGGACCCGTCCTCTGCGGATATTCCCCATTGATACATTTGTAAAATTTGTTGCCGGAAGAGCCATTGCTACACTGGCAGATTCCGACAGGGCTTTCAAACTCAATGAGCAGTGCAACTCCTGTGAACTTTGTGCCAGATTGTGTCCGGCTTCCAATATCGCACTGGATCAGGCAGGACATCCTTCCTGGACGCATCATTGTGAACAGTGTATGGCATGTCTCCAGTGGTGTCCGCAGGGGGCGATCCAGTATGGAAAAATCGATCCTGCAAGAAAAAAATATCATCATCCTGAAGTGAAAGCGGAAGAGCTTGCAAGGCCTTCAGACGATTGAGTATATATTAAGGAAAAGTATCATGGAAAAGAAAAGACATATTTTTGTTGCCGGCGGTGCCGGATATATCGGAAGTGCCTGTACGGAATATCTGTTGGACAGAGGGTATGAAGTGACCGTATTTGATTCCCTCGTTACAGGACACAGAAAAGCCATTGATAAAAGGGCTTCTTTCATTGAAGGCGATCTTGCCGACCGGGAACTTCTTCTGGATCTTTTCCGGAAAAATTCTTATGATGCCGTTATGCATTTTGCCGCTTTCTCCCTTGTCGGGGAATCCATGAAAGACCCGGGCAAATATTTCCGCAACAATGTGGCAAATGCCCAGAATCTTGCGGATGCCGCTGTGGAAGGAAAGGTATCCGCTTTCGTATTTTCCAGTACAGCCGCCACCTTTGGCGAACCTGCCGAGATCCCCATAAGGGAAACCACTTCCCAGAATCCCATCAATGCCTACGGGGAATCCAAACTTTGTTTTGAAAAGATCCTCTCCTGGTATCATAAGATCCACGGACTTAAATATGTGGCATTGCGTTATTTCAATGCTGCAGGAGCTACGGAGAATTTCGGGGAGGATCACTCTCCGGAGACCCATCTTATCCCCATTCTTCTGCAGGTGGCACAGGGAAAAAGAGAAAAAGCCATGCTTTTCGGGGACGATTATGATACGCCCGATGGAACCTGTATAAGAGATTATATCCATATCCTTGACCTTGCACAGGCACATGAAAAAGCCATTGATGCACCTCATGCGGGGCATTATAACCTGGGGACGGGCAATGGTATGAGCGTATTGGAGATCCTGAATGCGGCAAGGAAAGTGACCGGACACCCGATTCCGGCAGATGTGGTTCCCCGCCGCCCCGGGGATCCTCCCAGACTTATTGCCTGTTCCGACCGGGCAAGAAAGGAACTCAACTGGACTCCCATGTACGAAGATCCGGAAAAGATCATCTCTTCCGCATGGAAATGGATGCAGAAATATCCGGACGGGTATCAGGATAAATAAGAAGCCGCAATCGCAGGAGATCATTGGTATGGCACTCTGGCATAAACATGGCCCTTTCACTGTTTTTGATATTGAAACCACCGGCATGAGTCCGGTAAGAGACCGTATCGTGGAGATCGGGGCAGTCCGTGTGGAAGTGGACGGCACTTACAGCAGATTTGAAACTCTGGTGAATCCGGCAGTGGCGATCCCTTATGCGGTAAGCCGTGTTCACGGGATAACGGATGAGATGGTGAAGGATGCTCCCAAATTCACGGAAGCAGGGTATGCTTTCCAGGAGTTTATCCGCGGTTCCCGTCTGGTGGCGCATAATGCAAGATTTGACTTGAGTTTCATGCAGGAAAGTTTTGCAAGGGTGGGATTGCCATTATTGAAAAACGGTGCATACGACAGTATCGTTCTTATCAAAAAAGCCTATCCGGGACTTCCCAGTTACAGTTTGCCTGCATTGGTACAGGCATGGGGACTGGGAGCAAATATTGATACGGCAAGACCCCATCGGGCGGGGTATGATGCGGAGGTCACGATGGAAGCCTTCGGCATGGCTATGCACAAACTTATCGACCTTGCCTGAAGTTTTGCAAATTCCCGTTGCGGAATGGGGAAACAAGGCAAATACCTCATATAAATGCTGTTTTTCTTCTTGACTTTACAAAAACAAATGTTAAATTAAACAAAAATTGCCGGGAAGTCTCCGGATCTTCCGGCAGTTTTTTTTGTATGTATGACTTTATATATCCGATAACAAAACAAAAAAAAGGTGTTTTATGGCTTACGAATTTCTGCCTCCGGGACCCACTCCCGAACCGCTTTCCTTCACCCACTTCCCTGACCGGGTGAGCTGCTTCATCTTCCGTAACTGGAATATGATCCCCGTTGCCACAATGGCAAAACTTCTGGGAACGACTTCCGCAAAGATCCTGCGTATTGCCAAATTCATGGGGCTGCCCAAATATGAAGCAGGGCAGACAAAATTCTGGAAGACCAGAGGATATATCTCCCTCATCCGGCAGAACTGGCATCTCCTCCCTTATGAACAGATCCTCGAAATGCTGGATATGAGCGAAAAGGAACTTGCTTTCTGTCTCAAGGAAGATGACTTCCTTTATCATAAACTGGGGACATTGAAACCTGCGGCGAAAGTCCTGAAATATGAGGAACCTTCCGAAGAGACCATCGCCAGACTCAAGGAGATCAAAAATGAACTTTGCGCCGATCTTGTGAAGGAATCAAAGAATTTTGCTCCTTTCGATTTCAAAAAATGCGCAAGAGTAGCGCCTGCCAAAACGAAAAATCTGCGGATGATCTATCCCTATTCCGCAAGTTACGGCGATCCTCTTATGGATGATAAACTTTCCGATTTCTCTGATGAAATGCTCAAAGATTACGCCAGAGCGGGTATCAACGGTCTCTGGTTCCAGGCAGTTCTTTACGGACTTGTTCCCTGGGATCGCGCTCCGGAAATGTCCGGAAACTATGAAAGAAGAGTGAAAAATCTCCGCCGTCTTACCGACCGCGCCGCCAAATACGGCGTAGGGATCTATCTTTACTTCAATGAACCCCGTACCATTATGATGGAATGGGCAGATAAATTCAAAGATCTGGAAGGCGCTACCGACAAGGAAAATACTCTCTGCCTCTGTACCTCCAAGAAACCTGTGCTGGATTATCTGGAAAACGCAATGGCGACCCTTTTCGCACAATGCCCCAATCTTGCCGGGATCTTTACCATCACCAGAAGTGAAAATGCCACAAATTGCGCCTATTCCACAGATGAACACAAAAACTCCTGTCCCATTTGCAAAGACCGTCTTACTTCCGATATCGTTGCGGAGGTTCTCACAGCTCTTGCCAACGGTATCGGCAGAAGCAATCCCAAAGCCCGTGTGATGGCTCATACCTGGGCGTGGGGTTTTGATTATATCAATGACATCATCCGCAAAGTACCCAAAAATGTTTCCATTCTTTCTGTCAGTGAATGGGGGGTGGAAACCGATTGCGAAGGGTATAAAGGAAGCGTTGTGGACTACTCCATTTCCAAACCCGGTCCCTCTCCCAGAGCAAAAGAAAACTTTATTGTTGCCAAAGAGTGCGGTCTGGGAAGAGTGGCAAAAGTACAGATCAACAACTCCTGGGAGATGAGTGCTGTTCCCTATATGCCGGTATTTGATCTGGTGGAAAAACATCTGAACGATCTGCGCAATGTGGGGGTCAATGACTTTATGCTTTCCTGGACTCTGGGCGGCGCTCCTTCCCCCATGGTGGGATTGCTTTCCAAGAGCAAGGAAGAGATCTATAAAGAACTTTACGGAGAAGCTGCCGGTGCTGTTGCGGAAGCATCAAAGATTTTCAGTGATGCCTTTACGCATTTCCCCTTTGACAGTGCCTATTGTATCTACAAGGCTCCCATGAACTACGGCCCCATGAACCTTCTCTGGCTGGACCCCACCAATTACAATGCCTCCATGGTGGGATTCCCTTATGATGACATTACCACCTGGAGATACCGTTATCCGGAAGATGTTTTTGCGAGAGCTTTCCACAGAGTGGCGGACAACTGGGAAAAAGGTCTTCCCGTCATGGAAAAAATGCTTGACAAACTTACCGGAAAATATAAAAAGAATTTTGAAGAATTGTACCGTTTTGCCCTGGTTACTTACTGTCACTTCAAAACCACTTCCAATGCCATTGACTTTGTCATGCTCCGCAGGGATATGAAGGCAAATAAGGATAAACTCATTTCCATTCTGGAAAATGAACTTGTCCTTGCCAAATGCGTGGGGATGTGTCAGTGTGAGGATGCCCGTGTCGCCTTTGAAGCGAGCAACCATTACTACTACACTCCTTCCCTTATTCAGGAAAAAATCATCAATTGCAAGGCATTGCTGCGCCGTTTGAATGCGCTCTGAGCAGAATAAATATTTTATAAATCAAAGGACTGCTGCAAAAGTAAAAATTTGCAGCAGTCCTTTTTTGCCGGTATTTTGATAAAAAAGGAATTGCCTTCTGAGGCAGAAAGCAATTCCTGTAAAAACTCAGGAAAACTTATTCCTGTGCCATAAGATCCCGTATTCTTTTTTCACATCTGTCAAGGAAGTTGAGCCAGCCCTGCGGGTCGATAAAGGCATCGGTTTCCCCGGCAAGAACACGTTTGCCCTTGCCCAGAGTATCATTGTTGCCTACATGGTTGCCCAGGAAGATCTCCACTTTTTCTTTCCGGCAGACATTCAATCCGTCAATGAATTTCTGCTGGAGATCCAGGGGGAGACCGTAACTGGTGAGGAATTCCTTTGAAAGGGAGTTCATTCCTACTCCGCCATGCATTCCGGCACGGAAAGAGCGGACACCGTCTGTAACATCAAAGAAGAAGGAAAGTGTTCCTTCCGTGTGACCGGGAGTATGACGCACGGTTATGGAAGTATTCCCCAGTGTGACCACATCCCCGTCATCCAGCAGATGATCCGGTTCATAAGCAGAAGCGAAAGAGGGGTATCCCAGTTCTTTCGCCCAGGTGAGATCCCTTGTTCCGTTGACATAATCCAGATCCTCTCTTCCGATAAAGGTTTCTGCATTGCACAGAGCCTTCAGGTGGGGGACAGCTCCCATGTGGTCGATGTGACCGTGGGAAACAAGGATGTATTTGATGTCCGCGGGATCAAAGCCCAGTTTTCTTATGGATTCAAGAACGATGTAAAGAGTTTCCGCGTAACCGGGGTCGATGAGGATAAGCCCGCTTCCTGTATCAATAATGTGGGTTGAGGCAGGTGAGATCCCCACAAAATAGAGGTTGCCGAATACTTTGAAGGGTGCAACAGGGTATTGCCAGATTTTTTCCAACATAGTGACTCCTTGTTTATTTTGGATGGATAAAAAACGTTTCTTTGAATATGAATATACAGTTTTTTGACAGAATTGCAAGGCGTACAGGAAAATTTTGTAAAAAGTGTTCCCTTATTTGCATTTTTTATGAGATCGTGGTACATTATGAATAAAACATGGAGAAGAATATGGTTTTACCTGAAAAAGTGCGTTTGAACGAAGACCGGGCAATGGTGGAAAAACTGCTTGCCGTGTTGGAGAAAAAAGGGGGATATTGCCCCTGCCGGCTGAAAAAAGTTCCGGAAAATATGTGTATATGTGAGGAATTCCGTCAGCAGATCGCTGATCCGGAATTTGAAGGATACTGTCATTGTCAACTGTATTATAAGGAGAAGTAAAATGGAAGTCGTACATTTGAATGAAGAATCTCTTAAAAAACTCCTTTCCCAGCAGGAAAAAGCTGTTCTTGTTGATTTCTGGGCGCAGTGGTGCACTCCCTGCTGCCGTCTTGCTCCCGTACTGGAGGATTTTGCCGCAAAGCACCCTGACATCATCGTGGGAAAAGTGGATGTGGATGAATATCCCCATCTTGCCGCAGAGTGGAACGTGGATACCATTCCCGCCCTCTTTTTCATCCGTTCCGGAAAAGTGGAAAAGCGTCTGGGCGGTTTGATGAGCTGTGAAGCACTGGAAACAAATCTGGGGTTGTGAACGTGAAAAAAGCAGTAGTACTGTTGAGCGGGGGACTGGATTCTGTTACCTGTCTTGCCATTGCAAGGAAAGAAGGATTTGAACTTCATGCCCTTACCTTTGATTACGGACAGCGGCATGATATAGAATTGTCCCTTGCAAAGAAAAATGCAGCAAAAGCAGGGGCGGAATTTCATCCGGTATCCTTCCGTCTTGGAGTGCCGGAAGCCTCCGCCCTTACTTCAAAGACGGCGGAGATCCCGGACTATATCCCGGAAGAGCATGGCGTACCCTCCACCTATGTACCGGCAAGAAATCTTGTATTTCTCTCTTTTGCCACTGCGTTTGCGGAAAGTATCGGGGCAAAGGATATATTTATCGGTGTGAATTCCATAGATTATTCCGGTTATCCCGACTGCCGGCCCGATTTTATCCGTTCTTTTGCGGAAACGGCAAGACTGGGGACCTGTGCCGTGGATGAAGGGTGGAAATTCAATATCCATGCTCCTTTACAGAACTTGAAAAAACATGAGATCATCTCTCTGGGACTTTCCCTGGGAGTGGATTATTCCGATACCCACAGCTGTTATAATCCCTCTCCCGACGGCAGGGCATGCGGAAAATGTGATTCCTGCGGTCTGCGGAAAGATGCTTTTCATTTTCTGGGTATGGAAGATCCTGCATTGGAAAAATAAGTTATGTCTGAAGAGATCACTGAAAGTATAACAGCCTTTCCTTTCAAAGCCATCGGCTATGTAAGGACTTCCTCCCGTTACCGGTATGAGATGCCCCGGCAGGCATCTTTTTCCGGCGTGACGGCGTTTATTGAATGGGTGAAGGATGAACCAAGATACGCTCTTGCGGCGAAAGATCTTGCCGGTTTTGAACGTATCTGGGTCGTATTCTGCTTTCATTTGAACTGGGATCACTGGAACCCCATGGTACGGCCACCTGTTTCTCCGGACGGGAAAAAGTATTCCCTTTTTGCAACAAGATCCCCTCACCGGCCCAATCCCATAGGGTTGAGCTGTGTGAAACTTGTTTCTGTGGAAAAAACAGGACTTCTTATCGGGCCCTGCGATATTCTGGATGGAACTCCCGTATTTGACATCAAACCCTATATTCCGGAAGCGGATGCTTTTCCCGCATCGGCGGCAGGGTGGCATGACCGGATCAAAGATACCGGTTATGAGGTGTTTTTTACGGATGATTTTCTTGCGAAAAGCCGTTTCCTTGCGGAACTGTCATCTCTGGATGTGGAAAATTTCTGCCGTATCCAGCTTAAATATTCTCCTCTGGATGCCTCCCGCAAAAGGGTGAAAAAGGCGGAGGGGAAAGAGGGAGAGTATATCATTTCATGCCGTACATGGAAAGTTCTTTTCCATATAGAGCAGGAAAAGAAACAGATTCTTGTGAAAGATCTTTTTTCCAATTACAAAAGGGAAGAACTGCTGCCGGAAAGTCCCGATAAATATGGCGACAAGGATTTTCACCGGGTGTTTCTTGAAGCATTTCCGAGTCTCTGATAAACTCTTTTCCCTTTGTCCGCAGGGGGAAAGAAACGATTTTCTATTGACAAAAAGACAAAAGTGTGCTATATTACTTTTGAACAGAATATCTTTGGAAAACAACCAAATATATGTTTTAAAGATAAAAATAAAAAAATCAACGAAAGGCGGTAATCATGTCCGGTCATAGTAAATGGGCTAACATCAAGCACAAAAAAGAGGCATCTGACAAAAAGAAAGGCAAAATCTTTTCCAAATTGGCAAAAGAGATCATGGTCTGCGTGAAACAGAGTGGGAAAGATCCCAACAACAACCCCAGACTGCGCCTCGCTCTTATTGAAGCAAGATCTGCAAATATGCCCCGTGAAAACATTGACCGCGCCATCAAAAAAGGTGCCGGTGAACTGGGCAACGTCAACTATGAAGAGATCGTGTACGAAGGTTACGGTCCCGAAGGAACCGCTTTCATCGTGGAATGTCTGACCGATAACAAGAACCGTACCATCGGTGACGTGCGTGTTGCTTTCGACCGCAACAACGGTAACCTTGCTGCCAGCGGAGCTGTTTCCTGGATGTTCCAGAGAAAAGCCCACTTTGTCATCACCGACGAAGCCAATGCCGATGAAGAAAAACTCATGGATATCGTTCTGGAAGCCGGTGCGGAAGATATTATCGTGGAAGATGGTGTCGCTGAAATCTGGGGAGCTCCTGATGCTTTCACCGAAATCGCCAAAGCTCTGGAAGATGCCGGAATCGAATGTGCTGAAGCTGCCATCATCCGTAAACCGGATAATACAGTGGAAATCAAAACCGTTCAGGCTGCCCAGCAGGTGATGCGTCTTGTGGATAAACTGGAAGAACTGGAAGATGTGCAGAACGTACACCAGAACTCCGAGATCCCTGACGAAATCATGGAACAGATGGACGAAGAATAAGGGTTCATTATTATATTCCGTATGATTATTCTTGGGATTGATACAGCAATGCGGAATACCGGGTATGGAGTTGTGGAAATGGATCACAACTCCATACGGGTGCTGGATTGCGGAGTCATCCATAATAAAGCAAATCTGAAACATACGGAGTGCGTGAGAAGGATCTTTCTGGGGATCAGGGAACTGATCACCACATTCAAAGTGGATGCTGTTTCTCTGGAAACTGCTTTTGTCAACAGAAATGTTAAAACAGCAATGATCCTTTCTCTTGCAAGAGGTGCGGCGATCACTTCCGCCGCCATTGAAAAGATCCCTGTTTACGAATATTCCCCCAAGACTGCCAAAAGAGCTGCTGTAGGGTTGGGAACGGCCTCCAAGGAACAGGTGGCAAATGTACTTGCTTCTTTGTGTTCCCTGAATGTGGCGGATATTCCTGATGACTCCACCGATGCACTGGCTCTGGCAGTATGTCACGGCAACCTTGCCTGCCGTCAGGGGGCATTGACGGGATTGTGCAGGGAAATATAAACAGAAAAGATCAAAAAAAGAATATATCAGAGGGAAAAATGAAACTGACCAAATACGGCAGAGCGCAATGGCTTGCAGCAACATTTGTACTTGTTGCTGTGTTTCTTGTTTCCTGTGTGTTGATGTATTTTGCTTTTTCTGCCGGATGTTTTCTTATTGTTGCCGGTTTACTTTTGTGGGGGGCATTCATCACCTTTTTCCGGGATCCCCACAGGGTGATCGGGCAGGATAAGACAGAATTGGTTGCTCCTGCTGACGGAATTGTGAAAGATATGGAGCTTATACCCAATGCCTCCTGTGAAGAGCCGGTATTGCGGGAGCTGTTTGAAGGGTACGATATTCTGCGTATAGGAATCGTACAATCCCTTTTTGATGTGCATATAAACCGCATCCCATGTCCAGTAATCGTCAAGATAAAGGAGAGCAGGGAAAAAACGGAGGAAAAAGAGGAACACAGCTTTCTTCTTCTCGGCGGGACCGGTGAGATCGAAGATACCCGGTTCCCTGTGGCGATCAAACAGATTTCCGGCGGAAAGCTGTGCCGTATCGTCTGTAAAGCAGAGATCGGTGATAAATTGAAAAAGGGTGCCAGATACGGTATGATCCGGTACGGCAGCCGTACAGAATTATATCTTCCGGCAAAATCTCCGGTTTCCATTGTTGCCAATACCGGGGAAAGAGTGTATGCCGGTAAAACGGTTCTTGCCGTATTCAGTCGGGAAAAACAGATTTGAAGAGTAAATCAATCAAGCAAATATAAAGAATGAGGTGCTGAAATGAAAAAAGTGGTGGCGAGTCTTGTCCCTCTGGTAAAATACCTGAAATGGATCCCCAATGCTCTTACCCTGGGCAACTCTCTGTGCGGTTTTGCCGCGATCCTTTTCACCTTGCAGGTCTATGATCCGGGAAATGCTGAAACCGTCAGTTCCATTTTTGCTTTCAGTGCATTTATGATCATCTGTGCTATGGTATTTGATGCCTTTGACGGTTATGCGGCGCGGTTGCTCAATGCGGCAAGCCTTCATGGTATCCAGATGGATTCCCTGGCGGATATGGTCACATTCGGTGTGGCGCCTGCCACCCTTGTTGCAGTTATGGCACACCGTCTTTCAGAAGTAAGAAGCAATGAATTTCTTCTTGTCTGGTGCTGTTCCGCCAT
The DNA here is from genome assembly GCA_045612485.1 of Victivallales bacterium. Taxonomy (GTDB): domain Bacteria; phylum Verrucomicrobiota; class Lentisphaeria; order Victivallales; family UBA1829; genus RGIG5327. The sequence continues at coordinate 2,855 of JAZKZE010000125.1, read as the reverse complement.
TTATCTTGGCGGTGCGGCATTGCGGCTTGCAAAATATAATGTTCATGCCATGCAGGAAAAGAAGAGTTCCGATCGTTTTTCCGGAATTCCCTCTCCCGGTGCAGCGGCGGCAATATGCAGTATCATTTTCCTTTTTGCTGTAGAACACTCAGACAAACACTCCATGCTCAAACTGATCTCTGTCCTGCCCTGGTATGCGGCATTTCTCGGTTTCCTCATGGTCAGTACCATTTCCTATCAGCATTTCGGCAAATGGTTCTTTTCCGCCTTCCATAACAAACGGCGTCTGGCTGTTCTGATCATTATTATTGCAGCATTGGCGTGTGAATCCATTGTCCGGAAAAATTATCCTGTATGGACGATCGCCATCCTGATCAATGGTTATGTGATCTGGGGACTGATCGCCGCCATACTGGTCAAACTGAAGATCCTTAAAAGAGTGGAAGACGCTCATCTGTAAGAAGAGCAATATGAAAAGAGCTTCTGTTTCCTCTTCCGGAAAATCTTCTGCCGTTTCTTCCGGCAGAAATAAATACCTTTCCACAGAAAGACTTACCCGGATCTATTCCCTTCTGCTGGAGGAGTATGGGTTTCAGAAATGTTTTCTGGAACATGAAACCCCTTTTCAGCTTCTTGTTGCCACCATCCTTTCCGCCCAGTGTACGGACAGAACTGTTAATATCGTGACAAAGGAACTCTTTAAAGAATTTTCCACGCCGCAGGATTTTGCAGAAGCGGAACTTTCCACACTGGAAACTCTTGTACATAAATGCGGGTATTACAGAGCCAAAGCCCGTCATATCAAAGAGGCCTCTGTGATGCTGTGTGAAAGATTCGGCGGCATCCTTCCTTCCACAATGGAGGAACTCATTACCCTGCCGGGAGTGGGCAGAAAAACTGCCAATGTGGTGCTTGCGGATGCCTTCGGGCTTCCGGGACTTCCGGTGGATACCCATGTGATCCGTTTAAGTAATCTTACCGGACTTGTGAATACGAAAGACCCGGTGAAAATCGAAGAACTCCTTTGCAATACTTTTCCTCCGGAACGTTCCTCCGAGCTGGGGGAATTATCCCATCTTCTGATCATTCACGGCCGTTCCTGCTGTGTTGCAGGGCGTCCTGCATGTGAAAGATGTGTGATCCGGCAATTATGTAAAAACTGTATCGAAAAAAAATAAACAGGAAAACATCATGTCATTTATCCGGAATTTCCGTGAAATCAAAAAACTGCCGGACTGGATCTTTTATATTCCGGCAAAACTTATTTTTCTTTTCCGTTATCTTATGCGTACAGAAATCATAGATCCCCACGGCTATCTGGGATCGGAAGGGGCTCCGGGGGTCATTATCATCTGGCATAACCGGCTGCTCTTTTTCCCTGTGATGTGTCCCCGCTGGGAAAGGGAACATACTTCCGCATTGATCAGTGCTTCCCGGGACGGGCAGTATATTGCTGACCTTTGCAGACAGTGGAAAGTGGAATCTATCCGCGGCTCTTCCTCCCGTAAAAGTGTACAGGTGATGGGGGCGGCGGTGGAATCTCTGAAAAAGGGAAAATATGTAGCGATGACTCCCGATGGTCCCAGAGGCCCCAGATATTCCATGAGCCGGGGACCTGTTCGCATGGCAAGTGAAACTGGAGTGAAACTTATTCCTGTTGCCATCAATTATTCCTCTTACTGGGAGTTGAAAAGCTGGGATAAATTCCAGATCCCCAAGCCCTGGGCAAAAATTACTTATGTACTGGGGGAAGCCTTGCATATTCCGCCGGATCTTACAGAAGAAGAGGTGGAAAAATGGCGGGAAGATTTGAGGAAAAAACTTAATCTGATATCCGGTGTCACGCCTGAAATGGAAAAAGAGGCGGAAAAAGATGCTATAGAATATGCTGCAAGAAAAGCGGCAAAAAGAAATAAGGAAACAGGAAAATGAAGATCGGTGTATTGTGTATCGGCGATGAACTGCTCAAAGGGGCGGTCATCAATACAAATCTTGGATATATGGGGTCAAAACTGCTTCAGGAGGGGATCTATCCTGCCATGGCTCTGGAGGTTCCGGACAGGTCGGAAGATGTGGTCAATGCCTTGAAGATCCTGATGAAAGAAACCGATTTTGTTCTTGTTTCCGGGGGACTTGGTCCTACTTCCGACGATCTTACCAAACCGGCAGTGGCGGAATTCCTGGGACGGAAATTATACCGCAACAGTGAAGCTGTAAAGGCGATCACCGACCGCTGGGCAAGTATGAGAAGGGGAAGTGATCTTCCGCTGCATTTTCTCTCTCAGGCGGATATTCCGGAAGGAGCAGTCCTTATTCCCAACCATTACGGAACAGCTCCGGGGATCTATCTTGAACTGGGGGAAAAAGATCCCTTCCCCGGCAAATATATTGTCATGATGCCGGGGCCTCCATCTGAACTGGATCCCATGTTCGATCATCAGGTCATGCCTCTTGTGAAAAAGGCTCTGGACAGCAAATTATATTCCTTCCTTTTCCATATTGCCGGGGTGGGTGAATCCAGAGTGGAAGAGAGGATGCAAGGAATCATTGCTTCCCTGCCTGCTCTTTCCGTTGCCTATTGTGCCGCACCTGAATTTGTAAAACTTTTTATTACTTCTGAATGTGAAAAGACCATTGAAAATGCCTCCGGAATGATCCGTAAGGAGTTTGAGAAGGAGTTATTGTCTGATAAGGCAAAAACGGTGGCGGAAGAGATCATTCTTCTTCTGAAGGAGAAAAATTGCAATCTTTCCCTTGCGGAATCCTGTACGGGGGGATTGATCTCCCAGCTTATTACCAATGTGCCGGGGGCGTCGGAGGTTTATGAAGGCGGGATCGTAAGTTACGCCAATAAG
>JAZKZE010000124.1:0-14816 GCA_045612485.1 Victivallales bacterium | reverse complement strand
ATGCTGCATTTATTGAACTGTTTTTCGATAATCGTGTTCTGGTCCATGGTTGCCTCTTGCATCTTATTAATAAAAGTATGATCGAGGGAGTTACTCCTCTAAAGGGAATAATGTAGCATAAAAATTGAAATTTACAAGCTCTTTTTACGCAATCCTGTGCGTGTCGTAAGCCGGATATGCCGGATAGGATAGATTGGCAGAAGCATGACCGACAAGGATCATATTTTGTAAATTACGGGAAAATACAAAGAAAAATGATATTTGATTTTATGGTATAATCCGCCGATGAGGCCCTTTTCAGAGAAATTACCGTTCTCTATTTGTCTTCTGTTTGGAAGAGGTTACGCTATAAATGCCTGTCATTCATTGGATAAAATCAAGATACAAAAAAATCCAGCCATAAAGGACTGGATTGTAGGTTATAATATAGTGCGGATAGCGTTGTATTGCAAACGGATAAACTCTCATTTTTCCATTTCCTTACATCATACGGAGCGTAAGCGAAGTGCTTCATAGCGGAATGAAATGGCTTGCCGCGGCGTAATGAAATGAAGACGGGAGCTGCTTCATATTGTGGAGCTTTAGCGGCTTGTCGCGGCGTAATGAAATGAAGACGGAAACAATGCTTCATCGTCAGGCTTTTATGAAGCACGGCTGCGCCGTATGAAGCGGCACGCTGTGCCATGAAGCGAAGCCTGACGGCTTCATGTTTTTTTGCCCGAATGGGCAAAAAAAATGGTCGGGGCAGCGGGATTCGAACCCGCGACTTCTTGCTCCCAAAGCAAGCGCGCTACCAACTGCGCTATGCCCCGTTCATAAATATTACATTAATATACAGCCTTCATTTTGTAATTGCAAATCAAAAAATGAGTTTTCCATGAGATTGGTGGACGGCAGAGGAAAAAGGTTTTTACAGGGATTTTTTTGCCTCCCTTCAATTTAAATTGGACAAATCTCCTTTCCGGGTGTATATTACTATAGAATATTTTATACTTCTTTCGGAGGGATCGTGTTTTTCTTCCCGTGAAAGAGGAAGGGAAAAGGTCATTAATGAAAAACAAATATTTTTTGGGGATCGATATCGGCTCCACCACCATCAAAGCTGTACTTCTTACAGAAGAAGGTAAAGTAAAACATACCACTTATCAGCGTACAAGACCGGTGGAATCTGCCAAACTGATCTGCTCCGGACACTGCTCCAATTGCGGTCACTGTAATCTGGGGGCATTGAAAGTTATTGTGGAAGACTTTCTGGAAGAAGCCGGGGTAAGTAAGGAAGAGATCCTGCATACCGGCGTCACCGGAAGTCAGATCGTGGAGGATCTGGACAGATTCATCTCCTACGATTTCCATGTAAGTGAAGTATCCGCTCATGTGGCCGGTGCCATGCATTACTACCCCGACTGCAAAGCCATTCTGGATGTGGGCGGGCAGGATTCCAAAGCTATGCTTTACAGCGATTCCATGCAGATGTGGACATCCAAGATGAGCGGGATCTGCGCCGCAGGTACCGGGGCTTTTCTGGATTCTGTCGCATTGAAACTGGGGATCCCTGTTGAGGAAATGGCAGAAAAAGTCAATTATGATTCCAATCTGGAATTTTCCAGTGTCTGCGCTGTTTTAAGTGCTACTTCCATCAATAAATTCAAAAACCGCTATCCTATCGGTGACATTATTGCCGGTGCCTGCCGTGCCCAGGCCCGTACCATTATTTCCGGTGTGGGCGAGATCCTTTTCTCTTATAAGGGCGATATTCTTTTCCAGGGCGGGGTCGCTTCCAATAAAGCGGTGGCATATTATCTGAAAGCAATCTCCGGGAACAATATCATCATCCCCGAATTTCACCGGGTGATGGGGGCATTGGGGGCTGCCTGTCTTGCAAGGAAAAATTATGGATTGAAAGACTGTATCGCAGACAGAGGAACCGTTTATCCGGATATTCCCCTTAAATCCGTTTCCATGCGGGCTTCTTCCACAAGAAGAGAATTTTTCAGCAGAAATACCGGAAAACTGCCTACCGTATGGCGCAATCTCTTCTTCCCCACAGAGATCCTTAATGCTTTCGGTACAAGGATTTTGACTCTGGAAACGTATGCGGCTCTTTTTGCCAGAAATGCCAAAAAAGTGCGGCATGCGCTGGATGTTGCCGCATACAAGGGTTTTTCAGCGGAAACCTGTTCTTTCCTGCGGGTACTTGAAGGCGTGGAACTGCCCAAAGCGGATTTTGCCGTATCCACATCCCAGCCCTGTCAGCAGGGGGAACGGATCTTCCAGGATCTTGCAAGAGAAAACAATTTTATGGATAAATTCTTCTCTTTGCAGACTCCTGTACGCATAGAAGATGAAAATTCCGTTGAAGTTGTGGCGGAAGGTTTGAAAAGTGCTGTGGAACGTATGGAAAAAGTTTTCGGCAGAAAGCTGGATGAGGGAAAATTGGCGGAAGCGTGTCATTTATCCAATCTTGCAGCGGAAATCAGCCGGAAGTGCAATCTTCTGCGTTGGGAAAGTGCGCCCCTTCTGCGCGGTGCTGAAGCAGTTTACAATGCCGTGTTATTCTCCCAGCTCTGGGGAAAACAGGAGTTGGTGGATATACAGAATCAGTTCTATAATGATCTGCTTGTCCGTAAGGAATATCTGGCAAAGGCCGGATTGGACAAACAGGAAACTCACAGAATACTCTGGCTGCATCTGCCGCCTTTCTATGATACGAAGCTGCTGGATTTCATTGAGCTTTCCTGTAATGCGCCTATTGTTTTTGAAGAAGTGAACTTTGTTGACTGGGCAGAACTTGATCCGGATGATCCTTACCGGTCACTGGCAAGAAAACTTCTGACTGTCGGTTATCTGGATCCCAAGCTGCGCGTGGAATATATCCGCAAAAATGCAAAAGCAGCCCGTCTGAACGGCTGTATTCTCTACAATCACGGTTTCAGCCGCTGTTCTCTGGCAGACAGTTGTTTCTCCAAACATCTGCAGGAGGAGTTGAAGAAGATCAATCTGCCGCTTCTGCGTCTTGACGGGGATTGTATGGATCAGACTACTGACCCATGCAGTACCTTTACAAAAGTAAGTGCTTTTGTAGAATCCCTGAATGAAAAAATGTACGGGAATATTTTCGGTCCCGTAAAAAAATAAGAAGAATGTTTTTGTATAAAAACAAAAAGGATGTGTTATTATGATCAGAAGAGCAAATGAACGGGAAATGGAAGTCCGCAATCAGGTGAGGGGCGGCATCGGAGATGCTGTTTTTGCCCATGTATGGAAAAGTGCGGAAGACGGTCAGCTCAATAAGAATATGCGTCTTTATTCTGTTATCACTCTCAAAGAGGGTGATTCCATTGGTTATCATGTGCATGAAAAGGAAGATGAGCTTTATTTTATTCTTTCCGGCAATGCCCTTTATGACGATAATGGTGTAAAATGTGAACTTGCCCCGGGGGACAGCACCATTACGAAAAGCGGTCAGGGGCACAGTGTCATGGCAAAAGGTCCGGAAGATCTTGTTCTTCTTGCTGTTATTGTCAACTGCTGATAAGGGGAAAACTTTTTTACTGTTGCAACACCTTTCCGTTGGAGGGGTGTTTTTTTGTCCGGAAAGGGAGCTGCTGAAGGATTGGGACGGAAAAAATCTGTCCGGTCTGTTGTTTATCCTGATGGAACTATAGTATTTAAAGAATGGGGGATAAGACATTTCTCCCGGATGAGTATAAATATAAGATGAAAGGAAAGACTATGAAAAAAATTTTGATTGCCGTACTGTTGCTTGGGGGACTGCTTGTTCCCGGATTCCTTCATGCCGGTAAAGGCGCAAACGGGAAAAATCCAAAGATTCTGATTGCCTATTATTCCTGGAGCGGCAATACAAAAGCAATGGCGCAGGCGATTCAGAAAGTTGCCGGCGGCACTCTTTTTGAGATCCGGTGCGTGAAACCTTATCCCGCGGAATTCAAGGCCTGTATTGCCGCCTCCCGGAAAGATATTAAAACGGGTACTCCCATAAAGGCATTTCCGGATGTTTCCAAATATGATATGATTTTTGTGGGCAGTCCCAACTGGTTCGGCACAATAACACCCCCTGTAAGAACCTTTCTTGCACGGAAGGAACTTGCCGGGAAAAAGATTTTCCCGTTTTTTACTCACGGAACCGGCGGAATACAGAATTGTGAAAAAGATGTAAAGATCCTCTGCAAAAAATCCACAGTGGGCAAGGCTCTTGCATTTCCCGGAAAAGAGGTGAAAAAGGTTGCTCCGGCTGTGGAAAAATGGATCAGAAAAGATTTGAAGCTCAAGACACTGTAAGAACACAGTTTCCCATGGATATGAAGAGCAGAACTGAAATTTTGCCTGTAAATGAGCAAATACAGAAGTCTTTTCAGACAATGGCAATGAGATAAAAAATATTTTCCCGCAGAAAATAAGACCGGAAAATAAACTTTTTGTCCTCAAATATTAAATCAACAGTCCGTTTCATTCAATAAAAGAAAGGAATATTTGTATGAAAAAAATCAGTATTTTTATACTGTTGTTGACAGTTATGGCACTGCCGCTTTTTGCCGGAAGTACAGCAAATGCAGGAACATTCTCTTTTACAGGAACATTCTGGGCATTGGTGCCGCCCCTTGTGGCTATCGTGCTTGCCCTGATCACCAAAGAGGTGTTTTTCTCCCTCTTTACCGGAATCGTTCTGGGGGGACTTTTTGCCGGGAATTTCTCCCTCCTCAAATCCATGGATGTTATTGTCAAAAATGGACTTATTGAGGCGGTAAAAGGTACTGCCGGGGTATTTATTTTTCTTGTGGTTCTGGGGATCATTGTGGCACTCATCAACAGTACGGGAGCTGCGGCTGCTTTCGGGAAATGGGCGCAGAAACATGTAAAAAGCCGTACGGGAGCCATGCTGGCAACATTCCTGCTTGGTGTGCTGATCTTTATTGATGACTATTTCAACTGTCTTACCGTGGGCAATGTGATGATGCCTGTCACCGATGCCAAAAAGATCTCCCGGGCAAAATTGGCTTATATCATTGATGCCACTGCAGCCCCTGTCTGTATGATTGCTCCTGTATCCAGCTGGGCGGCTGCTGTTTCCCAGTATGCCGAAGGGGCAAAATGTTCCGGACTGGAACTCTTTATCCGTGCCATTCCCTATAACTTCTATTCTCTTCTGACTTTGATCTTTATTTTTATCACTGTCATTCTGAAAGTGGATTATGGTCCCATGATACTGCATGAGAAAAATGCACAGGAAAAGGGGGATCTCTTTACCGACGGAAAACCGGAATGTGATCTGGAACAGAAAAATGATGAAAACTGTAAAGGACGTATCTGCGATATGCTGGTGCCGCTCTTCCTGCTTATCGGACTTTCTGTATTTGCCCTTGTATATGTGGGGGGATATTTCAACGGAAAAAGTTTTGTGCAGGCATTCAGTGATACGGATGCTTCCGTGGGACTTCCCTGGGGGGCTGTTGTGGTGCTGGTGCTGACTGTGATCTACCTTTGCTGCAGAAAGGTCATTACCTTTAAAACGGCAATGGAGTGTGTACCCAAAGGATTTATTGCCATGGTGCCTGCTATTCTCATTTTGACATTGGCTACGGCTCTCAAGAATATGACAGGCGTGCTGAAAGCGGATGCTTTTATTACAAGCCAGGTAGGTGCTGCTGCCGGTTCTTTTGCCATTTTCCTGCCTGCGGTCATCTTCCTTATTGCCTGTGCTCTGGCATTTTCCACCGGAACAGCCTGGGGTACATTCGGTATTCTCATTCCTATTGTTGTGGGGATCTTCCCCGCAGGAAATGAACTGCTTTATATGGGGATTTCCGCCTGTCTTGCCGGTGCAGTCTGCGGAGATCACTGTTCCCCCATTTCCGATACCACCATCATGTCCTCTGCCGGAGCCCAGTGCAATCACCTCATTCATGTTGCCACGCAGCTGCCTTATGCTGTAACTGTGGCGGTATTTTCCTTTATTGGATTCCTGCTTGCCGGTATCATCCGTTCCTGGTTTATTGTTTTCCCGCTTACTGTAGTTCTTATGCTCAGTTTTCTGCTCATTGTTAAAAATATTGTTTCCAGAAAACAGCAGCGGCAACAGTAAGTATAAGTAAGGATTTTATACTTTTTCCGGATGCGGTACAGATATTCTGCCGCATCCTTTTTTGTTTTAAATATTGTATAAATTTCTGTATGTTCCCTGCTTGTCGCTGATTTCTATGAAAAAAAGTTCTTATTTATCTTTTTTTTGCTTGAAAAAAATTGAGATACCGTTATATTCTTCCAAAGCATTTCAACAGGGCGACCGCCCTCACGTTTTCTTTCCAAGTACGAAACATCCATAAATAACAGAAGGAATAAAAAAATGGCGTTTCATTTTCTGGAAGATTTTTCACAGTACAACGAAAAAAATCACCCCTACAAGATCAATGTGGAAAAAGTTTCCATCTATTCCCACAATCACGGCGGCATCCTTGAGGATGGGTTCTACCATATCCTTATGGACGGGAATTATCACGATCTGGCTACTCCCCTTCTCCGGGATTTTGAATTGAAGCTGGATTTTGAGCTTACCTATCTCAAAGCAGAATTCGGCGTGGGGGTTGTTGTGGTATTCCGCAGGGATGTACCCTCTAAAAAAGGTCATGAACTGCAATTCGTCTGGGATCAGAAACATATTCTCCATTTTATACTTGATGGTAAGGATATTTTTACAAGACAGGATGAGGCACTTCCTGATTTTAAAAAGGTGGAAAATGGTACATTGGTACTGAAAGTGGAAGGAAATAAAGGAAATGTAAAGATCTTCAATGAAGATGTTTCTTTTGACATTCCGGAAGATGCCTCCATGCCGGAAAAAGGAAAAATCGGCTTCAATATGACCTTTGCTCCCAGTGAGATCCTTATTCTCAAACATATTGAACTTACTTCACCTGATGAAGCTGAGAAAAAAGAATTTGCCCGTCATAAATTCCGTATCGGCTGTGTGCAGGGATTTGATACTCCCATTGATTATGAAGTGGTGCTTTCCCGTTACAGTACAGGAGAGGTGCATTGTCAGGGTGTTCTTTCCGGTACGGTTATGGATCGCGGGGAACGTATTGAAACCGGAGGCGGTGAATGGGGAAGGATCTCGGAAAAACTTACCTCCCCCTATATCCGCATTGAAGAAAACGGGAAAGTATATGAAAATATCTACTTCTATAACGGGACAAAATTGCTTTATGACCGTAAAATGAATGTCCTGTATTCCGGAAAAGAAATTCCCTGGCCCTTTACATTTGATATTGTTTTCCCTGATTTTCCGCAGGATTACATTCTTGCTGCCGGGTATGAATATGCTATCAATACTCCTTTCCGTTTTGTGGAAAATGGTCCCTATGAACAGATCCGGGATAAGGAAGGCAATCTGATCTTTGAAGGAAATTCCCTTTACAAGAATTCTGCCGCTCTTACATTCAGAAGTCCGGAAGATAAAAAGATCGTTTCCATGATTCCCTCTGATATTCCCAGAAGGGATAAGGCGTTGAAGTTTGCAAAGGAACAGCACTATTTCTATGATGATGAAAAGGTCGTATTCTATATTGAGGAATATTTCCGCAAAAAAGAACTTTCCTCTGATGAACTTTCTATTCAGTGTTCCTTTACTTCCTGCTATGATGAAGCATTGGATGACGGCAGTTTCACTATTGAAAAAGTGGAAAGTAAAGACCTTGCCGGCGATATCGGCAAAGTTATTTTCAAAGTCACTTTGAATAAGACTCCCTCTGTGGGCGTATGGCACATGTACACTTCTCTTATGGCGGGAAGTATGCTTTTGTGTAAAGAAAAGACCATCTTTGATGTTCTCAATACCGATCCCAACGGTCTTGGACCTATTGAAGCCTCCCGGCTTCCCAAAATCTTCTCCATGCCCAATGAGACAAAATATATTGAAACATCTGCATTCGATCCCTGGTCGGAATATGGAGGATGCGCTCACTATTACTACGGTGGAACATGGCTTCCTGCAGTGGGAGCGGCTTATGAGGTGCAGGATCTGGTAAAAATCTATCAGCGAAAATGGTTTGTATGGAGTTTTTCCAGAAACTGCAATGATTTCGATATGCACAGTGCTTTCAATCAGAATCTTATCCGCAAAGCAGACTTCTTTGGCGGTGTCCCCCATGATGTTTCCTATGCCTCCCGTTATGACTTCGGTTCCAACGGGTTCTGCAAAAAAGAACTTTTGCAGATCATAAGGGATTTTGTTGCGGAAAAGAAGCCGGCTCTGAAAATCGTTACGCTGGAACTTATTGATAAATACCTTGCGGAAGGTACCGCTCTGGCAAATGAAGAGATCAAGGATATAACTGAAACATGCTGGGATGAATTGATTGATTACGCCCATCCCATCATAGAAAAAAGTACCCAGGATTTTGTGGATTATCTTTACAGTCTCAAGCCTGATGCGGCACGTGCTTCCTACGGTCCGTGTCCCATCTATGCCCAGAAATACAAGACAGCATATATGCTCCGGCATGTTTCCGCTCCCATTGAAAAAGATCCCCGGATCCGGAAAAACGGTTCTTTCTGGTTTATGGAAGATTATCACTTCAGTTGTGATTATCCCCTTTGCAGACCTGCTCTCTATGTATCTTCCTACGATTATTACTACTCTTACAGCCGCTATATGTATCCGGAGATCTACTATACCGGCTGGGGCCGCTGTCATGACGGTGCCGTCTATCAGGCACACCCCATTCCCACAACAGAATTGGCTCCCGAACACCAGAGAAGGATCGTTTATGAGTTTACCTATGGTACTCCCCAGTATAAAAACGGTTTCTATAAATACTGGACAGACTATGGATTCCATTGCCGTAATGCGGAAAAACGTTCTCTGGAAGAGTTTATTTATGCCTGGGGCAAAATGATCCGCAATGAACCGAAAAAAGCCCCCCGTTCCCCCTTTATGCTCCTGGATCTGGAACAGATCCGGCGCAGAAAAGATTACTACGAGGAAGAATGCAGTTTCCATGTGGAGGGGATCGGATTCTCCTTTGATTCTGCCGACGTCTGCAATACGGCTGAAGAAGCTCTTGCCTACACCTTTGAACGCAACAGCAATGACGGAAGGATCACGCCTGTCATTACAGACTTCACCCAGCTGGATTCCATCACAAAGGATATGGCGGAATATCTTATTCTTCCTCCCATTGTGGAAGGAACACCCAAAAGCATCATTGATTCCATCCGTAAAGCTGCGGAAAGAGGGATCAATCTTCTCTGCTTTGAAGAAGTTTGCGGCCTTGAAGATCTTTTCGGTGTGGAAAAAGATCCTGCCGGATTCCGGAAACTGGGACATCTGGACGGGGAAGATTTCTCCCATAAACTTTGCGGTACAAAGTATATAGGTAAAGATGCCGCCTGTATCCTTTACGGTGCGGAAGCCGCCGGAAAAGAGATGGATAGAGAAGTCATTTTTGCAAAAGAAAATGCAAATGGCACAAGATGTGTCTTTATCAACGTGCCGCCTACTGTCGTCCGCAGAGCCACCTTCCGCAGTAATTACAACCACGGACAGGATGCCTTGAGTACCAATATGCGTGCAAAAATGAAGGAGATCTTTGCGTATCTTGCACCGGAACCCGCTTTCAAAGCCAGCAGGGGCTGTCTGCTTTCCTCTTACAATGAGAAAGGGGAACTTGTCGTTGTTCTGAGTGATGATTCCCCCATCTATCACGATGATGCAGTCTATCCTGCCAAAGTGAAAGTTACTATCAATCTTGCCGGTATCGGGGAGAAAGAGATCACAAGTGATGCGGAAGAATTCAGTATTCTTTCCCGGAGCAGAGACCGTCTTGTGCTTCTTACCAAAACGGCAAAAGATACCGCACTTTTCTTCAAGTTTGTGTAAAAATTATACTTTTGCCATTATGGCATATATTGAACATGGGACCGGGTGCCGGTTCCATGTTTTTTATACCCCGGACAAAATATTTTTTATGCGTTATATGATTCCTGCAGGAAAAGCAAAAAGAAAATACAGTAAAAGGAGATGAAAAATGTCTGTTCCGGAAAATAAACCGGTTGTTCCGTTAAATTGTCTTTTTCAGGGCTGTTACAATCCTGAATATGAAAAAAGGATCCGTGTGGGAAAGGATTTGTGCTACCGTTACAATAATCTGCATCCCAATGATTTTGATGCCCAGCATGAAATCCTCTGTAAATTACTTGGCAGTATGGGGCGCGAGGTCATCATAACTCCGCCCTTCTGGTGTGATTACGGGTATAATATCCATGTAGGGGATTTTTTCTATTCCAATCACAATATGATTATTACTGATGGTGCTGAAGTGCGTTTCGGGGATCATGTATTTGTTGCACCAAATTGCTGTTTTACCACCGCAGAACATCCTGTTGATCCGGAACAGCGCAGAAAAGGACTGGAAATTGCCAAGCCGATACAGGTGGGAAACAATGTCTGGATCGGTGCCGGATCCACGATCCTTGCCGGAGTCACTATTGGAGATGATACAGTGATCGGTGCCGGAAGTGTTGTTACCCGTTCCATTCCATCAGGAGTTGTTGCTGTCGGGGTTCCCTGCCGTGTTATGCGCAAAATCACTCCGGAGGATAAAAACCGTTATCCTTATTTTGAGGGATATGTTGAGAAAGAGATCACAAGTACCGCAAAGTAAAACATTCTGAACAGCGTTTTAAAATAAAAATGGCAACCCCGTCAGGATTCGAACCTAAACTAACTGGACCAAAACCAGTTGTGCTACCGTTACACCACGGGGTTGTAATGCTGTGGAATCATTCCAACTGCTTATCCATATAAAATACTACAAAAATGCCGGAAAGTCAATACATAATTGCGAAAAAATGAAAAAAAAGAAGGGAAAAACTTCTTTTCCCCTTCTTTCATTTCCGTAAAAGAATTTTTACTCTGCCTTATTGCCGAAGAATATGGCGTCACAATAGTCTTCTGCTGAAAATTCCTTCAGATCATCCGGAGCTTCTCCCAGACCGGCAAAAAGTACGGGAAGATGGAATTCTTCCTGGATCGCCGCTGCCGCTCCGCCTTTACCGGTTCCGTCAAGTTTGGTCAGAACCAGGGCACTGGCACCGGATACCGATGCAAACTCTCTTGCCTGGCTTATGGCATTACTTCCGATACTTGCATCAATGGTAAGCAATGTTTCGTGGGGGGCTTCCGGGGCAAGTTTTTTAATGATCCGCAGGATCTTGGCAAGCTCATCCATCAGCCATTTCTGATTCTGCTGACGGCCGGCTGTATCTATGATGAGAATATCCACATTTCTGGCAATGGCGGAGGAAACTGCATCATAGGCAACCGATGCGGAATCTGCTCCTGTTTTGGAGGAGATCACCATGGAAGAGGTACGTTCTCCCCACAGTTTCAACTGTTCCACCGCCGCTGCACGGAAGGTATCGCAGGCGGCAAGCATCACCTTTTTGCCCTGCTGAGTCCAGAGATGCGCCAGTTTGCCTGTAGTCGTTGTTTTGCCACTGCCATTGACCCCTACCATAAGGATAATGGTAGGACCATTGGCATTGAAACGCAACGGTCTGCCGCCTTCTTTGAGCATGGCAACCATGTTATCTCTGGCAACCTGCAAAATATCCTGCGTTCCGTTAAGCAGACCTCTTTCATACTTATCGCGCAGATCATCCACGATCTTTTTTGCGGCATTGATCCCCAGATCGGATGCAACAAGTTCCGCTTCCAGAGCTTTGAAGGTTTCCGCATCCCATTTTTTTACTTCGGTAAAGAGACCGGAAACCGTTCTTGTTATGGAAGTGGCAGTCTTTTGCAGACCTTTTTTGAATACATCAAAAAAAGACATTATTTTTTCTCTCCATAGGATTTTTTCCCGGCGGATGCTCCATATCTGCCGGTTCTGGCAGTTTTCTGCGGCGGGGGATTTTTTGCTCCCGGAGGAAGTTCCCCTTTGACGCTGTTGAGGATCCCATTAATAAAAAGTCCGCTTCTTTCACTGCCGAACTCTTTGGAGATCTCAATGGCTTCATCAATACTGACCACCGCAGGAATATCCGGGCAGTTTTCCAATTCATAAATAGCTACCCGCATAATATTTTTATCCACCACAGGCATTCTGCTTATATCCCACTGACGGGAATATTT
The DNA here is from genome assembly GCA_045612485.1 of Victivallales bacterium. Lineage (GTDB taxonomy): Bacteria > Verrucomicrobiota > Lentisphaeria > Victivallales > UBA1829 > RGIG5327. Next base: position 2,665 of record JAZKZE010000124.1, on the reverse strand, counting down.
TTCCATAAGGGAATTGATGTGTTCCATCTTTTCCAGTACCCCGGCAATAAGTTTTTCCGCATAGGCACGCCCTTTGCGGAAGACTCTGCCTTCCACAAATTTTCCGGAAAGTTCCGCCTGACTCCAGAAATTATCCAGATTTTCTACAAAATCTTCACTCCCGGCGATCTCGCACTGGTAAAGAAACTGCATGGCAAGTTCTCTGCCCAGTCTTTTGAAGTGACGGACAGGTTCTCTTGTATTGGCTTCTTTATCCAGACCGGATGCTTCACGCATCTCCCGGATCACTCCGGCAAGTCCCTGAAGATCTTTATCTGCAAATTCATCCGCAAGAGATGCGGAAGAAAGATCCTTTTCCTCATCCATCATAATCTCAGCACCCCGGAAGAGCTTTCATAAGGTTTGCCATTTCAATGGCGGAATGAGCTGCATCCGCTCCTCTGTTACCGGCTTTTGTGCCGCTGCGTTCGATGGCCTGTTCGATGTTCTCGGTCGTGACAACACCATAAATGGCAGGAATACCATGCTTGAGAGCAAGTTCTCCCAGAGCTTTGGAGACCTGACCATTGATGTAGGAAGCGTGAGCGGTGGAACCCTGGATCACCACGCCCAGAGCAATAACGGCATCATATTTTCCGCTTTCCATAAGTTTGGAAACTGCCAGCGGGATCTCAAAAGAACCCGGTACATAGGCTACAGAGAGATTTTCCTCTTTTCCGCCGTGACGGAAGAAGGTATCCATTGCCCCTCCCAGAAGTTTGCTCACGAAAAATTCATTGAAGCGGGCGCAGACGACTGCAAGACGGACATTTTCCGCAGAAAGCATCCCTTCATAGACTGCTGCAGGTTTTTTATCCATTTTTTATTTCCTTTCTTTGTTTTGTGTATGTAAATTCTTTATTTGTTTCCGGAGAAAAAACTTCCCAGGGAGCAGGCTTCACAACTGCACTTGCCTCCGGAGGAAGAAGTTTTTACAGGAGCATCATCCAGCATGTGACCCATACGCACTCTTTTTGTTTCCAGATAAGCACGGTCGCTTTCCTGCGGCGGGATCACAATAGGAACTCTTTCAATGATTTTAAGCCCGTAGCCTTCGATCCCCACGATCTTCTGGGGATTATTGGTAAGAAGGCGCACGCCGTTGATACCCAGATCCAGAAGGATCTGTGCTCCTACTCCATATTCCCGCAAATCGGCAGGGAAGCCCAGACGCTCATTGGCTTCAATGGTATCACAACCCTGTTCCTGCAATTTATAGGCATGAAGTTTATTTTCCAGTCCGATGCCTCTGCCTTCCTGACGCATATAGACTACGACCCCGCATCCTTCCGCAGCGATCTGCTGCATGGCGGTGGAAAGCTGTTCCCCGCAATCACAGCGTAAAGAACCGAAAACATCACCTGTAAGACACTCGCTGTGCATTCTTGTAAGGACGGAAGCCTTCCCTTTCACATCCCCCATGACCAGAGCAAGGTGGGTGGAATTATCCACAAGGGAACGGTAGAGATACATCTGGAACTTCCCGTATCTGGTGGGAAGCTGGACACTTTCCTCACATACCACAAGTTTCTCGGTTTTTCTGCGGTAAGCGATAAGGTCGGCAATGGAAAGGATCTTCATACCGAATCTCTTTTTGAATTCGATAAGGTCGGGCAGTCTTGCCATATTCCCGTCATCTTTGGTGATCTCGCAAATGACTCCTGCGGGATAAAAACCGCAAAGACGGGCAAGATCCACTGCCGCTTCTGTGTGACCGGTTCTCTGCAATACCCCGCCGGGTTTTGCTGCAATGGGGAAGACGTGACCGGGAATACCGAAATCACTTCTTTTGCTTTTGCTGTCCATAATGGTGCGGATGGTATTTACACGGTCGAAAACACTGATCCCGGTACTGCCGGAAAGCGCATCCACACTTTCAGTGAAGGCGGTTCCGAAATGGTCGGTGGAGGGGGCGCGGTAGATCCCAAGTTCTTTGGCACGCTCCTGAGTGATGGGCATACAGACAAGTCCTCTGGCATGAGTGATCATCATATTGAGGATCTCCGGCGTGATCTTTTCGGCGGGACAGACGATATCCCCTTCATTTTCCCTGTTTTCGTCATCCACTACGATAACGGGTTTACCTGCCTTTACATCCAGCAGTACTTCTTCCACTGTATCAATGCCGTTGTCCATAAAGCAACTCCTTTATTTCCCCTCAGGTGCAGATGGAGAATAACTCTGCAAAGACTTTTCCATAAGAAAAAGCCTATCCTTCTCTCATCCAGACTTTACTGTCGGTCAGGGAACTGCCCCCTGTCTGCCGTTTCCGGCTCGCGGACTCTACCGCCGGTCGGGATTTACGGAAAAATGCCGTTCACCACGCCCTGAAGAATATATTTATTGAATTTGATTTTTCATCCTATTAATTTATCACAGGAACACGTTTTTTCAACTTCTGAAAGAAAAAAACACTCCGGATAGTGGAAATATTTTTGCTTCCGGGCTGCAAAATTTCTGCCGGAACGGAATTTTTTTCCACAGTTATCCCATAAAATCTGTTTTTTAAAATGAGAGAGAGTAATTTTCTGTAAAATTATTCTTTGCAGTTCATCCTTCCGCTGGATGTGTAAGAGAGTTCAAACAGCCCCGGAGGGGCAAAAGGGGCTGAAAGCCCCGCAGGTAC
>JAZKZE010000123.1:0-37383 GCA_045612485.1 Victivallales bacterium | reverse complement strand
CTGAAGGTTGCACAAAACAGGATAAAGAAGTATTTTTGAAAAAATCTGGCAAAATCACTTTTTTAAAAGCAGATTTCTTTACGCACATAATTTTGTAAAAATATGCCATTTTTACAAAACTATGGGATAGTTGTGGAAAATTTTATTGATTTTCCGGTTTGCCGTTTGTCAGAAGAATTTCTTTGGAAATACTTTCAAAATGAAAGAGTTCGCCTGAAAAATAAATTTCCTTACCGGTATTTTCCCGTAAAAAGGCTTCATATTCCACCGGAAAACTTATTGTTGCATTGATTTGGGAAGAAATCAGAGAACCCTGACGTTTGTAATCCATAAGAAAGATCTTTGCCTTGATCCCTTTCTGATTGCCGAAAACAAAGTCGGAAGAATAGGAAAAAGCACTTTTCACCATTCCCTTCCAGATAACTTTTTTCCCTTTTACCGATGCAAAATACTCTTTTTCCTTATCCCCTGCAAAAGCATTTCCAAAAAGATTTTCAGCAAGGACTTCTACAGAAAGATCGGTGCTGGAAGGTGTGGCGGATGCCGGAATTTGCTGTGTTATTTCCTCTGTTTTTACCGTATGGGATTCCGGTGGAGCCGGACGCAACTCCGGAACAGAAGGGGGTGCCGGAACTGCCGCCGGTACAGGCTGTGCCGGGGGAATTGGGGGAACCGGATTGCTTGAAAAAATCTTTTTCTTTTCCGGCAGAGGGGTAACTGCGGGAATGACAGACTTTTTGATTTCCGGCTTGAACGTTTTTACTGTATTTTCTGTTACTTTGAGAGGTTTTTCTTTAATTTTTGCAGCCAATGCTGTAAGACTCATTCTTTCTTCCGGGGAGAGTTTGCCGAAATACTTTGCCAGCTGGAGAAGCAGACGCAGTCTGGATACTACTTCCGTAACTTCATCATCCACCCCCTGAAAGATAAGGATGATATTTCTGTCACTTATCATAAAATTTTTCAATGCCCCCATACACCAGGAGAGATGGTCGGCACGTTCATCAGCCTTCAGAAAATCTGTCAGAATATTTTCCTCTTCCGCATAAAAGATCCTGTCGCAGATATCGTCATTGCTTGTATCTTTCAATTTTGCCCGCAATTCCGGATCGCTGAAAAAAATATTTTTTCTGTCTTTCAACAGGCATTTACACCGGTTTGTATCTGCTTTCCCCAGCAGAAAATCAAAGGGCAGTTCCTGCGGATAGATTGCCTTGTATATGGTTTCCATTCCGCCTTCCGCTCTTTTGCTTATGATGACCGATACTTCAAAATCCTCCATTTTTCCCTTGATGGAGGGCATGGGATCATCCGCATCCGGACGGCAGAAGGCAAGCCCCATTTCTCCGGCACTTTCCATCCAGACACCGTTCAATTTGCTTTTTCTTACCATGAAAAAAGGGGATTTTTCCACTGCGGGAGTCCAGGTTGGAACAGCAGAACCTGAAGATTTTTCCTCCTTTTCCGCAGAAAGGAGATCCTTGCGGGATGGAATATTATTTCCCTGTCTGCCGGAATTTTTTTGTGCTTTTTTTCCGATCCGGGAAAGAATCTGAAGAATAACGACTGCAAAAACTATAAAAAATATGATCCCCGGCATAAAAGATTCCCTCCCTTCAGACTGTCTGCATAATATTTCAATTCAAACGGGAGTGTTGCATCCCGTTTGAACGGTTTGAAAAATTCTTATTTTTCTGCCATTGCCGCTTTGAAAGCCCGGATGGTATTATTCATAAGCATGGCAATGGTCATGGGACCGACTCCACCGGGAACCGGTGTGATCTTTGAGGCTTTTTCCGCCACTTCATCAAATGCCACATCCCCTACAAGACGCATCCCTTTAGGTGCGGATGCATCGGCAATGCGGTTGATGCCCACATCAATGACTACCGCCCCTTCTTTGACCATATCCCCTTTCAGAAATTCCGGTTTGCCGATAGCAGCAACGATGATATCTGCACTCCGGGTGATTTCCGCAAGATTCTTTGTGCGGGAATGACAGACGGTCACAGTGGCATCGCCGTTTTTGCCTTTTGCCATAAGCAGAGCCGCCATGGGTTTGCCGACAATATTGCTTCTGCCCAGTACCACAGCGTGTTTGCCTGCGGGACTGATCCCGGAACGGTCCAGAAGCTGGATGACGCCCCAGGGAGTACAGGGCAGCATTCCGGAAAGATCGCCCAGAAGAAGTTTTCCCACATTGACGGGATGGAAACAATCCACATCTTTTGCCGGATCAATGGCATTGATGATCGCCTGTTCATCAATCTGGGGCGGAGGAGGGGACTGGACAAGGATACCATGGATGGCAGGATTGCTGTTAAGGGAATTGACCACATCCAGAACTTCCTGCTGAGTGGCATTTTCCGGAAGAACGATCTTTTCGGAATAGAAACCGAGTTCCGCACATTTTTTTACTTTGGAGGAAACATACACCTGGGAGGCAGGGTCATTGCCCACCAGAACGACGGCAAGTCCCGGTACTGTTCCGTATTTTTCTTTGATCCTTGCGGTCTCTTCCGCATTTTCTTTGTTTATCTGTGCGGAAATCGCTTTTCCGTCAATGATTTTGCTGAGAAATTCTTCTTTGATTGCTGCCATGGTCTTTTCCTTATTTTTTATCTTCTTTTTTTTCTGTTTCTATCGTGTTTTCAGAGGAAGCTTTCTTTTCAGCTTCCTTCTGTTTTGCAATGATCTCTTTCATGGCATCTTCAACAGTTGCCAGAGCATTGTTGAGTTCATACATCTCCCGTTTCGCATTCAATTCCTGACTCAGTTCCAGCGTAAGGGAAAGGATCCTTTTCCGTAATGCGGCAAGTCTGGGATCTTTTTTGATAAGTTTGATCCTTGTGTCATGCATTTTGAGCATGATGTCCATTTTTTTACCGGAGAGGTATTTGAGTTTTGCCGCATCGGAACTCATATCCGTTTCAGGTGGCAGTTCCGGAAGTTTGGAAAACTCCGCATATTTTTTTGTACGGGGTTGCACTTTTTGGTCTGCGGCAGTATTTTCCGCCGCAAAAGCGGAAAAGAGTGTACCGGCAACCAGCAATGTCGCGGCAAGATATAATTTTCTCATATCATTTCTCCTGTTCTGTATGTTATTTTTCATTTTCAGTGGATCCGGAAACAGTATTTTTCCACGAAAAAGAAAAATACTGTACTAAAATATACGCCCAAAGTGGCAATTTTGCAAGAAAAATGAAAATATTATGCAAAAAACATTTTAAGTTTTCCTCTGTTGTGGTATATTAAATAAGGAATGTTTTAACTGCATGACTTTTTCAAAGGGAAAATCATGCCGGAAATTTCAAACTTTCACTTAACAAAATAAAAGGAGTAAACATGAACGTACCTCTGAACATCGATCTCAAAGGTAAAACAGCTGTCGTCACAGGCGGCGGCGGGATCCTTTGCAGCAGTATGGCACGCGCTCTTGCCGCCTGCGGAGCTAAAGTAGCGATCCTCGATCTCAATCTGGACAGTGCAAAGGCTGTTGCCGATGCCATCATCAAAGAAGGCGGCACCGCCATGGGCCTTTCTGCCAACGTACTGGAAAAAGAATCCCTGGAAGAAGCCCGTAAAGCTATTGTTGCCGCTTTCGGTACCTGTGATATTCTGATCAACGGTGCCGGCGGAAACAACCCCAAGGGAACTACCGCAAAAGAATTCGCCACCAAAGACGATCTTCTCAATCCTGTGGAAGGGCAGAGATCTTTCTTTGATCTTGATCCCCAGGGCATCAGCTTTGTGTTCAACCTGAACTTCATCGGTACCCTTCTCCCCACACAGGTCTTTGCCGCTGATATGGCAAAAGGTACCGGCGGAACCATCATCAATATCTCTTCCATGAATGCTTTCCGTCCCCTGACCAAGATCCCCGCATACAGCGGTGCCAAAGCTGCTATCAGCAACTTCACCATGTGGCTTGCCACTCACATGGCAAAAGTGGGTATCCGTGTCAATGCTATCGCTCCCGGATTCTTCCTTACCAATCAGAACCGCACCCTTCTCACCAATGAAGACGGTTCTCTGACCCCCCGTGGAAATACCATTCTTTCCCATACTCCCATGGGAAGATTCGGTGAACCCGAAGATTTGCTGGGCACACTTCTGTGGCTGGTAGATGACAAAGCCTCCGGTTTTGTTAATGGTACAGTTATTCCCGTTGACGGTGGTTTCTCCGCCTTCTCCGGTGTGTGATCGTCTGCTGTAAATACTGCTTTTCAACTCCCGGTTCCTTCTGGTCCCGGGAGTTTTTTTGTGCTGAAAGAGAATAAAAAAAGACCGGAAAGAATATTCTTTCCGGTCTTTCAATAAAACTTGGATCTCTTATCGGGCAAAAAGTTTCTGCAATTCCATCTGGAATTCCTGAATATCCTGCTGGGTGGGACTTCCCGTAGGATTGTCAAGCCCGATTCTGCCTGTACGGTCAAGAACCCAGTCCGCTGTGACCCCTGAACCGAATTTCACCGTGCCGGAGGCTACTGCACCGGGACGGGCTATGGGACTTAATTCCACCCGGGTCCCGCCGGATGGTTGTTCTGCTTCTTCCGCAGCTTCTTCCTGTGACGGAGGAGGCACAGGGGGTGCATTTTCCTCCTGCGGGGCAGGATAAGAAGCATCTTCTTCCATATCTTCTTCCGGAAGTCTTCCCATACCTCTGCCCATGCCGGGAGCCATTCCTGCCGGATCATTTCCGGGATAAGGCTCTGACTGGGGTGCGGGGGAGGGGGCATTGCGATTACCGGCAAGAGCTGCCGCTTGATCCGCTTTACGTCTTTCCTCTTCCTTTTTGGTATCATCCTTCTGCCAGACTTCTGTTTCCAGTTCGGAGGCAAGCAGACGCAGTTCCATAAAGGTGATATTCACCCCTTCCTTCTTCAGAATATCCTGGATCCGGGAAAGGGAATGGCCTTCGGGGACCATTTTTGCAATATAATCTTTGATTTCCTGATTTGTCATGGTTCTTTTGCCGGGAAATTTTCTTAAAGAGTTTTCAAATATTTGATATAATCTGCTTCATCCATCAGTTCTTCCAGCTCATCCAGATCGATGTTTTCCAGTTTGCAGATCCAACCTTTGACTTCAGGACTTCTGGAAACAAGACCGGGGTCATCTTCAAGGAGTGTATTTACTTCGGTGACTGTACCGCTGACAGGAGAATAAACCTCTTTGGACTCGCCTACGGATTCAACCGTACCGACGGTATCCCCTACAATAAAATCTGTTCCTGCCTGGGGGATCTCCGCATAGGTGATGTCTCCAAGCTCTTTTGCGGCATAGGAGGAGATCCCGATTACTGCTTCGTCTCCATCTACGGAGACCCATTCATGATTTTCTGAATAGTATTTCACCATATTTGTCCCTTCATGTTTCCGGGTGCGTAGAAATTCCGTTTGACGGTAAGTAAGCACGCAAATGTGTATATGTCAAGCGAAAATCTGAAAAAAGTCCTTTTTTTCCTGTTTTTTCCCCTTTTTGCACTTGAAAAATCCAAAATTTTCAATTTTTTTTCTCTTTTACAGTGTTTTTGAGTCAATCTTAAATTACAAATAAAAAATGTTTATAATGTCGTATTCTGTCGTTTTGTGTCATTAAAAACGCATCTTTTTAAGAAAAAAATACTTATCCATCTTCATTAAGTTAAACTCAATCCTCCATCCACATACAGAATTGCTCCGGTCATGGAGGAGTTGCCGGCAGCAAAAAGGCAGGCGGAAACCACATCTTCCACTGCTATAGCTTTCTGTAAAGGGATGCTCTGAATACTCTTTTCCATCTTTGATAAAGGCAGATCCGGCGGGGGGATCATGGGACCCGGAGCTACTGCATTTACACGGATACAGGGGGCATAACTTAATGCGGCACTTTTCGTTGCCTCCGCAAGTGCCTTCTTGGACAATGCGTAGGAAAAGGTGTTTCTGTCTGTTTTTGCTATGCCCTGATCCAGCATATTTACGATTACTGAACCCTGTACCGCCTTTTCTGCAAAAAGTTTCATAAGAAGAACGGGAGAAAGAAAATTGATATTCAGCTGTCTTTCCATCTCCGGAAGTTTTTCCTGCTGTATGGGGGTACGGATATAACAGGATGCATTGTTTACCAGAATGTCAACACCGGAAAATTTCTCCTCAAGCAAACGGATATTTTCTTCTTTTTCCAGTTCCGCAGCATTGGATAGATCCATGGAAAAAAGGGCGTGTCCCTTTCCGGGACCGCCCAGTTCCTCCAGAAGAAGTTTTCCTTCCTCTGTATGGGTATTGCAATGGATCACGACTGTTGCTCCCGCACGGGCAAAACCTTTGCAGATCTCTCTGCCAATGCGTATTGCCCCTCCTGTTACCAGGACTTTTTTATTGCGGAAATCCATTTTATTCAACAAGCCTTACTTTGCAAGTTTTTCTTCAAGAGCAGCAAGTTTTTCTTCAAGTTCCCTGATCCTGTCTGCCATTCTCTGTACTTTGCGGGGCAGAAGGTGCCGTTCCACAAACTCCTTCTGTGTTTCCGCAGGAGTACCCAGGACCATCACTCCGGGAGGAAGATTGCGCTGGACCGCAGATGCTCCGGCGACAGTTGAACCGTCACCAAGAGTGATATGTCCATTGATCCCCGCCTGGGCGGAAACTGTGACGCCCCGGCCGATTTCCGTACTTCCGGCAACACCGCTCTGGGCGATAAGGACAGAACACTCCCCTACAACCACATTGTGGGCAACCTGTACCAGATTGTCGATCTTAACGCCTTTCTTGATCCATGTACTGCCGAATCTTGCTCTGTCAACAGTACAGTTAGCACCGATCTCCACATTGCTTTCTATTCTTACGATACCGTTCTGGGGTACTTTCACCAGACCGGTGAAGGTGGGGGTGAATCCGAAGCCGTCAGAACCGATCGTTGTTCCGGAGTGGATAATGATCTTGTTGGCCAGCTGACAGTAGCGCATGATGGATACATTGGGATAAATAAGGCAGTCATCTCCGATCTCGGCAAAATGTCCCACATAGACCCCGGCGGCAAGAATGGTATTTTTTCCGATCTTTGCCCCTTCTTCAATGACCACATTTGCTCCCACCACAGTACCTTCTCCGACGGTGGCTGTAGGATGGATCACGGCAGTAGGATGGATCCCGCTGCCCCAGTTGACAGGATCCGGAGCAAAGATCCCGCAGAGACGGGTGAAGGCTTTATCCGGATTATTGCAGAGGATGAATGTCTGGTTTTCCGCAGGTTCATAATCCCACTGGTCGCTGATAAGCACGATCCCTGCCTTACTGGCTGTAAGCTGGTTGACATATTTTACATTGCTCAGAAAAGATACTTCGTCATTTGCCGCAAGTTTCAGGGAATTGACACTTTTAACAGTTTGCTCTCCGTTGCCTTTTACTTTTCCGTTTACGGCTTCCGCGATCTGGGCGGCTGTCATGATGATTTCTTTCATGGGAATTTTCCTTCGTATTTATTGTATGAATGATTTAATAATGATCTTCACTGTGAAACGATTTATTTTTTAACTCTTTTCGCAGGGGCTTTCAGACCTCTGTTCAGGGTCGTCAGAATGTCGGAGGTGATATTCAGTGTGCCGGAAGCATATATCACAGAAGGAATATCTCCGGGAACTTTTGCCCCTGCATCCAGTACAAGATTGATTCCTTCCATCTGGCATTTTGCAGAAATGGCGTTACGGATGTCTTTGAGGATATTCTGTCTCATCTTATCCTGTTCATCTCTCAGCTGGGATTGTTTCGTACGGCTGTACTCTTTGAGTTCCTGTTCCTTTGCCTTGAACTGGTTATATTTATCTGCCGCATTAAGACGGCGGTTTTCTCTTTCCGTTGCGGAAAGAGCCACGTTCTGGGAACCGTCACGCAAGGTAATGAATTCCGCCCGCAGTTTCTTCAGGGATTCGGCAAGCTGCTGGGCATATTCCTGATAGATCTCTGCCTGTTTCTGTAATTTTGCCTCTTCAATGGCTGTTTTGTGATAATTATTGAATAGTGTATCCATATTCACCACAGCTATCCTGAATACCGGAGCATTTTTTTCCTTTGCCTGTGCATGGGCAGGAGTCATCATAGAAAGTGTACCGGCAATGAGAAGAACTGAAAATGTCAGACGTGCAATAAATTTCTGTTTTTTACCCGGAATAAACATAACGATCCTTTTTGTTTGTGATATTTTCTTTTTTTGATCTTTCTCAAGGTAATCTATACTCTTTTCCCTGAAAAATCAAGGTGATTTATATTTTTTCCCGTTATCTTTTCTCTTCACGGGCATCTCCCTGCCACTGTTTCAATACTTCTGCAGCTTCCGGACTCATCTTTGTAATATCCTCTCCCTTGGCTCCAAACATACTGCGGGGGATGGTGGGCGTTGCCATATCTGTAATGATCCTCACATCCCAGTGTATTTTCCCGTCAAAGAGCAGATGACCTTTGCGTTTCAGTATGATGGAACGGTAATTGGGAAAGTTCCATCTGACGGTAAGATCCCCTCTTTTATAACCCGTATAGTGTACTTTAAAGACCGGATCCGTATTTCTTACAAAATTCCGTTCCGCCCTGGAAAGACTCAGATTGGATTTTGCAACAAAATGCTTTATGTAAGCAATGATCGCCTGTTTTTCATCTTCCGTAATGGCATCGGAGGGCGAATAAACATAGATCCCGCTGCGGCAGGCAGTTGTGATCATGGGGATCAAAGAAACAGAAAGCATAAGAAGTCCTGCTGTTAAGGAAAATATATTTTTTTTCATTTTCATCCTTTCCTGCTTATTTATCAATGATTTTATTGTGTTTTTTCTGTCGGGATGTGTTTTTCCGGAAAGAGGACTTACCCATATTTTTCCGGATATACTCTTTTGCCGCTTCCCTTACGGTAAGAGAGAGATCTTTACGCAAGTGCGCCTTCTTTGATGCAATGGACGCAAGTACCGGGAACCTTCCGCCTGCACCGGAAAGGGCATAAGACGTAAAGGCGCATGGCATACTTTCTTTATCCCATGCAGGGTTTGCCTCCGCTGTCAATCCGGTTACTTTACCGTTTTTATAAGTATATTTTACTCCGGAAGGCTGCTGAAAATTGCCGTAACGGACATTTTTTATCTGCTCTTCAAGGATCCTGCGGCACTCTTCTTTTGTGACAGGAATGGTGGATATCCGGTTTTCATAGGGCAGGAGAAGAAAAAGTCTGCGTTGTGTAAGGAAGCCTGCATGGCACTGATAATTGCCCATGGTGCCGTGAAATGCTAATGGAGTACCTGCCGCCTCCCTCAAGACTTTCCCCATAAGGACAGCAAAAGGATTTCCCGCCGCTTTTTTCAGCGATTTTCCCACCGGACGGGGGGCAAAAGGAAGATAGCCAAGTCTTTCCTTTCCTGCTTTTTCTGTTTCCTGAAGAACGGGAGCAAAAAGTTTTCCGGTTTCCGGATCGGTCTTTTCCCGGGAGGAATACCGGATTTCTGACCGGAGGGAGAGTTTTTTTCCTGTTGCTGCATCAATTGTCACATCAACAACTGCTGCGCCTGCCGCAAGGGGGGGAGCCTGTACATACCATTGATTCTGATAACATTTTTTCCCTTCTGATACCATGTGGGTGTGTCCCCCCAGTACCAGATCGATCTGGGGATACTGCCGGAACAAACGGGAAAGAAATCCTTTTTCCTGTTTTCCCTCCTTCAATGTATTCCTGTATTCGCCTTCATGCATGGCAAGAATGATGAAATGCGGTTTTCTTTTCATAATAAGGGGCATGAGTTTATTCAGTTCCCTTGCCGCATTTTTCTGTATGATCCCCTGCAGATCCTTCGGGGAGAACCAGCTTTGCAAAAATCTCGGACTCATACCTATTACAGCAATATCTGCTCCTCCTTTCCTGAAAAACGCATACGAAAATATGGCAGGAACGCCTTCTTTTTTATGGGGACGCAGATTGCAGGAAAGGATCTTTCCCCTGTAGTTAAGAAAAGTTTTCAGGAAATTTTCTGTGCCGAACTCAAGATCGTGATTGCCCGGAACAAAGACTTCACAGAAGGTACTGCTCAGATAGGGGATCATCATTTTTCCCCGGTCATAAGCCGATTCATATGTTCCCTGGAGAATGTCACCGCAATCAATATAAAGAGTATTTTCCTTTCCCTTTTCCTCCATAGCTTTTTTCACCACAAAGGCAAGAGATGATATTCCCGGAGCGGAAAAATTACTGTATTGCCCGTGAATATCCGTTGTCTGGATAATACGGAAAGAGCAGACTTTTTTACTTTCTCCGGAAAGAGGAAGAGCTGTAAAGAGAGTAAGAAAAAAAAGTAAGCAAAAACATACTTTCTCTGCTGAAAAATTCTTCAGAAAAAGAAGAAGGAGAAGGAATTTTTTTCTCATTTTCTTCCTTTCTCTTTCAAAGATGGCTTTCTCCCATCCATTTTAATACGGTCAGCCTTTGATTTTCCGTTTCAGAACGGAAAGAGTCCGGCGGAACTCTTCATTGCTTTCCGCATCTTCTGTAACCTGGTTGACCGCATGCAATACTGTCGCATGATTTCTTCCTCCGAATGCCGCCCCGATCTCCACAAGGGAGTGGTCGGTCATCTGACGGGAAAGGTACATGGCGATCATTCTGGGTTCGGCAATGTTTCTGGGCCGTTTGCTCCCTGTGATATCAGGAACCCTGATCCCGAAATGGTCGGCGACAGTTTTCTGGATGCTTTCAATGGATACTTTCGCATTTTCCGCTTCTTTATCCAGCATGTCCCCCAGAAGTTCCTCTGCAAGGGAAATGCTGATCTCGCTTCTGGTCATGGAGGCAAATGCCACAAGACGCAGAAGGGCTGCTTTCAATGAACGGATGCTGGAAGATACCCTTTCCGCAACATACTGGAGGATATCCGAGGAAAATTTTACACTCTGGATTTTCTGGGCATGCTGGAGAATGGAAAGACGGGTCTCAAAGGTGGGAGCCGTGATCTGGGTGGTAAGGCCTGATTCAAACCGGGAAACAAGTCTTGCTTCCAGTCCGGGGATCTCCGAAGGACGTTTATCGGAAGTAAGAATGATCTGACTGTTGGCATTATGGAGAGTATTGAATGTATTGAAAAACTCCTCCTGGAGCTGTTCTTTTCCGGCAAGCTGATGCACGTCGTCAATAAGAAGAAGATCCACTTCCCGGAAATAGTTGCGGAACTCAAAATGGGAATGGAACTTGCTTTTATTGTGTAAAGAATCCAGATAGGCATTCAGAAAGGCTTCACATGTCACATATCTGACCACCGCAGAAGGATTGTTGGTTCTTACATAGTTTGCAACAGCCTGGATAAGATGGGTTTTGCCCATTCCGGTACTTCCGTAGATGTAGAGAGGATTATAAACTCCCTGATTCTGGGCGGCTGTCATGGCTGCCGAGAACGCGTAACGGTTTTCTTCTCCGACGATATAATTATCAAAGGTAAAGTCCGGACGGATGACGCAAACTTCATCAATGATCCCTTTTCCGGAACGGCTGTTTTCTTTCGAAAATTCCGGAAGAATATCGGCAGGTCCAGATTTTTCCACCGGGACTGCTGTTGTATTCTCCTGTTTTCTTTTTCCCTTTTTTTCACTTTTCGGGGAAGAGGCAGACTGGACACTTTCTCCGGAAGAAACAGGAACTGAAAGGGTATTTTTTTCCTCTTCAGCAGATTTTTCCTCTTCCGTATAACCAGAAGTAAAAGATACCTTCATAACTTTTCCGGCTACATTGCTGATACAGGAAGCGATCTCATCGGCATAACTGTTTGTCAGCCATGCTGCCAGAAAATCATCCGATACCCCGACAGTAAACACTGCTTCCTCTTCATTCACATGCAAAGGTACCATCGGCTCAATAAACTGCCTGTATGCAACTTCATCAATATCCTTGCGGAGTTCAGCAAGTGCCATGCTCCACAATTCTGAAGCATTTTTCAGCTCCCCAATCATAAAATTTCCTGCCCTTCTTCTTTATTGAACAGATTTGCCACGGAGGTGGTAAAATGGCCGTCTCCGCGCCCGTACTATAAACTTATTAACATTAAAAGTGTTATTTTTCCCTTTTTCCCTGTTTTTTTATACAGCTTTCCGGCAGGGCAAAGGATCATTTTTCATTTTTTTCTGCTGACAATATATTATTTTTTATCCTCTTTTCTTATGATTTTGAACTTAAATCCGCTCAAAATTTTCAGTGTACACCTCTTTATTCAGGTATATATGGAAAAGTCAAGTCCTGAAAGAGTTTTTTTTCAAAAAAAATCAAAAAACTTTCTTTTTCCCGGCTTTTCCTATTCAAAAAGGGGGACTTTTTAACAATTATCAACAAGTTATTAACATTCACTGCACCAGTCCCGCAGGACCATACTATAACTTTACTCCGTATTTGAAAATAGTCAAGGATGAAAGAGAAAAAAATGTCATATTTATTTTCCATTTTTTTTACTTTCAGTACTTGCATTTTTCAAACGTCAGTAAACAACACCTTCTTTCCGCTTCATTTTTTTTAACGATTCTCTTTACATTCCGGCTCCGGGCGTCAAAGAGAATTTCCGGAAATGGAAGAAAAAGACCTGCCGCAAACTCTTCCTGAAGTTACGGCAGGTCTATTGATGAAATTACAGAAGTATTTCAGGAGACTTATCAGTCTTTGACTTCCATTTTGATGTTTCTGAACTGGATGGGGGCTTTGCCGTTTGTGAAGATCACAATATTGGCATAAGCAGTTCCGGGCGTCCACATTTTGCCGCCCATACCTTTTTTCACCATACCCTTTACTGTTCCTTTGGTACTTTTCCAGTTCGTGTCAGCAAGATCTATAATGGAAACATACTGGTACCCTCCATTGGCGTGGAGTCTGACTTTGGTTCCGGCAGGATAATCTTTATGCATCTTCAATGTCAGAGTGATCTTCCATGTTCCGTCAGGGAGTTTTTCCGCAGTTTTGAAATTGCCGTGGCTGACTTCTTTGTTGGGAAGATCGGAATAATCCTCCTTTGTATTGAAAACGACTTTTGTTCCTGCCCGGAATTTACTGCCGTCTTTCACCTGGATCGTCATATCCCCCTTTTTCACCGGGGCAGTCAACTCTGTATCCGTACCGGGAACGATATTTACATGATAGGCGGAGATGGAGTCTTTTTTTGCATCCGCAGGATTGAAGGCAAAATAGACCCGCACCTTTTTGCCGGGTTCGGGGCAGCGGAATTCTCCGGAAAGAATGGTGGTCTTTGCCGGATCTGCCTTGATCATTTCCGTGGAGGTCACTACTCCTTTGGCAAGCAGCAGAACATCATCCGGCAGTGTTTTCAGATTGGGGGAATCCCGCCAATCCGCTTTTTCCGGAAACTCTGCAATTTCTGCGGCACAAAGAACCGTAAGGGAGAGCATTGCTCCGAGAGCGGGAATAAGGGATTTTTTCATTTTGTTATCCTTTCTGTTTGATTATTTAAAGAGTATCTTTCTGAATCCTTCCGGGCCGTGGAATCTTCCTTCATAACTCCAGCTGGAAAGTTCTTTTTCTTCTTCCGGAATGGTTGTAGCTCTGCCTCTGGCGATATTGACAGACCATCTTTCCCCTTTCTGCGGCGTTCCGCCAAGTTCCGTAAAGGGGATCTTCATTTCCACGATCCAGCGGTCTTTCAGAACTTTTACCTTTTTTGTTACTTTCATATCGTAGGCAAGCTGTCTGTCGCTTGGACCGTAAGATTTTGTATCATAAATGACTCCTTCATGGTTGATGACCCAGTGGATATAGGCACAACCGAATGCCGGGGGTGCAAAGAACAATTCAAAATTGTTGCCCATCCAGACTTCATCGTCATGTTTTTTCCCTTTGGAAAGCAATTTATCTGTATGGGTATCCATTGCCTCCAATGCAAGATAAAGGTATTTTTCATCCCACAGTACCCGTACTCTGCTCTGGTTTACCGCCTTTTTCCCGCCTCCATTGAATTTTGTAAAATTGCTTACTTCCTTTGCGTTTTTCCATGCCTCTTCATCAAGAATACCGTCGATTTTTATATTGGACGAGATCTTTTTTGCAACGGCAGGAGTGCTTTGCTGTTTAGCATAAAGACGGGCACTTTTTACAAAGGAAAGAAGGAAATACTCTTTTTCAAACCGGATGCGTTTCAGAAGAATGGTGTCATTTGCTGCTTTTTTCTCTGCTTTGGCAAGAAGAGAAAGCAATTTTGTTTCCAGACCTTTTTCCTGCAATACCATGCCCAGAGCCACATTGCTTGTCCCGTACATGAAATGGGCAGGGATACTGCTGTAGGAATTCCGCAGGATCTTACGGTATTCTTTCATCTCATCCCACGCTTTGCCGTAAAATTTGCTTCCGATATCTTCCAGAACTTTTTCAAAATCCCCTTTGGGGTTCCACATGAAATATGCCTGCATATAACAGGTAAGGAAATTGCCCCGCCACTGTTCCCGGATCTTGCGGGAATTGTATCTGGGACCATAATAGGCGTCTTTGGGGGGAACTTCATCACAATAGCCGTATCCATTGAGGGAGGCATAATATTTTATATCCTCTGTCACAACTTTTTCCAGCGGCAGATAATGGATATCAAAGGAGGGCAGCATATTTGTATATTCGTAAGTGGAGACCCGCATCCCGGCATTTTTCCATGCGTTGAGGATCTTTCTGGTACGCTCATTGATTTTACAGGAGAGATCCCCCACACTGTGGGTATAGCAGCGGTGATGGACACAATAGGTGATGCTTGCCCGCTTATCCGGTTTTACTCCCATCGGGGGCGTCTGGTAATTCTGGTAGGCGGAACAATCAAACTTTACATAAGGATAAACCTTTTTCCCCTCTTCGATAAGCATATTGGCAAGTTTCCAGAAGCGGGTGCTTACGATTCCTTCTCTGCGTTCCGCTTCCGGATCAAGTTTACGGCAGTTGTCACACTGACACCACACTGTGGAGTCATTATTCATGATATTGAAGGAATTAAGGCGTCTTTCCCCGATCATTTTGATAAGGTTCTCTTTCATGATCTGCAATGTTTCAGGATTGGATGTGCAGGGCTGGTTCTTCTGACCGCCTCTGCCTCCATTGCGGAAGATCAGTTTTTCATCGCCGCACTGGGGAACGCGTTTGCCGTCAACAAGGCAGTAGAGTTCCGGTTTTTCCTTAAAATAGATATCCGGGATAAGGTTGCTGAAAACGTGTCCTCCGCCATGCTGGATGCCGCCGAACTTGTGTTTCAGTGTCATTTTGTTCCGTAACAGCCATTTTCTTGCGGTTTCATCGGTATGGATATTGGCGCAGACGTGATTAAAGGTACGCAATTCCATTGCAGGATTATCGGTCAAGACCATTTCCGGAACAGTAAAATCTTTCCTTTTTTCAATATATTCCCCGTCCTCCCCGGGGAAGAACCAGCGGACATTTCCGTAACGTTTCAATAATTCGTATGCTCCATAGATCACTCCCACGGGGGTGACAGAGTAGATAAATACTCCTTTTGGGGAAGCTCCCAGAAGAAAGCCGTCTTCCTTTACTTTCCCGGTATGCCTGTAAATTGCAGAAGGCATACTGTTGCGGAATTTTTTCCCGATATAGATTGGATACACGCCTTCCGGGGCTTTCTGCCGGATCTCCAACCTTGCTCCGGTGATCTTTTCCAGATAATCCGCCAACTCCATAGCGGCATAAGAATCCGCCTCATTATGGGAGTAGCCGTCCACAACGATACAGCTTACTGCTTTCCCGTCTTTCACAAGGGGAAAGTTTCCTGCAAAAATGCTTACGGAAACCAGAATAAGCAACAGGGACAACAAATGTTTCATCTTTTTTCCTTTCTTTTATTAATCAAAATATTGTATATTTATATCATCCATATCCAGTTTTCCGCCGCGGCAGAAGATATAAAGGAGAAGATAGGAGTCTTTATTCCCTTTGCAGTCAAAGATATATTCCTTTTTCTGCCATACACCGGGAGATTGGATCTTTTCCCACTTTTCCCCGATGACTTTGAATCTGCTTGTGGTAAGACGCATCCCGCCATTGCCTTCTCCTCTGTATTGAACAGTGACTTTGAGTTTTCCCTGGAAGATCCGGGGGATCCCGTAGGTCTGCATGGGGCCCCGCAAGCCGGTGAGAGCCTGAAAAATAAATCCGCTTCCCCGGAGAAAATTTTTACCGGAGGCGGCAGTCCCGTCGGTGACAAGCGTCAGATTTTCCTTGTTTCCGAAGTCGGCAAGGACGAGTTTCCCATTTTCCATTTTTCCATCGGCAAAATCTCCGTTGCAGATCAAAGGATCATTGCCGAAAGTGACTCTTCTGTATATTCCGGGTACTTGCAATTCTGTACCGTTCCAGGAATATTTTTTCCCGTCACAATGGTAAATGATTCCAAGAGAAATGCTTTCCCCTGTTCTGATCCTTTCCAATGGAAGTGTAAGAATACCGCCTTTGCCGGAAAGGGAAAAACTTCTGCTGCCTTTTTCCGTGATAATTTCCAGTTTTGCATTTTTCAGGGAGGGGGGGACGCCATATTTGATATAGAGAGAATCTTTCCCGTACAGAAATTTCAAAGAGAGATTTCCTGCGTAAGCAAAGTCAGCAAGATCCCAGCAGGAAGAGTCGCCTTTTATGTATTCACCTGCTCTTACAGCAGTTCTTCTGTATTTTTCCCGGAATAATTTTGCCCCTTCTGCAAAGGTAAGAAGGAAAAATTCCTTATCCCGTGCCACGATCTTTTCTACTCTCTTATCCCCTTTTGCCGCTTTTTGTGCTTCATCAAGACTGGCGAGAAGGGCTTTTTCCATATTTTTATTTTCAAAGGCACGCCCCAGCTGCCACAATCTTGAACCGTAACAGAAATGGTCATTGATGCCTTTGTAACTTTCATAAAGAAGATGCCGGAATTTTTTCATTTCCTTCCATGCTTTTCCGTAGTAAAGGCGTCCTGCTTCCTCTTCTTCCTTATCATAATCCATATTTACATCCCAGAGCATACGTGAAATAAGATAAAGATCCAATGCACCGCCGATCCAGCGCCGGGTTGTAATTCTGTCATTGGTGATGAAAGTACCGTCATAAGGGGCGACCTCATCGCACCACCCTTCATTGCCGATACTGTAATAATATTTCAGATCTTTGTGAACAAGGGGGGCGGTAGGCAGATACCATACTTCGCCCCGGGGCAGACAGTTTGTATATTCGTATGTCTGTACTTTTCTGCCATCTTCATTCCATTTTTTCAGGATATTGCGGTAACGCTCATTCACATAACATTTTTTATCCCCGATACTGTGGGTATAACAGCGGTGATGCAGACAGAAGATGATCTCCGCCCGTTTATCCGGTTTGATTCCGTAAGGAAATTCCTGGAAGTTCTGATAGGGATTGGAGAAGAAGATCACATTGGGGGCAACCTTTTTCCCTGCTTCGATAAGAGAATTGGCTACAAGCCAGAACCTTGTGGAAACCATACCTCTTTTTGCCTCTTCCGGGGGATCAAGCTTTTTGCAATTCTCACATTCGCACCAGGAGGTGGAATCGTTATTGAGGATGCAGTAGGAGTTTGTATCCGGATTTTCCTTAAGTTTTTTTACAAGGGATTCCTGCATGATTTTTATGGTTTCAGGATTGGAGGTGCAGGGCTGGAATTTCTGTCCGCCGTAACCTCCATTAATAAAAATCTTTTTCTCATCACCGCACTGGGGGACGCGTTTTCCCTTGTGCAGTGCGTAAAGTTCCGGCTTCTCCTTGAAATAACTATCCGGAATAAGGGAACTGAAACAATGACCGCCCAGTTGTTTGGCTCCGCCGTAAAGAATGCCGGATTGTGTCATATTGTTCCGGATCTGCCATCGGGGGGTAAGAGTATAGCCGTGGGCAGAAACAAGATTGAACTTTCTGTATTTGAAGGAGGGATTGATTACTTCGGAAAGTTCCGGAACAGTAAAAGAAGAATTTTTCTCTATGAATTCCCCATCCGGGGCAGGGGTGATCCAGCGGACTTTCCCGTATCTCTTCAATACCTCCGCAACCGCATAATGCAAGGCTACTTTTTCTTTTGCCGTAATGAATAGTCCGCTTTTATCCGCATAAAGAAGAAAGCCATTGTACCGGACTTTATCCAGAAGGCGTTTTGCCTCTGCCGGAAGTGGCAGATTTTTATTGTCTGCAAGGGCGATATAAATGGGATAACTTCCTTCCGGAGCTTTCCGCAGCCGGGAAAGTCGTTTGGAGGTGATCTTTTCCACATATTCTCTCAATTCTGCCGCTGCGGCAAGTTCCACGGCGGAAGCTCCCCGCATACGGATGATACAGCCTTTGACATCTCCCTTATCCACCAGGGCAAAAGTATTTTCTGATGCAAAAAGCGGGAAAAAATGAAAACTTGCAAGAAGCAGTAACAGAGATAAAATATATTTGATTTTCATTGGATAGATCCGTATTTAAGTTTTTGATGGGACTGGCGGCTTTTAATTTTTATTTCCCCGGAAAGGACGGAAGTCCCCGTAACAGCCGGTGGCTCTGCCTACGAGTACATGCTGATTTACTCCGGTCAACCGGGTAATGATATTGCATTTACCCTGCATTTTTCTGAAAAGATAGGTTTCAACGTGCATATCCATATAACACACATTGGCGGATACTGATGTATGGGGGAAGGCAAAACCCTGATCCTGGTTGTAAACATCCCCGTCAGCAAGATAATAGAGGAAAGAGGCTCCGATGGTAATGGTGGAAGGTTTGAAGAAGTAATTGTTTTTTACATCATAAACATAAGTGTTGGGCAGGTAATTGACGAGATGGTTCTTATTTGCACAGTCAAAAAGTCTGCCCCCGCCTGCATTTTTATTGATGGCAGTGGTGTTCCATTCCGGATATTTTGCCCGGTTGTTGCTGGTATTTTTGACGGAGGGACACAAATAGGGGGAGGAGTTTACTTTGGAATAATCCGTAGAGGTATCCGTTACACCGGGCAGTTTATAGTAACCGGCAAGATGCAGAAAATAGTGGTAGGATTTTCCGTATACATCCATGTGACCCACCTGCCAGTCCTTGAAATCGCTTCCGTAAGATGCCATGATGAGTGCCACCTGTCTTTTATTGTTTTTGCAGGAGGTGGAACGTGCCATTTCTCTTGCTCTGCTCAAGGCAGGAAGAAGCATTCCGGCAAGAATGGCGATGATCGCAATAACTACAAGCAATTCAATAAGGGTAAATGGAGTTTTCTTCATTTGATGATTTCCTTTTTTGCTGATTATTTATATTACTGTTAATTAATATAAGGTTTTACTCTGTTTTTTTAAAGTTTATAAAAGATAAATATCGTATAAAAAGAATCATATTTTTATGAAAAAGAATCATAAAACGGAAAAATAATATGTTTCTTTTTGATTTCAGCCTTGTAATATTTTCCCCGGAAAGATACATTATTGTGCAAAACGCAAAAGAAGGAATTTCTATGATCATAAAAGAGTTCAATAAGCCCCTTTATTGGGAAAAATATTATTACCGGGAATTGAAAATGATCGTGGAAAACCATTCTTTCGGTATATTTTCCTGGTATGAATCGGAGTACAGGGAGGGGCATGTCTATACTTCCCGATGGCACGGGGCATATTATACCATTTATTTTGTTGTCAGCGGAATTTATGAGGATACGGATAATGACGGCAACAGAATATCGCATGGCCCGGGAAGTATTGTTCTTTACAATGATACACCAGGTTACACGGCAAGGTCAGTAGGCGGAGTGTGTATCCGGAAATGTATCCACTTGTATAAAACAGAATTTACCAGAAAACTTCTTTCCTGTTTTTTTCCGGAATGTTATGTATCTTTGCACCATCCGGAACCGGAGAAAGCGGAAGAACTTTTTGACCGGATCAAAGAGGAATACTGCCGTCAATCCTGCGAAAATGATTCCTTTTTGCTTTTGGGACTTGTGACGCAGTTACTGGAAAATATCCGGCAGCACATTCCCACGCATACAAGAAGCAGCCGTTTTGATGAGATTTTAGGCTGTGTGGAAAGCAATCTCAATAATCCTGTGCTGAACAGGGATTTTCTCTGCCGGCAGTGCGGAACAAGTGTGAGTACCCTTGACCGGCTTTTCCGTAAACATACTTTTTCCAGTGTGAATGAATATATCCGTAATAAACGGCTGGAGCTTGTAACGAATCTTCTTTCTGTAACGACTTTGCGTATGAATGAAATCGCTTCTGCCGCCGGTTTTTCCGGAACGAATCACATGAATTGGGTATTCCGTAAAAAATTCGGTCTTTCCCCCTCTCAATACAGGAAAACCATCCTTCTTTCCTATCTGCCGCTCATAAATACCGAACTGGAAGAAAAATAATATTTCCTGCGGGAACATACAGAATTACACACAGAAAATAAAAAAGCCGTTTCCAAAAGGAAACGGCATCATGCTTAAAAATGGAGGCGTGGATGGGATTCGAACCCATACATCGCGGTTTTGCAAACCGCTCCCTTAACCCTTTGAGTACCACGCCGCAAGAGTTATTGATCTCTTCTATGCCATTTAATATATACGCTTTTTTGATAAATGCAAGCGAATTTTGAAAAAAAATCGTATTTTCCTTGAAAAATCTTCATTTTCCGTGTAAATTTATAGGATATTCCTTTTTATTATATATGAAAGAGAGGTAAAGATGACAAAGATCGAAGAGATCATCTACTGTTGTTCGCTTGCGGATCATTCCGGATGCAGAGAGGCTGCCCCGGAATTATTGTCCGCTTTGGGATACGACTTCAGCTCATGGAAAGATGAGGAAAGCGGAAAGATCCGCCATACTCTCTATTTTATGAGTCCGGAAGAAGCGGAAGAAGCAAAACGTTTTCTTGAGGAAAATGCTTCCTCCTATAAGGAGTTCGGGGTCATTATTGATGATTTTGAACTGGGCGAAGTGAAAA
Source organism: Victivallales bacterium (assembly GCA_045612485.1). Lineage (GTDB taxonomy): Bacteria > Verrucomicrobiota > Lentisphaeria > Victivallales > UBA1829 > RGIG5327. Next base: position 16,470 of record JAZKZE010000123.1, on the reverse strand, counting down.
AAGAAGACTGGGCGGAATCCTGGAAGATCCATTTTAAACCCATGGTCATCTCCCCCCGTCTTGCCATTGCTCCCTCCTGGAGTGATTTCAAGCCCGCCGAAGGTCAGATCCTCATCACTCTTGATCCGGGTATGAGTTTCGGAACAGGACAGCATGCCACCACCAAATTCTGTCTTTCCGCCATTGATAAATTTTCACAGGAACTTGTTGAAAAGGGCAATGTCAATTTTAAAATGCTGGATGCCGGAAGCGGTTCCGGGATTCTTTTTATTGCTGCAAGCAAACTTGGTGCGGCAAAAGCCGATGCCTTTGATATTGATCCGGATACTATTGAAGTGGCAATGGAAAATGCTTTTGTAAACAATGTTCCTGCCGGTAAATATTCTGTAAAGGCCTGTTCCCTTATGGAATTTTCCGCAGATACGCAGTATGAGATCGTTGTGGCAAATATTCTTTCCAGTGCATTGATCCAGGGGAAGGAAAAACTTCTTTCCTGCTGCCTTGATGGCGGAGTATTGATTCTTGCCGGAATTCTTCATACGGAATATGAAAAAGTGCGTGCAGAATTTGAAAGCACCGGTAAATGCACCCAGCTTTACTCCTTCCAGGAGAAAGAATGGCGGGGCGGAGCATTCCGTATAAAAAAATGAATAGACGGGATTTTATTTGTTGCAAGTGATATAAAAAAGGAGTTTTATGAGTAACGAAAATCAGCACAGTGAACATTGGGGCAGCCGTTTCGGCTTTGTTATGGCGGCGGCAGGTTCTGCCATCGGACTTGGCAATATCTGGAAATTTCCCTATATAACGGGATTGAACGGGGGAGGGGCATTTGTCCTTATTTATGTATTGTGTATTCTTTTTGTAGGGCTTCCCTGCATGATCGGCGAATTATCTGTCGGGCGTGCCGCCCGCAGTGACGCCATCGGGGCTTTGAAGAAACTGGCTCCGAAAAAATCCATGATCCCGAAAATCTTCGGCGGTTACGGGCTGGGGCTTGCTACGATGCTTATGATGAACTATTCCTGGGAACTGGGGGTGGTTGTACTTGTCATTTCCGCATTTATGCTTGCCTGGGGCTGGGGGGTTATCGGATTTTCCAATGTGTTTGTTGCCGGTGTGATCCTGTCCTATTATGCCATTATCGGCGGCTGGCTTATTTATTATACCTATCTTGCCTTTTCCAATGCTCTTGTATTCAAAGCGACAACAGAAGCTGAGGCAGTTTTCGGGAAAGTAGCCTCCAACGGTGCTTTATCCGCCTCAATGGGCGGGCTTTTTATCGTTGCCTGTTGTGTGGTATGCTGGTTCGGGGTGAAGAAGGGTATTGAAGGGGTTTCCAAACTTGTGATGCCTGTTATGCTGGGGATCATTCTTATTCTTGTGATCCGCGCCCTTACACTTCCCGGAGCCATGAAAGGACTGGATTTTTATCTCATGCCCCGTTTCAGCAATATTTCTGCAAAAGGGGTGCTGGAGGCATTGGGACACGCTTTTTATTCTTTGAGTCTTGGTATGGCGATCCTTATTGTTTATGGCAGTTATCTGCCGAAAAACCGGGATATTGTAAAATCTGCCTGTTATGTGGCTGTGCTGGATACCACAGTAGCCCTTCTTGCAGGGCTTGCTATTTTCCCCGCCGTATTCGCCATGGGGATGAATCCTGCCGCAGGGCCCGGGCTTATCTTCAATATCCTGCCTGTGACATTTAATGCCATTCCCGGACATCTGGGCTGGCTCTGGAGCGGACTCTTTTTCCTCCTGATGTTTATTGCCGCCTTTACCAGCGGGATCAGTCTTCTGGAAACCGTATCCGCCTCCTTCATTCACCAGTGGAAGATGAAACGCCGTGTGGCAGTGGTGCTTTCCACCATCCTTACCGGTGCTCTTATGACGGTTATTTCCTACAGTATCGTTTCTTACGAAGCATTCCCCACATTGCAGAAGATCATCAAGGCGATCTTTGATACAGTGAAAAGTTCTTTCTTTGATGATGTGGACTTCTACTGTTCCAGCTGGATCCTGCCCATGAACGGGTTGGCTCTTGCTATTTTTGCCGGTTGGAGCTGGGGAGTGAAAAATGTTTCCAAAGAGATCTACAAGGGAATAAAAATGGAACAGCTGGAACTGGAACAGCAAAAACACAGAATGTTCCTGAAAACTCCCATGGCTTTCTGGTCATTCTTTATCCGTTTTATTGCTCCTGTACTGATCTGTATGATCCTCTGTTATGCCGCAGGACTTTTCCAGAAGATCCTGGGATAAAAAAATTATGTCCGGAGGGATTTTTCATCCTTCCGGACAGCAGAAAAATTTTTCTGAAGCAGGATACGGGGCTTCTGCAAAATATATGCAGAAGCCCCTTTTCTGTTTTTGTGTGATAAAGGTTTGTATTAAGAATGTATCTCTTTTTGTGCCGGTAAATAAAAGCAGGTCATACGGAATACCCGGTGGTTATCCTGTACGGCATCATATAGTTTACAGCCGGAAAATCGAACCGATCTTTTTCCCCAGCAATATTGCCGCCGCTCCCAGTGTTGCTGCCATAAACGCCATGGTCCATACCCCGAAAGCACAGGCGGTAACAGGGCCTGAACCCAGAATAAGGGAAAGTTCCAGCAATGCCTTTGTAATGGGATAAAATTCTGCCTTCTGGGCAAGAATGAGGGAATCAGATACCTCCAGCATGGAAAAGCTGAAGGCGAAAAGGGCCCCAACAAGCAAGTTGGCAGTGATAAGGGGCAATGTGATCTTCATAAAAGCTCCTGCCGGAGTGCTGCCCAGATTGCGTGCCGCATTTTCCAGCTCCTCCGGAGTCTGTTCCAGACCGGAGGCTACACTTCTTACCACATAGGGCAGTCTTCTTACAGCATACGCCGCCGCCAGAAGAAGAAGGGGGTTATCCACCGGATTGAAAAGATCATTTGCCCAGGAATATTTGACACTCATTCCCAGAAAACCGAAGGCAATGACGATGCCCGGAACCGCAAGGGGGGTCATGGCAAGCAAATCAAGAATAAAAGCTCCTTTGAACTTCCAGCGTACCACGATCACTGCTATAAGTGTTCCCACGACAAGAGCGAGGATCATGGCAAGGGAGGAATATTTCAGACTGTTGATGATGGAAGGAATGACTACTTTGTGGGAAAGTGCATTCTCAAAGTGCATGAGTGTAAAGTGTTCCGGAAGAATGGTTTTATACCAGGAGCGGGTGAAGGCTGTAAGGACAAGGGCTATATGGGGGGCTACCGCCATAAAGGTGACAATAAGAAATGCTCCCGGTGCGGCAAAAGCGGCAAGACCTTTTGCCTTTGCCGCAGAACTTCCCATACTTCCCTTTACCGTTACGCCATTACGGTCGGAACGGAGAAAAAAACGGGAAAGAAGATAAAGAAGCAGCGAAGAAGCCAGCATAACAAGGACAAGAGTATAGGGGAGGGGGTTGGTTCCGATCTCATTGATCCCGTTGAATACTTGTACTGCTGTTGTACGGGTGAGACCGAACATGAGTGGCGTACCCAGTTCCGTGAAACTCCAGATGAGTACCAGACTTCCCCCTGCAAGGAGTCCCGGCTTCAGAAGCGGAAAAATCACCTTTCTTAAAATCGTCCATTTGCCTGCACCGAGATTTTTGGCTGCTTCCGTGAGGGCGGGATCGATATTGCCCAGAGAGGTGACAAGATTGAGATACATGATGGGATATAAGTGCAATGCTTCGATCACACACACCGACCAGAAACAACCGCTTCCCCCCAGAAAATCAACGGGGGAAAATCCTGCTTTCACAAGAAGGGTATTGATGATTCCGTAATGTCCCAAAATCTGCTGGAATCCCAATGCCCCTACAAAGGGGGGCAGGATCATGGGGAGCATGACGGAGATCCCGCAAAGATTTTTGCCGGGAAAATCATACCGGTCAAAAAAGAGAGCCAGGGGGAGGGTAATGAGAAGAACGAGGAAAGTTGTTGTTATTGCAATACACAGGGAATTGAACAACCCCTGTAAATAAAGTGCATTGCGGAAGATCTCCTGAAAAAGAGAGAGTTTGCATCCCTGTTCCACGACCGTATAAACGGGAAGAAAAAGAAATACGGCAAAGAAGAGAAGCAGGGAAACAATGAGGATATATTTCAAAATTTTTGTAAACATTTTATTTTCCCTCCTTTGCAAGACGGGTGGCTTTTTTATACTGTTCTCTTGCAAAATCGCTCCATTTTCTTGTAGTTGCGGCTATATCCAGAGCGGAATTATTTTTGCTTTTCCGTAATTTTTTTGCTGCAAGGGAGGCTTCTGCATAGTTAAAGGGGAGCTTTTCAAATTCCTTCATGGCAAGGGGAACTTTTTCCGGACCGCCCGCAGCAATGATCGCCCCCCAGGCTTCTTTCAATTCATCCCGTACATCCAGGGCAATACACCGGATGAGAACACGGATCAGACTGAAATACCTGCCCGTCCATTTTCCATTGTAAGTAAAGGAAAGTGCAGCCGCTTCATAAGGGAAATAATCCGGATCGGTACGCATTGAATAATACTTTTTGCTGTAAAGATCCTTTCTTACAGGCGAGTGACGCAAAGTATATTTTTCCGGGCCTCCTTCCACGCCTTTTTTGAAACAGAGCAATTTCTGCCCCTCCGGACCAATGATGAAGTCGAGAAATGCTTCTGCCGCCTGTCTGTGTGGGGCGCCCCGGAGAAGCTGGACTGGATCGGAGCCGATACAGGTACCGCCTTTGGGCGGGATATATTCCACCACGGGAGTCCCGATCCGGACAGCGTTCCACTCTTTTTCCGTGAGACCGTAAAAGTCGATGGCTGTTCCTGCGGCGGCGTTGCCACTTGCCACTTCCCTTGTGACACTTCCGGCACTGTCGGTAATGGTTCTTGTATTTGCCATAAGGCGTTTCACCCGGTTGATGCCGTTTGCCCAGGCTCTGTTCATCTGTTCAACGGAAGGATTCTTTTTATCCTTTTCCGGGATGACTTCATGCATCGCCTGCTGGACGATGATCTCATAGGATTTATTTGCCGAACCGGATTTGGTAGGATCTGCTGCGGCAAGGGTGTTGTAATAGCAGGGATAGGCAAGATCCGCCCATCGTTCCGGATCTCTGAAATTTTTTCTTCCGGCGGAAAGTTCTTTCAAACGGTCATAATTGCAGCAGATGCCGAAAGAGGAGAGGGTCACGCCGTAATATCTGCCTTGCGGATCGTAAATATATTCACCGGCAAAAAAACAGGGGATCATATCCTCTTTGAAATATTCCGGATGGCGTTTCTGTAAACCGCCATCCACTGAGTAACCGTAAGAAGCGTTCCTTGCGTGTTCAAAGGTTCCGCCTCCTGCAAAAAGGTCTATACCGATCCCCACATTGGAAGCAAGAAATTTTTTTCTGGCAAAGATCGCTTTTTCCGGTGCGGCAGGATCTTTCAGAATATTGGGATCATTGAAAGCTGAGGCGATCACATCATCCCAGGGGGGATTATTTTTGTCTGCCTCCCAGTACATTTTAAATTGTGCAGTGTAACGGTCATGGATATACCGCACGATATCGGATGTTCCGCCGGGAGCGCGGAAATCGATCCTGACATCCTTTTTAAATCTTTTTCTGTAATATTTACGGAAGCCCTGTTCAAACTCATATTTCATGGGTTCGCTGTGTGGGGAGATAATCACAAGCACATCTGCCGAATCATCTGTCACCGAAGCAAGTGAATCTTTCCGGAAAATAAAAGGAAGGATCCCTACAAATCCGATAAGCAGCAGCGCAAGAACGATCCTTGTTTTCATGGATCAATCCTCCAGAATGACTACATTGGACGGGAGAACAGAAAGGGTGTACTCTTTGCCGGTTTCCCGTATTTCGGAGGAGTCTTCACTTACTTCAATGATTGTATTATTCTCTGCAAGGAAAGTCATCTCACTTCTTTCTCCCAGAAATGTTCCGGATTCATATTTTGCTTTGAATATATTGGGCGTATTTTTTGTGCCTTCCACCATAATATGCTCCGGCCGGATAAGGAAAGTATATTCCCCTGACGGATCATTTGTTCTGTTGCCGGGAAGGGGATTGGAGGAATAGAAAATACCCGCATTGGTCTCCAGTTTCCATAAATCATTTTCTTTTCCGGCAATATGCCCTTTCAAGAAGTTTACATTCCCCAGGAAGGAGGCGGCAAAACTGCTTGAGGGTTTTTTGTAAAGATTTACCGGCGTATCCAGCTGCCGGATCCTGCCCCCTTCCAGAAGGGCGATCCTGTCGCCCATCCCCAGAGCCTCTCTGCGGTCATGGGTGACATAAATAGCGGTAAGGGAACGCTCTTTGCATACTCTTTTTATTTCCAGACGCATCTCATCGCGCAGCTTTGCATCCAGATTGGAAAGCGGCTCATCCAGAAGCAATACTTTCGGATCCACTGCAATGGCACGGGCAAGAGCCACCCTCTGCTGCTGTCCTCCGGAAAGGGAAGGGGGACGGCGGGAGGCATATTCACTCATACGCACAAGTTCCAGAGCTTCATTGACCCGTTGTTTTACAAGAGAATTGCTCATCCCCGCAGTTTTTGGTCCGAATGCCACATTTTCAAAAACCGTCATATGGGGCCACAGGGCGTAATTCTGGAATACCATGGCGGCACGGCGTTTTTCCGGGGGGAGAAGTGTTACATCCTCCCCATCGAAAAAGATATTGCCTGCATCCGGAGTGACTAAACCGGCAATAATCCGTAAAAGAGTGGATTTTCCGCAGCCGGAGGGCCCCAGAAGAAAAAAGAGTTCCCCTTTTTTCACTTCCAGATCCAGCGGTTGAAGAACCGGAACATCTTTTGTATAGGCTTTGGAAATTCCCGCAATTTTTACAGAGGATGCCATTTTTTTCCCTTTCCGTCAGAAGATCAGAATTTTTCTACCGTGATGATCTGTCCCAGACAATGGGTTTCGCCATCGGCAAGGGTGAGAGAGTTGTTTCTTGCGTTGGCAGCTTCCACACAGACCATATCGTGATATTCTTCATCACCGAAGGCGGACATGGCTCTGGCTTTGTCGATCCAGGGATTCCAGAGAACAGTGGTTTTGCTGCCTTCTTTTTCAATGCGGATCTTTCTTTTCATCACAGGGTCGGTGATGACAACGGTATTTTCTGTGTCATACACATAGTCCACTTCGGATGTGATCATGAATTCATCCGTTTCTGTAAGGCAGTTGGGGATCATCTTGCCGCCGACTGCATCCAGATAACGCTGTCCTTTGAAACCGGAAAGGGTGATTTTGGAAGATTCACCCACTTTGAAGTAGGTGTGCAAGGCTTCGGAAAATTCTTCCGGGGCACCGCTCTTGTTTGTGGTATAAAGACGCATGGAAAGACTCTTGCCGAAATTGACCACAAATTTTGCTTCCAGATCGTAGGGGGCTCCTTCATAGTGTTTGAATTCGATGGTATCGGAACCGTCATCTTCCCGCTTTGTGCTGACTACATCCCAGTACTGGAGACGGGCAACTCCGTGACCGGGTTCACGCAGGGAACCGAACCAGGGCCAGCAGATGGGTACACCGCCGCGGATGCCGCTGGGGGCGAATTTACTTTCTTTGGACATCATCATTACATCCTCGCCGCCTTCTGGAATGTAGGAAATAACGTGGGCACCGTAGGTTGTGACAATGCCGGAGCAGTATTCATTTTTGATGAAAGCAGCAGGCAGATCCCCTCTTTCCCAAATTCCGAAAATGATTCCCTGGGTGGCAAATTTATCATTGAGTTCGGCTGTAACAGCATTTTTGTCCATTTTTTTCTCCTTTTGTGATACAGTTTGAAAATCCAACTCATTAATATAATATTACATAAAGATACCATGAAACAGATTTTTTGCAAGGAAAAAGAGAATATAAATTCAATCTTTTTCGCAAAAGAACCGGGAAAAATCTGAAGAACGGTCATTCACTTTTTTACATGGGCAAGGCGGAGCCAGGCATTGGATCTGTACCGCAGATAGAAGCCTGTGATACGCACGGTCCAGTCCAGGATCATGGCGATCCAGACTGCCAGTACACCGCTATGGATCCAGCTGGCAAAGAGATAACTGCTCCCCACTCTCACGATCAGCATGGAACCGACGGAAATAAACATCGTGACCCTGACATCATTCATGGAACGCAAGATATTGGGAAAGACAAAAGAACTCGGCCACATAAGCATTCCCAGACCGTTGTGGATCAATATAAGATAAAATGCCAGCTGCCTTGTTTCCACATCGATCTTGCTGAAACACGACAGAAAAAGCGGTGTCAGTGAAAGGATCAGGATACTCCACAGAATATGACCGGTATATGCCCATCCCATTATTTTTTTTACATAAAATCTGATCTGATTTTCATTCCCTGCGCCCACCGCCCTGCCGATAACGGTAATTGACGCCAGACTGAAAACTGTACCGCAGACGCAACCGAAAATATCAAGAGTATTGGCTACGGCATTTGCCGCAATTTCCCGTGTTCCGAAAGTGGCGATCAAGCCCAGTACAAGGACTCTGCCGAACTGGAATACACCGTTTTCAACACCCCCGGGAATACCGATAAAAAGAATTTTTTTAACAAATTGCCAGGATACCCGGAAGCCTTTTCTGAAATCTATGAAAATCGTCTGTGAATGGTCAGTGATCAGATAAAGAATAGATACCACAGCTATAAAACGGGCAAATAAAGTAGCGTATGCAGCCCCGGCAACCCCCATCCGGAAATGATAAATGAGTAACGCATTGCCGATAACATTTACAATATTGCTGATAAGGGAAAGAAACATGGTTGTCTTTGTCCGGTTCATCACCCGGAACAGAGCAGCACAGCCGCCATAGACCGCAACAAAGGGGATGGCAAGAAGTGTGATTCTGAAGTAACTCAATACCGCTGTATGCACATCTTCTGCAAGATTTCTATAGAATATGCGGATGATATCGGTCAGAAAGATTTCGCCGAAAAGAAGAACGGTCAACCCGGTACACAAAACAACGGCAATAAGCTGTTTGGCACTTTCCCTTGCTCTGGTGAGGTTTCCCGCCCCCAGATATTGGGATGCCACGACTGCTCCGCCGGTAGCAAGGGCAAAAATAACACTGTTGATGCAGTTATTGAACATATCCACAAGGGAAACAGCTGAAATACTTGCTTCCCCCAATCCTGCGACCATAAGCGTATCGGCACTTCCTACAAGAATGAACAGTAGTTGTTCAAAAAAGAGAGGAATGATCAGACGGAAAATATCTCTGTTGGAAAAAAGAGTATATTCTTTATCGTTTGTAAGAAAATCAAATTTCTTCCGGACAGACTTAAAAATCATTTTTTATACCTTTATTTTTTCTCCGGCAGGATCTCCAGCCAGTAGTCATTGGGCACTATGGTCATAACGAATACATCCCCATTATTGATCTTTTTTGCGGGCAGTGAGTTCTTCTTCAAGCAGTTTCAACTCCTGCAAGTCTTCCAAATCAGCCTGTCTGGCAGCTTCGGTTTTACGCCGCTGATTGAATACTTCATACCGTTCGCTTACGATTGCTTTCATATCATTGTTGCTGATCGAACCGGTATTATCCAATATTTCAAACCCGTTGAACTCCAACAACTGATTGACATTGCTCCGCCAGAAGTCCATCGTGAGTGTACGTCGGTTTTTGATCCGTAATTCAGCCGATTCCAAAAAGATCATGACCAGACGGTTGAGTGAATCAAGCTCATCTTTGTTCAAAAAGTTTTTGGCGGTAAAAATATCTCCCTTGCGGACAATTGAACCCGCCCAGGCGGTCGCTCCGAAGTTGGGCAGTTCAGCTTTGGCACGCTGAACAATGATCTCTGCGGCAGTAAGATGAGTTACCGCATAGAGCAGCTTATTCTGCGTTTCGGCAAAAAACATTTGAGTCGATTTATCAGTTGCATCGTAATCACTGCTCAAACTGAAAAGTTCACGAACCTTCTGATAAAAGCGTTTTTCCGAAGCCCGGATCTCCCGGATGCGTTCCAGTAATTCATCAAAATAATCCGGACGTCCGTCGGGATTTTTCAAACGTTCATCATCAATGATAAAACCTTTTCGCATGAACTCGACAAGATTGCGGTTCGCCCATTGCCGGAACTGGGTTCCCCGCTTGCTCCGCACCCGGAAACCGATGGCAAGGATCATATCAAGCGAGTAATAAGCCACATTGTAATCTTTGCCGTCGGCGGCAGTTGTTAAATAAAACTTAATAACTGAATTTTTTTGCAACTCCTTGTCCTCAAATATATTGGATATATGAGTCGATATATTTGCCTTGGAGGTGGCAAAAAGTTCAGCAAGCTGATTTTGGTTGAGCCAGACACTGCCGTCCTTTGCCAGCAAAGATATATTAGCTTTGCCGTCGGCTGTTGAATAGATAATGATTTCTTCTGAATAGCCGTTCATATTACTGACCTTCAGAAAAACCTCACCGTTTCTCCGGCAGGATCTCCAGCCAGTAGTCATTGGGGTCATTCACGAAGTAAATTCCCATATCGGGGTTTTCGTAACAGATAACTCCCATTTCTTCATGGCGTTTGTGGGCTGCTTCATAGTCATCCACTTCAAAGGCAAGGTGAAATTCATTGTCGCCGAGGTCATAGGGACGATCCATTTCACGCAGCCAGGTAAGTTCCAGCTGATGACTGCTGTTGCCGTCTTCCAGGTAAACGATGATAAAAGAACCATCTTTGGCGTTGATGCGGCGTACTTCGTACATATCAAAGGCATCCTGATAAAATTTGATGCTCTTATCCAGATCGAAAACGTTCAAGTTGTTGTGAACCATGCGGAATTTCATGTGATATATCTCCTGTATTCAGTGAATGATATTGGTAATATTAATATATCTCCCGCAAGTGAAAAAGCAAGCAGAATAAGCAGAATTTTCCTTTATCCCCTGCCGGAGTAAAGTTACTGTGGTGCCGGCAGAAAAAAGCCGTACCGGAAACTGGAATAATTCCCGGTACGGCAGAATGTTACATCAGAAATATCGTGCCGGACTTTCTCCGGCAGTAATTTCCCTTTCTCTTATTTGAAAGTCAAAACAACTTTTCCGATATTCTGTGAGGTTCGCAGTATATTATGGGCCTTTTCCACTTCCGCAACGGGAAGAACTGCATAAACATTTGTTGCAAGGCGTTTGGTACTGAATGCCTGCCATAACTCTTTTTCCATGCTCTGAAGAAGAGAGGTCTTTTCCTCACTTGTACGGCTCCGCAGGGTACTGCCGATAAGTTTCAATCTTTTTCTCCAGACCTGTTCCAGATCGATTTGGGTTTTTCCCCCTGTCATACTGGCGATCATGATCCATCTGCCGCAGAATTTCAGCTGCCGGAAACATTCCCCCATGCCTTCTCCTGCCACACAATCCAATGCTATATCCGGGGGATTCTGTTCCAGAACTTCTTTCAGGGATTCTTTTTTATAATTGACGATAATATCCGCTCCCGCCTTTTTCACCGCAAGGGCTTTTTCATCATTGCTGATGGTGGTTATGACCTTTGCACCGTAGAATTTTGCAAGCTGGATGGCGGCAAGACCTACTCCGCTTGCCCCTGCCTGAACAAAAAATACATCCCCTTCTTTTATTCCTCCGGCTTCTTTCATCATATTCAAATATACCGTACACCATACTTCCGGGATCGCGGCGGCTTCCTCCATTGTAAGGTTTTCCGGTACAGGAAGTACCATTCCTTCCGGAACGGCAACTTTCTGGCTGTATCCGCCTCCGCCCAGAAGCGCACAAACTTTATCCCCTTTCTTATAACGGGAGTTTTCCGGAGCTTCCAGAATCGTCCCGGAACATTCCAGACCGCACCATTGAGGCCAATCCGGAGGGGAGGAATAACAGCCGTCTTTCTGCATAAGATCCGCCCGGTTTACGGCAGCAGCATATACTTCTATAAGGACTTCATTTTCTTTTCTGACGGGATCAGGGACTTGCGCCCACTGGAAATCAAGTTTTTCATCAAGGATCATTGCGTACATTTTCTTTTCCTTTCCTTATACATATACAATATCATTTTTCCCATTTCATACAGCCGGATGCTGCAAGGGTGACTTTGTGGACGGCAAGGTCGTGTTCATAAGTATAGGGATTAGTCTGTTCCTTTCTTATGATCGAAGCCAGTTCCTTCAACTGTTCCACGTAACGGTCTCTCTGAGGCGGGAATGTAAAACGGTGATTGCCCTGCGGGATGAGTCCGCAGGCTTTTTTCATAAAGAGTTCGATGACCACCCCCTGACCGTCAAAGCGTTCCGGAGGACAGATATTGATGTAACCGTTTGTTCCTGCAAAAGTCCAGCGTCTGTGCTGGGTTATGCCGGACTCCCCGCTGCATGCGGTCAGTTTTACAAAAGCATTGGGATATTGCAAGACAGCAAGCATATTATTTACTTCCTTTGCCGGGTGTCCCGGAACAGAAGAAATAAAGGGCGTGATCTTTTCCGGTTCCCCCATGGCGGCAAGGACAAAATCAATCAGGTGACAGCCCAAATTGAACATAAGTCCCCCTTTGAATTTGGCTATATATTCATCATAAAAAGCATCCCCGTAACCGTGATTCATATCCAGATTTGCTTCAAAAACTTCTCCGATGACTTTGTTTTTTATCAGTTCCCGTACATAACTCAATGCCGGATTGCCCCGGTACATATAGCCCATTTGCAGAGGAATATGATTTTTTTTACAGAGGGCAAGCAATTCTGCATAATCCTCCACATTTTCCCCGGCAGGTTTGTCAAGATGTATGGCGATCCCCCTTTGGGCGCACATCATGCCCACTTTTACAAGCTCCAGATTGGGTACTTCCACAGCCACCGCATCCAGTTCCGGGTAAGAAAGAGCTTCTTCCAGAGTAAATTTTTTGCCGTAATTGTAAGTCGGGTGCAAGTTTGTAATATATCTGGGAGAGTCCATGATCTCCAAATCATCCACATACCCCAGAAGTTCAAAACTTTCCGGGATAAGTTTGAGGGAACTGTACTTGCCGGAGGCATGTTCGTGAGAGGTTCCGATCTGAATGATCTTCAAAGGTCTTTTTTCAATACTCATATTGTTCTCCAGTCAAAAACAAGTCCCAGCGGCGGATTTTTTGTTGTGAGAAGCATGGTATAAACTTCCTGTGCGTCCTTCGGGGAAAGAGTTCTGGTGATGAGAGAAGCCATGTCCACTCTTTTTGAACTTAAAAAACTGCTCCAGGTACGCAGATCATCCAGATGGGTCCATGCTCCGGTACGGGAATCAACGGAAGGACGGGTACTGGTATGACCTCCGATAATGGAAATCCCTGTCAAATGCACATCCCGGTAGAAATCAATGACCCCTTCCGGTACTCTGGTACAGCCGGTAAGGACGATCCTTCCCATGCGTGCTGTATATTTGAGTGCCTGACGCAAGGCAATGGCTTTTCCTGTTACTTCCACAACTGCATTGACCTTTTTTCCGTTTGTGGCTTTTATCACCTGTTCAATAAAATCTTCTGCGGAAGGATCAAAGACCATATCCGCCCCCATTTTCAGGGCAAGAGCCCGTCTTGCCGGATCCATATCACAGGCAAGAACAGGATAAGCACCCCGCAGACGGGCAAACTGTACGGCAAGCTGTCCCAGGATTCCCAGACCTGCGATCATCACGCTTTCCCCCATTTCGATCTGTAATTTTCTTATTCCCAGCATGGGAAAGGTGGAGATATATCCGAAGGCGGCTTCTTTAAGGGAGATATTTTCTTCCTGTATCTTATATAATCTCTGTCTGGCGGCTTCTTCAGAAAGGACGATATGGGATAAATGTCCCACATTCCAGGCAATGACTTTATCGCCGGGAGCAAAGGATTTTACATTTTTTCCCACTTTTTCAATGATCCCGGCAGAACTGTAACCGGGATAATAGGGGTAAGTATTACCGGCATTATTGGCATTGCCGGAAAGCCATGCACATTCGGTACCGGCACTTATGGCACTGTAGGAAAGTTTCATAAGGACGGAATCATCCGTAAAGGCATCATCCGTAAGAGAACGTTTTTCCAGTACGATTTTATTGGGTTCATGGGAAACAAGAATAGAATAATCCATTTTTTTCCTTTCTTATTTGGAATTTTACAGGAGAAGATCTGTAAGTTCTGTATAAAAGTTTTTCACAACGTTAAAGATACCCCGTGGATAAAACTTTTGCAAATCATGCTTTTTCCTTTTTTTTGAAAATTTTTCCGTAACAGAAGATTTGATTTCGCAAAAACGTATGTTATATTAAAAATATTTCAAAAAAGGAGAAACAGTTTCATGAATATGCGGAAAATAGCGGAACTTGCCGGAGTATCCCCTGCAACCGTGTCAAGGGTATTCAACAGAAATACCGGAGTAAATGAGGAAATAGCAAAAAAGATACGGAAAATAGCTTCCGAATATAATTATCACCCGCAGATCTCCGAAAAATTGAAAAATGTGGTCATCATCACCCCTTATAATAATGTTTATCCGGTGCAAAGCTGTATAGATATGCTTCTTATGGCTCTGACGGGAGTGTTGCCGGAAGCCGGGTTCCGGGTGGAAATACTGCCGTTGAACAGTCTGGAAAGATTGCCGGATATCCGTTTCTGTGCCGCTGTTGCCATAGGCATCGATCCTTCCATGCTGCCGGATTGGGAGGAAAAGTATAATGAACCTTTGATTTTTCTTGACCGTTCCCCTGCCGGGAAAAAACGGGGAAACAATATTTTCTTTGTGAATTCCGATGAGTTTTCCGGTATGGAACTGGCTTTGACTCATCTTAAAGAACGTTCCTGCAAAAAAATCGGCTGTATCATTCATGGAAACCGGGGGGAAGGCAATACCCTGCTGCGGGAAAATGCTGTTCTGGAAATACTGAAAAAACTGCACTTGCCGGATTCCCCCTCTCTCATACAGTTTTCCGGGGAGGGCAGTTTGCGTTATGTGGAACTGGTGGGAAAGCTGTTGAAACAAGGCGTAGATGCTCTGTTCTGCCCCGGTGGAAATGCAGGGATAACCGTTCTTTATGCTCTTTCCCTCTATGGCAGACAGGTTCCGGATGATATTTCCCTTATTGCCTCAGAACAGACATTTTTCTCCAATTATGCCGTTCCGCCGCAAACAACAATCACACAGGAATATGCTCTTCTTGCCGGAAAAGTCCTTGAACTTATCTCTGCAAGGACTTCCGGAAAAGATTTCCCCTGTGTAACAACTCTCCCTTACCGTCTTATCAAACGGGAAAGTGTGAAGTAACCGGGGAGAGCAGGAAAAATCAGGCTCCCGGTTTGGCGTAGAGAAGGACTCCTGTAAAAAGCAGTACAAATTCAGATGCGTATCCGAATACCCGCACCGCAAATTTATTGATCCCGGAAACAGATTCCAGACAGGCCCCCTTTGCCAGAAATGCCGCCAGCATCGCAACAAGGAACCCGATAAGGGTAAAGGGAATATCCCGCAGGAAACCGGCAAGAAGGCAGAGGATGAGGGCGGTATATATATGATATTTTTTCATTCCTTCAGGTACACTCAGCAAAGATTTTCTGCCGAATTCTCCTGGAATATTTACAAGGGAGAGTTCTGCCCGCAGATAGAAAGAGCCTGCAAAGACGACAATAAACCAGAAGGAGGCATTGAAATAGGCAAGAACACCGAAAAAGATCATCCGCAGAACATACATGGTAAAGACAATAAGAGTATAGGAGGCGGAATGATTGGTTGAATCATTTTTTTCCGGAGGAGTGAGTGCTTCTTCCACATCCATGCCTTTTCTGCGTTTTTCCAGGAAGATGGCAAGGGAACGCAGATCTTTGCCGCCGCTTAAAAGTTCTATGATCAGAGGGGCGATCGTTGCTCCGAGTATTCCGGCAGCAACCGGACGGCCCAGTATGCAGATAAAAGTCAATGGCAGAAAAAGAATAAAACCAGCTGCAGCTCCTGCTGCGGGAAGCATGGGGACGGTCAATGCTCCCTTACCGTCGATCGTTTCCCATTCTTCCATACCGCTGTGAAAAAATGCGGGCAGTTTTACTGTGAAAAATACATCCCATGCCGCGGCGAACTGGGAAAGAAGCATGTGAAATGATGTGTTCATATTTTTTTCCTTTCGTAAAATAGGATTGATTTTTATATTCTGTTATTGTTTTCTTTCAGGAGTTCTTTATGTTTTTCCGTCATAACGGTATATACTTTTTCAGCAAGAAGTTTTCTGTCAGAGCCTTCCTCTGCGGGGATCTCCGGCAGAATATATATATCCGCCCTGATCTTTTTTATCCCCAGAAACCTCCATATATGTTCCGTCATTTCCGTATCATCAAACCAACCAGGGTCATGTTCTCCCTTCGGCACGCTGTAAAACGTAAGAACAGGCAGAATAGGGAAACTGCCTTTGATTGCAGGTTCAAAAGGGCCGGTTTTGAAAGGCAGAAGAGTTGTTCCGTCACCTGTTGTTCCTTCCGGATAG
>JAZKZE010000122.1:0-32295 GCA_045612485.1 Victivallales bacterium | reverse complement strand
TACGCTCACAATTCCTTGTGAGCGTCCGCAAGGCGATTGCCCTGCGGTTCATTCGCACATCCACTGCGCGCTGGTTGGCAACCGCCTCGCCTGGCAACCGAACATTTCTCTTTTTTCCATGATTTTATGGGACAGCTGTGGGAAAATATACAGTATTTTTCCTCCGCCGGTATTCCGGGCAATAAAAAGAACGGCTGCACAATAAGGTACAGCCGCCGGAGAAAATTTACAAAAAATTTTTTCTTAATAGAAATTGAAACTCAAAAGCGTTTCTTTTCCCTGGATCTGTCCGCTTACGACCCGGAAAAGAACTTCCATGACGACAGTTTTTTCTTTCCCGTCCTTATTGTCTTTCACCTTCCGTTCAAAACGGATGACCCAGATGGAAATGGTTGCCAGCGGGTGTGCCATGTTCCGCAAATATGTATAGGAAACCGGTGTTCCCAATTCTCTTATCATGGATTCCCTTGTTTTATCAAAATCTTTTTTGCCGAAATCCTGAACAAGGTTTTCCGGCAGTTCTTTCAGGAACGCCTTGGCATCATTTTTTACGATCGCTTTCACAAGATTTTCTCCCGCTTTTTTCACTTCAGGAGTTTTTGCCGTGTTTTTTCCATCCTCTTTTTTCCCATCCTCTGTGCGGAAGGAATCCAATACGGCACAACCCGAAAGAGATGCAGCAAAGATGCCCGCTGCTGTTACTGTAAAGATTTTACGGAAAATTCTGTTCATACTGATCACGTCCTTCTGTTTCCGGCTTTCCGCCGCTGTTTTCTGTTTTTCTCTTTCCGGAGGGGGGAAAGAAATAGATGTACCTTTATCTTTGAAAAGCGGGATAAACAAAAGTTCGCCCGCAGTCTGACGGAAAAAGGGATATTTTCAAAAATCTTCAAAAAATCTCTGTTTTGCGGATAATTTTTTTCAGAGATTTTTGAAAACACCCCCGGAAAAGTTTTTTCCGTTGTGTATCAAAAAAAACGCCGGAAAGAGTCAAGACTCCCTCCGGCGGAATATGATCAATTATTTGATCTCGTTGGTATCAATGAGAAGCTGCTGATAACCGTAAGCCTTGATGGGGTTTTTCACCATATCATTGACTTCATTGGTGATCTTGGTAACTTCATCTTTGATGGTCTTGCTGACTTTATCAGCAGGTTTGGCAACTTCCACAGATGCCACAAGCACATACTGGGATTTCTTGATGGTATCGGTTTCTGTGGAGAAGAGCCAGCCCAGAATGGGAAGGTCTTTCAGAAGGGGGATACCATTGACACCGCGGGTAACAGTGGACTTGCTGATACCGCCGATGACAAAATCTTTTTTGTTGTTGCCGATCTGGATCTGGGTGGAGTAGGCACTTCTGCTCATACGGGGAGTTCCGGCACTGGTCCAGCCGATGATGGAGCTGGCATCCAGAGCCACATTGATCTGGGAAGCTCCGCCTTTGACACCGGCATTGACAGGTTCAAGTACAAGACTGAAAGCGTTTCCGGCTTCACCGGCTTTGATGGTCTGGGTCTTGCCCTGAGCGGTTCTCTGATTGAGAACTTCCGCTTCCAGCTGATCCAGAGCGCGTTTTGCAAGTTCTCTTGCATAGAACTTGTCCTCGTAAACGACAGTGCAGTCTTTCTTGCGTACTTTTTTCTTGGCACCGGTGGCGGGCAGCTGATCGGTGATGACTTTTCCTCTTTCTTCACCGGTGGCGGGATCTGTAACAGTGATGTTTCTGGATTCCACCATCATGGCACCGCTGGCAAGAGAGATCTCGGTGGCGTTGCCGTCTGCAAGCAGAACAGTCCCGGAGGAAACGACCTTGGCTTTTCCGCAGGTGGTGAGGAAGTCAAGATATTTGGTGTTCCATTTGGGATTGAAGTTGTAGAAGGACGCGTCAGTGAAACCGTTGTTGGGGGTAAGGCGGCCGCCGCGGAAATTGGTGGCAAATTTACCGCCTGCGGAGAAAAGGTCGATCCCGTCATTGTTTTTCCATGCCTGGAAGTCCAGACCGACTTTCTGATCGTTTTCTGCATATACTTCCATAAGTTTGTAGGTAACGCGTACCTGATTCATGGGAGTATCCAGTTTTTTCAGGAAGTCTTTGGCAATGGCAAGATCCCAGCGGTTCACACTGAGGAGAAGGGCATTGAGGTCGCTGTCCACCATACTGCCGGCAGTGTCGGGCATTTCCAGTCCGTTGGGATGCCGGGCAAATTCCACTCCATCGGGTGCGGAAAGACCGATCTTGCTTTCCTGAAGCATGTGGAGAAGTGTTGCAGCCTTGTTGTATTTGGGATAGTAGATCATTTCCACAGAGCCGGAACTGTAAGCCATTTTGGGTTTGTCAAAAGTTGCGACAAGTTCATCAAAGCCGGTGTTATTACCGTTCTTTTTGAAACGGTATTCTTCTGCGGAGATGAGGATCACTCCTTTGCCGCCCACATAACGGATGGCATCCACGGCAACGGGACTGTTTTTGAGAGTCGTGGAGGCGACTGCATGACGGATGATACCGCGCATGGTGTAGGGATCTGCATGTTTGAGAACGTATGCTTTTGTTACGACAAAAGGATCGTTGTTGTCACGGATGAAGTGGACTTTGCCCACGCCGTCCTTGATCTCAACATTGAGTTTTGTTTCCACATTGGAAGCACCGTATGCACCGGTGGGATTGTTGCCCAGTGCGGGAAGACCTCCGGCGGGAGGATTCACCGTAACGGTGCGGGCTTCCTGTGCAAAAGCTGTTACTGCACAGAGAGAAGCTGCGGAAAGAAGTGCGAAAATTGTTTTATTCATTGTAGTATATTCCTTCCGGTTTTACTTTGCGTTGCTTTCGGGGTGGACCAGACTGGCTTCCACGGTCACGATGATGTGAGTCTTTTCCTTGACGGTGGTGGTGGTCCCGAAGATGTATTTCAGGATGGGGAGCTGGCAGAGTACGGGAATACCGGTGGTCTGCTCAACATCTCTTTCGATCACGGAATTGAAGAACAGCTGTTCCTTTCCGAAATCCATGCAGGCAAAACCTTTTGTTGCTGCGGTATTGGCTACGGGATTGCCGTAGTTGTCCACTTCCACAGTCTGGGCGGCCTGTACGCTGTAGGGGAACATGACACAGCCTTTGTTCTTTTTGTAGAACTGGACTGTGGCGGGAACGTGACCGTCTTCAGAGATCTCTTTGGAGGCAGCATCAAAGCAGATGGTGATGGGGGTTTCACCCACAGTAACGGTCAGTTCGGGAGCTGTTTCCGCATCTTTCTGACCGACTGCGGAAGAGTGGTCGGCTTCGCTCTTGGTGATCCGGCTGTAGGAGGGATCCAGAGAGATGGTTGCGGGAGCAGTATTGTTGTTGAGGAGGGTCAGGGTCGCAGAGGAGGCGATCTTTGCATTGCCGGACTGCTGCAGAAGACGGATGAAGCTCATGTCAAATGCGGGAGCAGTGGCAAATGCGCCGTAGGACCAGGAGAAGGCACCGAAAGAGTTGTTGGCAACCTGATGCAGGGCTTTGTCCCATGCGATCCTTCCGGCATTGTACGCTGCGTCGATAATATTCATACCGGGACCGTTTTTCCAGGAAAGGTAGTCGATACCGATGTCGCGCATGGTGCTTTCTCTCACTTCGTAGTAACGGAAAGTGAATTTAGCCTGGGGGATGGGACGGTCAAGCATTTTCACCCAGTCGAGGATGTATTCCATATTGTCCCATTCATCTTTCCAGTAAAGAGTTCCGTTATACGCATAACCGGAACCGATACCGGTGGCAAGGATATTGTTCACTGCTTCAAGAAGCATATCGGGATTACGGTATTTGGGATAGTAGACCATTCTCTGGATACCGGTACCTTCCACGCGGGAACCGAACTTGCTGTATTTTCCGGGCTGGTCAAGTTTCTTGATGATATCATCTACATAAGGCATGAATTTTTCACCGGTGGTGACCAGAAGATACTGGATCTTGCCGGCGGAATAATTCTGGGCGCGGACGCTGGAAAGCTGGGTGTAACGGCGGACGGCAGCGGCAACAAAAGGCTGGATGTCAAGGGCTTTGACATACTTCATGGGATAGACTTTTGTGACCATTCTGACCTGAGCATCATCCTGGACCAGACGGATGGTCCTTGTTTCATCTGCCGCGGAGAGGGGCAGAAGAGCTCCTGCTGCGAGAGCAAGCACTGAGCAAATCAGTTTTTTCATAAAAACTCCTGTTGATTTTTTGTGTTGTTTTGTTACTGCCTTTAAGGATGGCTGTAAACATTTTTTTACGGAAAATCTCTCCAAATATTTCTTTGAATATTCAGTCTGACTTATCCTCCTTTCTCTATATGGATTACGGTTCCGGACGTACAAAAACTTATTATGTAATATACGTTTATTTTTTTTCTTTGTCAAGCCTTTTTATGCAAGTTTGTCAGTAATATGCCAAAAATGAATAACGGAAGAATAATATACTGTTTAATTTTTAATTTGCAAGTTAGATAAGACTAATTTATGTTTTTTTGTTTCCGGAGCATCCGTTCTTCCCGGAAAGAATAATTATTTTCCGGGGGTTGACAAAATCCACCGGAGGGTGTATATTATGAGAACGGTTTTATCTTATACAAGTATAAGTTGTATTAATTATCAAAAAATTACCAAGGAGAAAAAAATGCCGGGTAAAATCAACACACAGGACGGCAATTACGCCGCCGCGTATGTCGCTTATGCACTGAGCGAAACCGCTGCGATCTACCCCATCACACCTTCTTCCAATATGGGAGAATGGGTGGATCAGTGGGCCTCGGAAAACAAGAAAAACATCTGGGGTAAAGTTGTGGATGTGCAGGAAATGCAGTCCGAAGCTGGTGCCGCAGGTGCCGTTCACGGCTGTCTTGCCGCTGGATCTCTTACCTCCACCTACACTGCTTCCCAGGGTCTTCTTCTGATGATCCCCAACATGTACAAGATCGCAGGGGAAATGCTTCCCACAGTGTTCCATGTGACTGCCCGCTCTCTTGCCTGCCAGTCTCTGGCGATCTTCGGTGACCACTCCGACGTTATGGCTTGCCGTAACACCGGTTTTGCTCTCCTTGCTGCCAACAGCGTTCAGGAAGAAATGGATATGGCTCTGGTTGCCCACCTCGCCACCTACAAATCCAAAGTTCCCTTCCTCCAGTTCTTTGACGGATTCCGTACCTCTCACGAAGTACACAAATTTGAAGAGATCCCCTATGAAGAGATCGCCAAACTTGTGGAACCTGAATATATCGAAGAATTCCGCAACCGCGCTCTCCGTCCTGAAAAACCCGTCTGCAAAGTGGGTGCCCAGAACGGTGACGTGTACTTCCAGGGAAGAGAAACTGTCAACGCCTACTACACCGCCTGTCCCGCAATCGTGCAGGAAAAGATGGATGCTGTCGCCAAGATCACCGGCCGTCAGTACCACCTCTTTGATTACTACGGTGCAGAAGATGCCACTGATGTGATCGTTTCCATGGGTTCCAGCTGCGAAGCCATTGAAGAAACCATCGACTACCTCAACAGTACCCGCGGAACCAAATACGGTCTTATCAAAGTGCGTCTTTACAGACCCTTCTACACCGAAGGATTCCTTGCTGCACTTCCCAAGACAGTGAAACGCATTGCTGTTCTCGACCGCACCAAAGAACCCGGTGCCATCGGCGAACCCCTCTACATGGATGTGAAAGTTGCCATCAACGATCCCGCCATCACCATTATCGGCGGTCGTTACGGTCTCTCCTCCAAAGACTTCACCCCCTCCATGATCCTTGCTGTTTTCAAACACCTGGAAAAAGGCGGATTCCACGGCTTCACCGTCGGTATCGAAGACGACGTGACCCACACCTCCCTGCCCATCGACGAAGAGATCTTTGCTGAACCCGCCGGAGCAACCTCCTGCATGTTCTACGGTCTCGGTGGCGACGGTACCGTGGGTGCCAACAAGACCACCATCAAGGTCATCGGTCACCTTACCAACAAAGACGCCCAGGCATATTTTGCTTATGACTCCAAAAAATCCTTTGGTCTCACCTGCTCCCACCTGCGCTTCTCCGACAGCCCCATCAAGTCCACCTATCTGTGTAACTCCGCCGACCTCATCTCCTGCTCCACCGCAGCTTACATCGGCCGTTACGATCTTCTCAAAGGCTTGAAAAAAGGCGGTGCCTTCCTTCTGAACAGCACCTACTCCGATGATGAAGTATTCAGCCACCTCACCAGAGATATGCAGGAATACATCATCAAGAACAATATCAGATTCTACAATGTGAACGCTGAAGCTATCGTCAAGAACATGCCCGGTCTCCGCGGCAAAGGTGCCAACACCGTTATGATGGTTGCTTACTTCAAAGTTTCCGGTATCGTTCCCTTCGACAAAGCTGCCGAAGATATGAAAGCTCTCAACGCCAAAACCTTTGCTAAAAAAGGTCAGGCTGTTATCGACATGAACAATCAGCTGGTGGATCTTGCCGCTGATGCCTGCCATGAAGTGAAAGTTCCTGCTTCTCTGGACGGCATCCCCTTTGCTGAACCCCTGAAACTCATCCCCGATGATGCCGATGATTTCGCCAAGAAGATCATCGAACCCTCCATGCGCAACAACGGCGACTCCATTCCTGTTTCCGCCATGTCCCTGGATGGTTCTCTCCCCATCGGTACCGCTGCTCTTGAAAAACGCGGTTTCGCTCCCAAAGTACCCCGCTGGGTAGCTGCCAACTGTATCCAGTGCGGTATCTGCGCCAACGCCTGTCCCCACGCTGCCATCCGTACCAAACTCTTCAAAGTGGAAGATCTTGCTTCTGCTCCCTCTTCCTTTGAAACCAAGGATGCCATGCCCAAAGTGGACGGCCTCAAGTTCAAAGTCCAGGTCTTTGTTGAAGACTGTATGGCTTGCGGTGTCTGTCTGGATCAGTGCCCGCTCCGCGACAAAGAAGGCAAAGCTGCTCTCGTCTGGAGTACACTGGAAGCTGAACGCGCCGCCGGTGAAAACGCCAATGAAAAATTCTTTGAATCCACTGAAGACAACATTCTGGGTAAAGCTTCTCCCAACACTGTCAAAGGTGCTATGCTCCGCAAACCCTTGTTTGAGTTCTCCGGTGCCTGCGCCGGTTGCGGTGAAACTCCCTATGTGAAACTGGTCAGCCAGCTCTTCGGTGAAAACATGGTCGTAGCCAATGCTACCGGATGTTCCTCCATCTACTCCGGAACATTCCCCACCATTCCCTACACCAAAGCCAAAGACGGCCGTGGTCCCGCATGGGCAAACTCCCTCTTTGAAGACAACGCTGAATTCGGTTTCGGTATGCGTATGGCTGTGGATGCCAACCGCTCCACTCTGAAACAGTATTGCGACAAAGTCCTTGCTTCCGCTGAAGCTCCTGCTGATCTCAAGGATGCCATCACCAAGGCTCTCTCCTTCTGGGACAACAGTAAGACCAACGAAGCATTTGCCGCTCAGAAAGCTGCTAAAGAAGTTATCGCCAAATATGCTGCCACCTGTGATTGCGAAGTTCTCGCCAAAGTCAATGAACTTTCCGACTACTTCTGCGACAAATCCGTGTGGATCATCGGTGGTGACGGCTGGGCAAACGATATCGGTTACGGAGGAATCGACCATGTTGTTGCTGCAAATCGCAACGTGAACATCCTCGTGCTGGATACCGAAGTATATTCCAACACCGGCGGACAGGCTTCCAAAGCCACTCCCACAGGTGCTGTTGCCAAGTTCGCTGCTGGCGGTAAGATGACCTACAAGAAAAACATGGGCTTCATGTGCATGAGCTACGGCTATGTCTATGTTGCCAGTGTTGCTCTCGGTGCCGACCGCGCCCAGACCCTCAAGGCCTTCCAGGAAGCTGAAGCCCACAATGGTCCTTCCATCATCTTCGCTTATGCTCCCTGTATCGCTCACAACATCGATATGAGCAAGACCCAGACCGAGCAGAAACGCGCTGTGGAATGCGGCTACTGGCCTCTCTACCGCTACAATCCTGCAAGCGAAAAACCCTTCACCTGGGATGCAAAAGCCCCCACCGGCAACTTCCAGGAATTCATCCGCAGCGAAGGCCGTTACAAAGCTCTGCTCAAATCCAATCCGGAAGCAGCAGAAACCCTCTATGCCAAAGCAGAAGCTGATGCTGCCAAACGCATGGAATTCTACAAAAATATCGGCGAGATCATGAAGTAATCTTCTGATTGCCTTTGATTTTTGCAGCACACCTCCTTACGGGGGTGTGCTTTTTTGTTTTCCACTGACCGGACAGACAGGCCGATGAGTCTGATTATTCCGATAAGTCTGATAATATTTCCCTTTTTTTTCCCTTTTCTCTTGATATTTTTCATTTCGGGGGTTTATTATATAGAAAGCAGTTTCAAAAAAGGAGTAAAAATGACAGCTGAAGAATTGATTGCCAAACTCGGTACAGAACAGAAGACCCATATTTCCCACGGCGGAGGAACGATGGAATATTGTTTCAAGATTGTGGGGAAAAGACCTGCTAATGGTAAATACCCTGTTTGTATGCTTCTGCATGGAGCAGGGGAAAGAGGCAACGGCAGTAACAACGGCATCCAGCTTATTCACGGTGCAACCGACATCCTTTCCTACGCTGAAAGTGAAATGGAAGGCATGATCTTTATTGCTCCCCAGTGTCCTGCGGAAAAAATGTGGATCAAAGCCCCCTGGAATCTTACAGAACACACGATGGAAGAAAATCCCACAAAGGAACTTGCTCTTGCTCTGGAGATCCTGGAAAAAGAGATCAATGAAAATGACGGAGACCGTGACCGTATTTATATTACCGGTATCTCCATGGGGTCTTTCGGCTCATGGGACGCCATAAGCAGAATGAATGATTATTTCGCTTCTGCACTGGTCTGCTGTGGCGGCGGAGATGTAAAACAGGCTCCCAAACTGGTAAATATGCCCATTTACATTTTCCACGGCGGGATCGACAGTGTGGTACTTCCCTCCCGTTCACGGGATATGTATAATGCCATTTGCGCCGCAGGCGGTAAGAAGGCGGAATATACAGAATATGAAGGTGTGAACCACAACTCCTGGACACAGACATACGCAAATAAAGAGGTTTTGAGAAAATTTTTCTCCCATACAAAGTGATATGTTTATGAAAGAGCGGAAAAAGAAAAGTGTGTTTACAGCCCTTTTGCCGGGGAAAAGAATATTGCTTATATTCTGTTTTTCTTCTCTGCTCTCCTGCGTTGTACCCTGTCCGGCAGGGGAAAAATTCCATACGGAAAAAGAGATCATGGAAGCCCTGCCGCCGGTCGTTGTCCCTTTCCGGAAAGGGACAGTAAGAAATGTTCCCGGGGGAAAAACAGTTTCTTACAAAGTTTCCCCTGCCGGAGCTGAATTTCAGGTCTTTTGCGGAAAAATGGAACAGAAGATTTTGTCTGATGATCCCCATACAAAGGAAAACCGGAAAATAAAGGAAAAACTTTTTGCAGATTTTGCGGCCCAGTTGAAAAAGGATCACGGCGGAAATTTCAAGCTGCTTTTTGAGAGAGATTTTGCTGTTTCCGCCCTTGCCGGTAAAGTGGTGCGGGGCAGATGGCAGCTGTATCAGACCGGAGAGAAAAAAACATTTTTTCCTGCATGCAGATTTATTGCTTTTTACAGGGGGAATATTGTAAGGATCGATTTTCTTCCGCAGCGTATTCCCATGCCGGTAAAAGTCCTGCCGCAATTTTTCAACCGTTTTGTATCCTCTCTTGTTTCTTCCTTTTACGAAGGGGAAAAGGTCACTGTCCCGGAAGAATTGCGAAAGATCCTGCTTGTTTCTTACGGGAAACTTCTTTCTTCTCCTCCGGATGCCATGGAGGAAGCCCAGGCACTTTCTTCTTTTGTCAATGAAAGCAGTCTGGTCATTGTGAAGATGGTGGATGAGGATCTTGTATGGTACCGCAGTCTTGTAGAGGGGACCGCTGCGGAAAAGAAATATGCCTGTCTGCTTTTTTCCGCCTATATGGCGGGAAATGCCATTGCCCAGATAAAGGACGGTATCTGTCTTGACAGACGTATGGAGGGAATAAATGCCATGAAAAAAGTTTATGGAAAATTAAAGGAAAAAGATCCTGCTTTTTCCATACCGGAACTGGAAAAATGAGAGAAGAAAAGAAAATGGAATTACTTGCGCCCGCCGGGGATATGAATTGCGCTCTTGCGGCGTTTGACGCCGGGGCGGATGCGGTGTATGCCGGTTTGAAAAAGTTTAATGCCCGGGAACGGTCAGGTAATTTTACTTTTGAAGAATATGGTTCATTGATCCGTTATGCCCATGAAAAAGGGAAAAAGGTCTATACTACATTCAATACGGTATTGCGGGAGAGTGAAATAGCGGAGGCCGCTGATTTCCTTGCGGAACTGGAATATCTGCATCCGGATGCGGTGATCGTACAGGATTTCGGTATCGTGCGCATGATCCGGGAGTATTTTCCCCGCCTGACCATTCACGGTTCCACCCAGATGGCTCTGCATAATTCTGATGATATTGCTGTTGCCGCTTCCATGGGGATCAAACGGGTCATTCTGGAACGGCAGACCACTCTGGAGGAATTGAAACTTATTGCAGAAAAAAGTCCGTTGGAATTGGAAGTTTTTGTACATGGCGCATTATGCTGCTGTCTTTCCGGTTCCTGTCTGCTTTCCTCCTGGTTCGGCGGGGCAAGCGGGAACCGGGGAAAATGCAAACAGCCCTGCCGCAGAATGTTCCGCAATGATAAAGGTAAAGAGGGATTTTTTCTTTCCACGGGAGATCTTGCGGCATATTCTCTTATTCCGGAGTTCCGGAAAATGGGGATCGCTTCATTGAAGATCGAAGGACGGCTGCGGAAGCCGGATTATGTCAGTAATGTCACCAGAGCATACCGTATGCTTCTGGATGCTTCCGAAAAGGATTTTCCGGAGGCATTGAAAGAGGCGGAAAAACTTTTTGCCCGTACCGCCTCCCGTGTCTCCTCTCTGGGATTTTATAAGAAGGAAACGGCGCAGAAAGTGATCCGTTCCGGAGAGGTGGGGGGTATTGGCCAGTATTGCGGAAAAGTGGGAAGAGTTCTCCCCAATGCTCTGGAAACCGTACTTGCGGGCAGAGTGCATATTGGGGATTTTCTCCGGGTGCAGGGCGATGGCGGTGATACCGGGGAGGTCTTCTGTGTACTTTCTCTGAAAGTAAACGGTAAGGAATGTGTAAAGGCTCTTCCCGGGACAAAATGTATTATCGGAACTAAAGGAAAAAATATTCCCCGCAACGGTGTCATTTACCGTATCGGGGAAGCGGGAAGCCGGATGGAAAGCAGGATCAGCAAGCTGGCGCCGTTCAAGCCGGAAACGGTGCTTGATCTTGAATTGACGCAAGACTCTCTTACCATAAAATTCCCTCTTGTTCCCGGGAAAGTGTGGCAGGGGAAACTTTCTCTTGCCCCGGCGGAGAGACATGCTTTCTCTCCGGAAGAACTTGCCCGTGCTTTTGACCGGATGGGGGAATTGCCTTTTATTCCGGAATGTGGAAAGTGTATTGTTGAAGGGGAGTTTTTCTTTCCTGCAAGTCTTTTGAAAGAGATCCGCAGAAAATTTAAAGACTGGTGTCTGGAAAATATTTCTGAAGAACTTTTGAAAAATTCCTGTCTGGAAAATAAGAGAAAACTTCTGCTGGATTATGAAAACATGAGATCTGTTTCCTGCACTGAAGAAAAAGAACGCATACTTGTAAAAGAGGACAGAGAACGCTTTTATCCCTTCTTTCTGCCGGAAAAAAGCATCGGGGAACAGGAGAGGAAAATCAGGGATCTTGCAGAAAAAAAAGGCGTGAGGGAGTTTTATATAGCCTCCCCGGGGGGATTTCTTCTGCAAAAAAGATTTGCAGATAAAAAACTCAAACTTATTCTTTCCGCCCCTCTTCCCCTTGCCAACAGTTTTGCTGCGGCGGAATTTATGGAACTCGGGGCAGCGGAAGGGATGATCCATACGGAACTGGGAAAAGAAGATATGCTTCTTCTGGCGGAAAAGAGTCCTTTGAAACTTCTTCTTTACGGTGAAGGGCATGTTGTACTTTTTGCCACAAGGGCGAAGGTGGAGAATACGGAATATCTGGAGGCTTCCGACAGGGAAAGATTCCTTGTAAAGAAAGAAGGAGTTCTTACTGTGCTTTATCCGGAAAGTCTGATGAAGATCCCGCAGGAGGTTGTCCCCAATACGGTTTATCTCGTTGATAAGAGGCTTCCGGAAGGGGAAAATGAGAAGATGAAGGAGGTTTCCCATTTCAATTTTTTCCGTTCTTTGAGTTGAAAGAAAAGAAAAAGGAAAGTTTTTTTGCAAAAAAAAAGGTTTCCTACTGGAAAAAATCATGTTCAGAGTGTATATTAAAGGTTTATAAGTGCAAAACAACATTTTTTATTATAATGAAAGGATATTCCCATGGCGGACCAGAAAATCGTAAAGGTAAGAAAATCTGCAGTGAAAACCCACCGTCAGAGCGAAGAAGCACGCATTCGTCACAAATCCCGCAGAAATGCTATCAGCACAATGGAAAAGAAACTCCGTGCTGCTGTTGCTGCCGGTGACAAAGATCAGGCTTTTGAACTGCTCAAAGCCCAGTATGCTGCTCTTGACAAAGCTGTGAAAAGCGGTACTTTCCACAAGAACAAAGCTGATCGTAAAAAATCCCGTCTTGGAACACTCGTTGCCAAGACCGCAGCTCCCAAAGCTGATGCTTGAGCTTTTTGAGAAAGTTTTTTTCTGTACGATGAGAGACGGTGAAAACCGTCTCTTTTCTTTTTTAAACAAAATATTATCCCAGGATGAAAAATGAAATTTGAATACACTCCCTGCGATTTTGTATGCAGTACCCATTATGAGTTTGATATTGATGAAAAAGAGTCAGTGATCCTTTCTCTCGCCGTTACCGGAGGCTGTCACGGCAATTTGCAAGGGATAAGCCGTCTTCTGCCCGGAATGACCGTACAGGAGGCAATACGCCGCCTTGAAGGGATCACTTGCGGCGGGAAACCCACATCCTGTCCGGATCAGATTGCAAAGGCGTTGAAAGAAATTGAAAGCATGTTGAAAAGTAAATAACCTGTTTACTCTTTTTCCTGAAATACTGAACGGAAAAAAGTACAGGATCAGTATTCCGGAAAGCTGGGAAGAGCAGCGGAAGTTGTTTCTTTCGTGAGGACACTGGTTCGCTGAAATCAAAAATGGGTAGTATAGAGTTTTGTAAACTCAACTTTGCGTTTGAGGGGGATTTGAGAGGGGGTCAAGTCCCCCTCGAAATCTTTACTGGAAGGTTATAGGATTTGCCGATTTTAGAGGATTTGACTTGTTTCAAGCGGGTCGGATTACAGGTTTCAGAAGTGGCGGTTGGCGAAACTTCTGCTACTGTGGGTTTTAAGATATGCTTCAAACGCATAGGCTTTTTCCTTTGATGAAAACGCAATGGCAGTTTCAATTTTCCACGGTTTAAACTTTGAGGTGTGTGGAACTTCGCCGGCGTTGTGTTTGGCAAGACGGGCAGTTAAATCTTCGGTAACTCCGGTGTAACGGTGCGTTTCCGTCGCAACATCGATCAATAAGTACACATAGTAGAATTTTGTCATTCCGAATATTCTCCATTAGAGGTAACTTGCCAGTTAGCCCGGCTTCGTGGTGCTTTGCACCGCTACGCCGTGGCAGGCTTCACTTTGGCTGTCGCCAATTTCCGCTCCGGTCTTCGCCGATGGCTTGCCCGGGCGTAAAAAAGGCAACCAAATTTCTTTGGTTGCCTTTGTGAAGCCTGGTGGAGTATATCGGGCTTGAACCGATGACCTCGTCGCTGCCAGCGACGCGCTCTAGCCAACTGAGCTAATACCCCGCAAATTGTTTCAATGCTTACTAATATACTTCTCTTTTTAATTTTTTCAAGTCGATTTCTGATTTTTTTTTGATTTTTTTATTATTTTTCATATTTAGCCCATAAATTTGCGGAAAAAGGAGAAAATATTGTCTGCCGGAGGAGCCGGGGCGGGCAGTAAGGGATGAGTGAGGATATGAATGTAAACGAAATATAATAAAAAAACTGCGCCATACGGATAATAACAGATTGCTGAATAGAAAAAGTAAGAGAAAGAAGGGAGAGAAAAAAGCAGTATTGGAAAGTATTGTTTCCTGTCGCGGAAAGGAAAAAGATCTCCCTGTCGGTATTCCCGTGATCCGGTATAAGGAAACTTTAAACAATTATAAACATATAAAAAACAGTAAATGAGTATAAATTCAGAAAAATATTGTAAAAAATAATTTGCAAATTATTTGTTTGTGATATATATTGCTTTCAGTATTCCATGAAACAGGAGACAATGGTAATAAATAGTAGTATTAAACAGTAGCAGAGGAAGCCGCGTCTTTTATGAGTTTTACGACACGACCGGATGTGATCCGCAGCCTGAAAGACAGTCAGAGTCAGGTGTGGGAAACATTTTTTACCGCTTATTCCAGTTTGATCCGCCTTCACGGAAAAGATTGCGGCTTGAAAAATGAACAGCTGGATGATCTCATTCAGGAAGTCATGATCGCCGTAAGTAAAAACAGCAGTAATTTTCAATATGATCCCGCCAAAGGCAGGTTCCGGGATTATCTGAAAAGGATCATCAGGGCAAAGGCGGCGGATATTCTGCGGAGATATTACAGAAAAGAATCCTTCTGCGTCCATATCCCCGATAATTCCCCCATTCTGGAAGATGTTCCCTATGAATCCCTTTCTCCGGATGCTGCTCTGGATGATTGTTTTATGGATGAGTGGGAAAATGTGTTTCTGAAAAATTGTCTGAAATGTCTGAAACAGGAGATCTCCCCCAAACATTATCAGATCTTTTATATGCTGGAAATCCAGAAAGTAACACCTTCAAAGGTTGCCTCTTTCTCCGGGCTTTCCCTGGTAAGTATCTATTCCATACGCTCCCGTGTGGAAAATAAACTGGCAAAGATCGCAGGAAAACTTGCAAAAGAATATCCTGTGGAGAGTGCTTCTCTTATGCACAAACCCCTTCCGGCACACCATGGAGAGGCTTCGCCGGAAACCGGTTCCCCTTCTGAAGAAACTCCCCCTGTTGAATAAAGCTTTTTTCTTTTTCTCAGCTTACAGGCCGGAATACTGCTTTTCCCGCAGCGGGATCGATCCGGTCTGCCACAAGATAGATATAATTTCCTGTTTTATACCCGCCTCTTCCTTTTTCCGCTCTGTATCTTCCTTCCCTTGCCCGGTAGCGCATCCTTGTTTCCAGATATTTCATGGGAACAAACCCGTAAATACCAAGTTCAGGAATATCGCACAGGATCCCTGCCGCTGAAACTTTGGCTATGATCCCTTCAAAAGTCTGCATGGAGCCTTCTTCCAGAACACCGGAATGCAGAAGGTAATTGAGTTTCATTCTGTCATTTGCGGCAAAATATGCTTCGTCTGTCTGAAATTCCTTAGCGGTACAGTACACCGCTTTTTCCAGGAAAAATTCTTCCGGAAAAAGTTTTTTCCCTTCATCGGCGGCCCATAATTGCTGGTGGATCAGAAGATCTGTGTAACGGCGTATGGGGCTGGTAAAGTGGCAGTACATGGTTTTGCCCAGTCCATAGTGCAGGGAAGGAGCGTTACTGTATGCAGCTCTGGGCAGGGAACGCAGAAAGGAAGAAAAAATGATCCCGTTTTTGGGAGTGGAGGAAAGAGAATCAAAAAATCTGCAGCAATCCTTCCGGAAAGTAAGATCCCCCGGACGGAGATTGAAACTGTGATGTACCATTTCCATAAATTCCATGATCTTTTCTCTTGCAGGTTCATCATGGATACGGTAAAGGGCGGGAATATTTTTTGTGATCATCTCCTCTGCCGCGGCACTGTTGGCGGCGAGCATGAACTCTTCTACAAGAAGTTCCGCTTCCCGCTGTTTTTCCGTACGCAGTCCGGTAATGATCATCTGTTCCGGATCTACAAGAGCCCTTACTTCTCTGGTTTCGAGATTGAGGAAAAGTTCCTCTTTTTTCCGGATCTGCCGCATTTTCCGGGCAAGATCTGCCAGAAGAGTTACTTTCTGTTTCAAAGTTTTGTTCCAGTCGGAAGGGGTGTTGTTTTCCGGATCGTCCAGAAAACTCTGTACGGTATCATAATCCAGTCTTTTGCGGATCTTTACAAGAGAGTGGAATCTTTTACAGGAAAGGATTTTTCCGTCCTCTTTTCTAACAGTGAAAAGAATGGTATGGGCTTTACTTACCGTATTTTCCTGCAAACTCATCTTTGCTGTAAGAGTTTTGGGCAGCATGGGGCGGAACATTCCCGGCATATAGGAGGAGAAACAGCGTTTTTCCGCACTTTGGGCAAAGCGGGAACCCGGCCGGATGAAGGTAGCCACATCTGCAATATGCACTCCCAGAAGGATCTCACCTCTGCGTTTGCCGGTATCAATGGAAAGAGCGTCATCAAAATCTTTTGCGTCGCCGGGGTCAATGGTGACGGTATAGGACTTTGTCATATCTTTCCGTTCAGGAGTTTCTCTGGGCCGGATGCGCATTGCAGCGGCATTTTCCGCTTCGGTATAGGGTTCTTCTATTCCGTATTCGGCAGCGACTGCGGCAAGATCCGCTTCCACACAGCCCGCTTTTCCTATCCTGGTAATGACTTCTGCGGCAAGGTCTGCGGGAAAACTGTTTCCTTCACTGTTTTGCTTGCGTTTCTTCTTTTTGCCTGCATCATTTATATCTGTATTGGAAGGAAGCAGTTTCACCCTCAGCCAATCGCCTTTTTTCCCGCCTTTGAGGGTGCCTTTCAACTTGATCTTTCCGGGGAAACGGTTGTCAAGGGGTTGAAGAAATCTCTGGGAGAGAAGGATGCCGGTAAGTTCTTTTACGGTTCTGGAAACAATGGAAGTAACGATCCCTATGGGCCCGCGTATACCTCCGGGAAGAAGGGTGAATTCCACAATATCGCCGGTAATGGCTTCTTTTGTTTTTCCTGCGGGGATGAAAATATCGGGAGTAACGCCGTCTTCCCTTGCCACAAAGCCGTAACCATTGATGTTTCCGCTGAATCTGCCGCGCAGAAGCTGTTTGTCACGGAAGGCATTCCTGTCTGAAAAGTGTTTCTTTTTCTTTTTTGCTTTTGCCGCCATATTATCTTTCCCCCGGATTCAGGATTTTCCATGTACTAAATCGTTTTCTCTATTCAATATGCCCCATGAAAGAGAAAAAATCAAATCAAAAAGATTTGCTTATTCGTTTTTCTGTGCTATTTTATCATGTGAAAGTGTATTTTACCCCACAAAGAGAAAGGATTTTTCATGGATAAAAGAAAAAAACTTACCGTTGCCAAGTTGAGAAAAATGCGGGATAACGGGGAAAAAATCGTTATGGTCACTTCCTATGATGCCTGTTTTGCCGCACTGGCGGAGGCTGGCAATATTGATATGATCCTTGTGGGCGATTCTGTAGGCATGACCCAGCTGGGGTATGAAAATACCGTTCCGGTGACCATGGATCAGATGGTGCATCACTGTGCCGCTGTCAGACGGGGAGCCCCTGATACATTCATCGTAGGGGATATGCCTTTCCTTTCCTGTCAGATAAGTGAAGAACAGGCGATGCGCAATGCCATGAGACTGATGCAGGAAGGTCTTTGCGATGCCGTAAAGATCGAAAGTGATTCCTCTCTTGCTCCGCTGATCGCAAAAATGGTACATGCAGGGATCCCGGTCATGGGACACATCGGACTTCTCCCCCAGCATATCAAAACTTCCGGGGTATATAAGATACAGGGAAAGAGTGAAGAAGCTGCACAGCAGTTGATTTCTGATGCAAAAGCATTGGAGGAGGCGGGAGTCTTTTCCATGGTCATTGAGTGTGTGCCTGCTCCTCTGGCAAAACGTATTACAGAGGAAGTAAGTGTTCCCACCATCGGGATAGGGGCCGGGCCGGACTGTTCCGGACAGGTGCAGGTCATCAATGATATTCTGGGGTTGTCCCCCTTTACTCCGAAACATGCAAAAAAGCACGCAGAACTTGCCGAATGTATCACCAATGTGATCCGTGCCTACACAAAGGAAGTAAAAGACGGGGAATTTCCCTGTGAGGAAAATTCCTTTTGAGTTTGGATGACCGGAGATCCGCAGGTATGTTCTCCTGTTCCGGCGGATAAAATTTATTTTTTCTCTTCCTCCTGATAAAAATAGATGGAATGTCTCTTTTTGTGACTTTTTTCCTTCTGTTCTGTAATGACCATGGTGGAACGGTAATCTCTGGGGGTCTTCCCGTAGAAAAGTTTGAAACTTTTTGCGAAAAAGGAAAGATTTTTGTAGCCGCAGGTTTCCGCAACTGTTTTTATGGGCAGAATATCATCCTGCAAAAGTCTTGCGGCAGTTCTCATTCTTGCCTGAAAGATGAATTCATGGGGAGTACACTGGAAATGCAGGTGGAAAAGCCGGTTCAGCGTACGGGTACTGGTATTGTATTTTGCCGCAAGTTCCTCCAGGGAGAAATCCCTGTCGGGATTCTGTTCCAGATCTCTTGCAATAAGTTCAAAACCCTCTTTTACATCCGCAGGGGCGGTTTGTACGATCATTTCGTGGATAAAAGAGTATGCCAGTGCGGAAAGTTCCTCATACAGGTGTGTGCTTCCTTTCATGACAAGGTGCCGGATCTGTTCCATGATGTGAAAAAATCTTGCCGGATCTTTTGCATGGATCACGTTTTTATCCGCCAGTGCCCCGGAGTTGCACAACAGAGTGAGCAGGGGACTGCAGTTCAGAAGGATCGCCCTGCGTTTCTGATTATTTCCTTTTTTCACACCTATGGTATAATCCACTCCGGGCCGGACAATAAAAATATCACCGGGATATGTGATGATCTTTGCTTTATTTTTCTCCTGAAAATAACCTTCTCCACCGGTAATGCAGATGAAAGCCCAGTAAGCGTGATAAAGAGACTGACTGGCTCCGGATTGCCATACCAGTTCCCCGTAAGCGGCTACGGAAAGGGTGTTGGAGTGAAAGTAGGGCATACGGCTGCCGGAAAGGTAAAAAGTTTCCTCTCCGCCGGGAAGGAATGTGTCCCGTCTCTGAAACTGCAGTTCTTTACTCATTTTTCCATCCTGAAACAGTGTTTGGCAGAAAAGTTTTTATTTTTGTCTCAATAATGTTATTATAATATATTGTGAAAACAGGTTTTGTCAAGTATAATATATATTGAAGGAAAATATTTAAGGAAAATCAAAAACAGAAAAGGGAAAGCGACAATGAAAAAAATACTGTTTGTTCTATTGTCCGTAGTCACGGCAGCAGTTCTTTCTGCTGCAGAAGTAAAGATCGACCTTAATAATGTGGTCATCGTACGCAGAAATGCCCGGCAGAGAAATCTTGCAAACGATTTGAGAGCTCATCTGGAACTTATGGGCGGCTGCAAAATAAAGGTTGTGGGACTTGGAAAGGTTCCTCCCGGAAAGTATGCGTTTTATCTGGGGATAGCTCCCCGGGGACTCAAAGAAAATTTCAAGCCGGAAGAGGGCAGATATCTCATTACGGAAAAGGCCGCTTATTTCTATGGCGATTCCGCAAAGGAACTGGGTGTCAGTCATGCGGTCTATTCCTTCCTGGAAGATTCTCTGGGAGTACGCTGGCCGGGACTGGAAAATATTTCCCTTGTTAAAAGAAATCCGGTCATTGTGAGTAAAGTGGAAGGAAATTTCATTCCTGGACTGAATCTGCGTAATATCCGCCGTCAGGGGATCTGGATGGCACGCATGAAATTAGGCAGACATGATCCCCCTGTTTACGGTCACGCTTTTACAGACTGGTGGAAAAGATTTCATAAGACGAATCCGGAATATTTTGCCCTCAACTACGGCAGACGCTATCCCACCAATCAGGGCAGGATCCTGGAGGATGCCGCTCAGAATGTGCCGGGGCACCTTGCTGAAATGATCGCTTTGTGCGTCAGTAACGAAAAGGTGTGGGATCAGGTTGTTGCTGACTGGAGAAAGGCGGGGATGCCGCTGTATATCAATCTCTGTGAAAACGATGCGCCCGACAATCTCTCCTGCCATTGTGAAAACTGTAAGAAACTGGATGTGCTTACTGCCGCCCAGCAGAAAGACTGGACGCACGCCCTTGCCGACCGGTACCTTGTTTTTGCCAGAGGGGTGCTTGCAAAGGCGAAAAAATACCGCAAGGATGTGAAGATCGCCATGTATGCGTACAATGCCTCCCAGGATGCCCCCAAAAGGGAGAAAGTGCCGGATGAGGTGGTTATAGGGATCGTTCCCACCAACTATACCATGGATTCCCTTGCCGATTATGTTCTTTCATGGAAGAAAATGGGTCTGAAACACTTTTTCTACCGCCCCAACCGTCACACCTATTACAAAATGCTTGTATTTCCCGCAGGTTTCCACAAATACTTCTTTGATGTGGCAAAGTTTATGATAGAGCAGGGCGGGATCGGTTTTGATTATGGTTCCCCCACAAGTCTGAATCCTTCCGTACAGCTTTCCGACTATCTGATCGCCAAGGCAATGCAGGATCCTTCCAAGCCTTATGAGTATTGGATGAATCACTATCTGGAAGCCTACGGCCCCGCCGGAAAAGAGGTGGGAAACTATTTTGAATACTGGAGGAAAGAGGTCTGGGAAAAACGCATTGAGAAAAATCTCAATAAGATTACTTCCATCGGCGGCTACTATAATTACGGCAGGGGACTGTGCCGTTCCCTGAAGGATTATTACAGAAAATCTGATTTTGTCACTGCCGGAAGTTACCTTGAAAAGGCATTGAATACTCCGGGAATCAATGATTTGCAGAAAGCCCAGGTGGAAAGACTGCTTAAATTCCATGAACACAGTGTGCTTTTCTTCAATGCTGTGGCAAACAGAACGGATAAAGATTCTATTGCCCTTCTCAAGTTCCGTGAGAAAAACAATATAAAAATCGTGGATCCGGATGAACATTATTTCGGAGATGTGGCAGGGCTGGAAAGGGTGCAGAACCTGAAAGAATTTGATCTTCCCTATCTGGAAACCGATCTTTTATGGAAATTCCGCCTTGATCCGGAAGATAAGGGCGTAAAGGAAAAATGGTATCAGGACGGCAGAAATATCCTGAAATGGAAACATTTTATGGCGACCAACGGCAACTGGGAAAAACCCCATGCCGGTTATAAAAAGATTTCTGCGGAGATCCGGAAAATGACTGCTAAATATGACGGGATCGGCTGGTATGCCACAAGTATATCCATTCCTTCCGACTGGTTCGGGAAAAGGGATATTTTCCTCTACTTCGGGGCTGTGGATGAAAGCTGTACTGTTTATGTGAACGGTGAAAAGGTCCATGAAAGACCTTTCCGTACAAGAAAAGACTGGATGACGCCTTTTACAGTGGATATCACAAAATATGTGAAAGGAAATTCCCGTACTCCGCAGGTCATCATCGTGCGGGTACAGGACAGAGCCGGGGCAGGCGGGATCTGGAAACGGGTCAGGCTTGTCTCAAAAATAAAGAAACAGGCGGAAAAGAAGTGAGGCTTCTTACCGGTGAAAAGAAAAAGTCATAGAAAACAATGAACAACATAAAAACAAAATCAAAGGAGGTAATGTGATGCACAGTGTGCGATGCCACAGTTTTACGCTTATAGAGCTGCTGGTGGTTATTGCCATCATTGCCATTCTTGCAGGAATGCTTCTTCCTGCATTGAATTCCGCAAGGGAAAAAGGAAGAGGGGCCAGTTGTAAAAACAATCTGAAACAGATCCATCTTGCCGCCACATTCTATTCAACGGACTTCAAAGAATGGAATATTGCCCGGCATCATCAGAATACTCTTGTTCCGGGAAGAACGAACGCTCTTACATGGTTCGGTGCGATGCAGGTTCTGAACTATCTTCCCAACGGCAAAGTTTTCCGCTGTCCCAGCAATGATGCAAACGTAACAGGAGCGTATCCGGATGACGGCGGACAGAATTACAACTCCACTTACGGTCTTTCCATTGGCACATTCGGAACAAAAGCCTATGAATCCGGAGTGGGAAGACCCATCAAAACGCCTGAATTACTCCGGGAAAAAGGCGGAAATGAAGTTGTCATGTTTTCCGATACAGCCAATCTTACCAGTGGTAATGACAGTCGCACATCATTCAAAATGGGCAAAAACAATCCCGGATATGAGTTGTATAATTACAACAACAGCAGCGGTTTTCCTTTCCGCGGGTCATGGGATTTCAGCGATCATGGATTGTATATGCTCCATGATGGTTTGCGTACAGCCAATACGGTTACTTTTTCCGGTTCTGTACAGCCTTTCAGAAAAATCGGTGCAAAGGTAGCCACTTTCAGAGAGTTCCGACCCAACCGGCGTGCGGATGATACTTACGGAAAATCCGGAATCTTTAACGGTATCAATCCATAACAGGGAACAGGAAATATACATTGGTGACAGACACCGGAATCTGACGGTAAAAAAACATTTCTCCCGGAAAAGAGAAATATAAGATATGTAAAAAATATAAAGAAACAAACACAAAGGAGGTAACATAATGTATATTATGCGACGTAACAATTTTACACTCATTGAACTTCTGGTGGTTATCGCCATCATTGCGATTCTGGCAGGGATGCTTCTTCCCACATTGAAGCAGGCAAGAGAAACCGCACAGAAGATCGCCTGTGTAAACCAAATGAAATCCCTGGGGAATTACAGCGTATTTTACAGCAACGACTTTAAGGATTTCATTCCCCATGTGGCGGCCAACTCTGAATCTATGAACTGGGCTACATACAATACAACGGCCAACTGTATTTCCGGGATACCCTACATGGTCGGTTACGGCTGGAATACTCATCCGGCAAGTGACAAGAAATCCCACACCTCCATTTACAAATGTCCTGCCCAGACCTATGCCGGTCAGGCAAGCAATGTCCCGAAATGGAAGGAAGATTATTATGCCCGTCTTTCCTACGGCTGGAACCGGTATTATAATTCAGGATATCTGAAAAGGTTTTTCAAACTGGGAACAGATATAAAAAAGACTTCCCAGATCTTTTATCTTATCGAAACCCGCTATCTGGAAACAGGCAAAGAGCATTATGTATGGGAAGCCATTGAAAACGCCCGTGCATGGTCTTATATTCACGGTCAGCGGCACAACAAAACAGGCAATCTGCTTTTCTTTGACGGGCATGTCAGCAGCTGGAAAGGCACTGACCCCCAGAAAGCCAAAGTGGCTCTCTGGCAGGATTGAGCATTTGATTGGAAACAGCCTTTAAAAACGAAAGGAAAAAAATGAAAACAAAAGCATTGTTGGGTCTGATGCTTTCTGCCGCGGCATTTATTCTTTCTGCCGCAGAAGTGATCATCAAACCTTCGGAAGTTGCCATTCTTTACACAAACGGCAGAGGCAATAAGGCTGCCGCAGAAGATCTGAAAAAACATCTGGAATTCATTACTTCGGAAAAAGTAACTCTCGTCAGTAATAATAAAGTTCCTGCCGGAAAAAAATTTATTATGAGGATAGGTACAGTTCCTGCCGGTGTGAAAAAGGAATTTGCCTTGCAGGAATCCCATTACCTTGTTACAGATAAAGAAGCCTATTTTTACGGCGGGAAAGACGGGGGAGCCTCCTTTGCCGTCTATGATTTTCTGGAAGACAGTCTGAATGTGAGATGGCCCTCCGGAAACGATATATATGCTCCCAGACAGAATCCTGTGAAAGTATCTCTTCTCAAAGGGGATTGGTATCCCAAATTTAATCTGCGGCATCTGCGTTCTTTCGGCAAAAGCAAAACTGCCGCAGAAGAGAGAGTATGGAAACGCCGTCTGCGGGATTTCTGGGGTTCGGACTGGAATTTCGGTCCCGGTGATGCCTATTATGCAAAATGGTGGAAGAAATACGGCAAAGAGCATCCGGAATACTTTGCCATGAATATCAACGGCGTGAGAGGCCCATCTCCCAACCGTGCCAGAGGACAGGTGGATTCAGGCAATATCGCCGCTTATACAGGTAAAGATCTGCTTGTGGCATTCTGCTGTACCAGTCCCACTTTCCTGGATGCGGTCATTGCCCAGTGGGTGAAGATCGGTACCCCCAAATGGCTGAATTTCTCCCAGCCCGACGTAATGGATTATGAAGCCTGCTATTGTGAAAATTGTAAGGCCCTTGACGGTTATCCTGTGAAAAAGGGGGAAAAATTCTCCGGCAACCGTCTTTCCGACCGTTATACCTATATGCGTAATGAACTGTATAAAAAAGCGGTGAAGATCCGTCCGGATGTGCAGATCATGGCTGGGATCTATAACTTCTCCCAGGAACCGCCGGTGAAAATAAAGATCGAAGGAGCAAAAAATCAGTGTTTCTCTCTTGTTCCCACCAATTTTACTCTGAAAGGCATTGATGCCCTGCTCGGCGGATGGAAAAAAGCCGGAATGGAATTTTTCTACCACCGTCCCAACCGTCACGGTTACTTCATCACCCTTATGCCCTGCGGATATGAAGAGTATTTCTTCAAGATCATGCAGAAGATGATCAGGACGGGGTCTGCCGGATTCGATTATGACTGTGCCGGATATTTTCTTCACAACGGTCAGTGGTTCTCCGATTATGTCCTTCTCAAAGGGATGCAGGAACCTGAAAAGGATTTTGCATACTGGGAAAAACATTATATGCAGGCATTTGCTCCCGCAAATAAAGAGATCAGCGCCTATTATGCCTACTGGAGAAATGAGGTATGGAACAAGCGTCTTGAGGCCAATGTAGGCAAATTGCAGACACAGGGCAGCTACTTCAACTTCGGCCGCGGACTTGCGGAAAGACTGGGTTCCTACTATAAAAAACAGGATTTCGCCAATGCTGAAAAATTCCTGAAAAAGGCTCTTGCAAGAAAAGATCTTCCTGCCGATGTGAGAAAACGCATCGAAAAACTTGTCATCGACAATGAACACAGCCTTCTCACCTTCCTTGCCATTACTCAGAAGAGCGATGCAAATTCCATCACTCTGCGGAAGTTCAGAGAAAAACACGGATACGAACTCTTCCCCTGGGCGGAACAGTACTGGGGCGATGTCTGCGGTCTGAAAAAAGTGGATAATCTCAAGGAATTTGATCCTCCCTTCAAACGTACCCCCTGGTACTGGTTCTTCAAACTCGACCCCAATGATGTGGGAGTAAAAGAAGAATGGTACAAAGATGATTTCCGCAAGATCATAAAATGGGGTGCAATGATGGCGACCAACAATTTCTGGGAAACGCCCTATAAGCACTACAAAAACATTTCACAGGAGATCCGGAAGAAGACCGCCAATTATGACGGGATCGCCTGGTATGCCGCCGCATTGGAAAAATTCCCTCTGGACTGGAAGGGTAGAAGAGTATATCTCTACTTCGGGGCTGTGGATGAATCCTGCTGGATCTATGTGAACGGCAAAAAAGCCGGTGAACATCTCTTCAAACACAAGGATGACTGGAGAACACCCTTTGCCATTGATATCACCGATTGCATCAACTGGAAAGCCTCCACCCAGATCGTTACTGTCCGTGTGGAAGATAAAAACGGAAGCGGCGGGATCTGGAAAGATGTGATGCTTGTTTCCAAACTTCCCGGAAGGAAATAAGTTTCTGTAAAACTTGATTTACGGCTGTCCCTTCAGAAAATGAGGCGGACAGCCTTTTTTTGTTTTGTCCAACGGTCAGAAAAGCAGATCCCGGATAATGGAACGCAAGCCGTATCCCATGGTGAAATAGCCCCTTACCGTAAAGAGGAAAAAGGGCCGCAGAAAACGGGGTTTTGCCGTAAGTGCCAGTCTTGTTCTGTAATATTCAACAGATTTTTTCAGAAGCAGCATATTTTCTTCCGGACAGAAGAAATCCTCTTTTTCCGAAAATGTTTTCAGCCTTTCATAAGCGGCATCGGCATGAATGAAGGAATCATAGATTTCCGTATCTTTTCCATGGTGTTTTTTGGAAAGAAGGGCAAATAGTCTTCTGAAGATCCCGCCGGGTTTTTTCTGGATGGACTGATTCTCCCCGTGACGGCAATGTAAGGTAAGATCTTCATACACACAATCCAGTCTGCCTCTTCCTGCACACAGTTCCGCAATGAAAAGATCATAGGAGGGAAGATTTTCCGGTATGGGCAGAAGGAGAGGAAGAAAAGAGCGTTTCATGGCTATATTATGCCCGTACAGCATAGGGGTACGCAATAAATGCAGTATTCCTTTTCCTTTATGGAGATCTGCGGCTTTTTCCGCAGAAAATTTTACAATATCTGTGGTGCTGTATCCCAGAGGTTTCAGATTTTCATCCACAACACAGCTGTTGCAGAATACCACATCCGTTTGCGGATCATTTTTCAGAACGGCGGCAAGTTTTTGTACTTTGTCTTCTTTCCATACATCATCCTGATCGCAGAGAAAAATCAGATCCCCGGTACAATAACTTATGGCTTTTGCAAAATTCTGTGTAGGACCGAGAGTCTTTTCGTTCCTGTATATTTTTACCGTACAGGGGGCTTCCGGAATAATGGAGGAAACAATGTTATACATGGTATCGGTGGGGGAATCATCACAGATGATGATCTCATGGATCTTTACTGTCTGGCGGAAAAGACTTTCCAGCTGTCGCAGAATATATTTTTCACCGCAGTATGCTGCTATTGCTGCCGAGATCTTTGCCATAAAATTTCCCCGGAATAACCATTTATGCTTTATGTGTTTCCGCCCTTGCGGAAAGAAGATCTTTGAAATCCGGTGCTATCCCCGCAGGATAGCTGCCGAGACAGGTGAGGGAGGATGTGACAAAACGGAGTTTTTTCATGATCCTCTGAACCTTTTCCTCTTCACAATGTCCTTCCAGATCCAGAAGGAAGAAGTAACTTTTTTCCCCATTTTTTCCGGCGGGACAGCTTCCGGCAATATGCAGGGAGGTCTGTTCATCTTTGAAGGGGAGAAGGACATGGAACAAGGCTCCGGGTTCATCCGGAAGAGCAAAAAAGATACTGGTCTTGTCATTGCCTGTTGCTCCGGTACTCTGATTGCCGATGACAAAATATTTCGGAAGGGAGGAGGCTGTATCGGATATAGAGATGGATTTACCGCAGATCTCTGCACAGATACTCAATCTTCCGGAGGAAAACCAGGCAAGGCCAGAATCATCCATAGCTTCCAGAAGTACATTTTCCGGCATACATCCGTAATCGCATCTTCCGGAAAGCACATCTTCCAGAATGGATTTTACGGATTGTTCCGGCTTGTACAGCACGCTGTTGCCGAATTTTGTCACGGCTGCAATATGGGTACAGGCTCCCTCTGAACCGAAATAGGCTATACGCAACCCCTGTTCCAGAGCCAATGCTCCGGACATGATCTCACGGTAGATGGCAAAAAGAGTTACATCTTTCATGGGACCATTGTTGAGTCTGCTTACTTTTTCATATACTTTCCGTTCCCGTTCCGGCACATAGATTGCACTGGCAGCCCCTTTTTTGAACTCACCCACCTTCTGTACGGTTCTGTAACGCTCATTGAGAAGGTTTACGATCTGGGTATCAAGGGAATCTATTTTTTTACGCAATTCATCAAGTGTTTCATTCATTATCTGCCTCCGGGATATTTCTCTGCTATTAATGTAACACATTTTTAATGTTATCTCAAGTACCGAGAGGAAAAAGGCGGGGATTTTTTGATTTTTTTCATAAAAAAAGATCCCGGTTCCTCCGGAAAGGAAACGGGATCGGTAAAACGTGAAAAAACAGCCGTGCTTATGCAGTAAAACGACATTCGCCGTTTACATAGACCTGTTTTACATTGAAGTCGGCATCAAGGACGGTAAGGTCGGCAAAGTAACCGTGTTCGATCTTGCCCAGGAGGGGAAGATTGAGTGCCTGTGCCTGATTGTAAGAGGTACAGCGGATAATATCCTTGAGGGGAAGACCGGTCACCTCGTAAACATTTTTCAATGCCTTGTTCAGCTGGAGTGTACTTCCGGCAAGTGCGCCATTGGATTCCAGTCTGGCTTCGCCGTTTTTCACGATAACGGGAAGTCCGCCCAGAGAAGATTTGCCGTCAGGCAGTCCGGCAGCACGCATGGCGTCTGTGATCAGCTGGATGCCTTCACAGCCTTTGATGGCAAAGGTAAGACGGATCATATCAGGGCAGATATGCAGTTTGTCGCAGATGAACTCAATGGAAACATCCTTGTTAGCGAAACCGGCTCCCACAAGACCGATATCCCTGTGGTGAAGTGCGGTCATCTGGTTGCAGAAGTGGGAAAGGTTCCGCATGCCGTGATCGTAAGCGGCAAGGAACTGTGCATAGGTTGCGGCACTGTGAACGCAGGAGGGGGTGATCCCCATGGAAATAAGATCGGAGGCAAAACGGGCGCCGCCTTCCATTTCCACGGCATAGGAAACTTTTTTCACAGGGAAAATGGCATTGAGTCTTTTCACCATTTCCATATCGGGGGCAACCACATAGTCGGGATTCTGGGCACCCAGACATTTGGGGTTGATGAAAGGTCCTTCC
Source organism: Victivallales bacterium (assembly GCA_045612485.1). Lineage (GTDB taxonomy): Bacteria > Verrucomicrobiota > Lentisphaeria > Victivallales > UBA1829 > RGIG5327. The sequence continues at coordinate 3,780 of JAZKZE010000122.1, read as the reverse complement.
AGATGTACGCCGGGAACTTTTACTCCTTCAGCTCCGGAAGCAACATAATCTGCCGCAGTTTTGAGGGCGGCTGCAAGCTGATCTTCAGGAAGAGTGAGAGTGGTGGGCAGATAGGAAGTCACACCTTCAGCAAGTTTATCTTTGGCAAGCACGGTCATGGCTTCATCTGTTGCGTCGCAGAAATCCATACCGCTTTTTCCGTGACAGTGTACGTCAATGAATCCGGAAACGATCATGTTTCCGGCAAGATCAATGACTTTGTCAGCTCCGGGCAGAGTGTCGCCTGCGGTAAATACCTGCTGGACTTTATCATCTCTGACGAGGATCGCGGCACCGGTCAGATCCACACCGGGAGAGACCAGACGGCAGTTGGTGAAAAGTTGTGTCATAGTTAAATGCTCCTTTGCTTTTTCTGAAATTTCAGATTTTACATTTTGCCTTAATAATTTACTATGAAGAAATATTTTTTCAATCCCAGGTGGAAAGAAAAATCCTTCTTATTGGGGAAAAATATACTGAAAAAGGGGGGAATACAGGAAAAAAATGAAAAATGATTTGAAAAATTTCATTTCCGGTGTATATTATTGAATCTTACCGTACAAAAAAATGATAAAATATGTTTGACGGCAAGTAAAAAAGAATCGACCCGGAAGATTCCGGAAAAGTAACAAAAACAAATAAAAGTCAGTAAGGTGAACCGAAAATGGTCAGAATCAGACTGAAAAAGACAGGCGGAAAGAACTGGATCAGTTTCAGAGTCGTAGTTTGCGACATCCGTTCCTCCCGTGATGGCTACATGGTTGAAGAAGTGGGATTCTATGATCCCCGTCAGAGCAATGAAAAAATTGATGTGGAAAGAGTGGAATACTGGATTTCCAAGGGTGCCCAGATGTCCGAAACTGTAGCAGACATCTACAAACGCGCCAAAGAAGGCAAATCCAAAGTCCGTGGCGTTGCGGATCCCTACACCAAGAAAAAGAATTTCAAGGCTGACACAGAAGCTGCTGAGGCATAAGAATATTGTCCCTGTAAGGGAGGAACAGATGTTTGACGGCCGGTGACGAATCGAATGTGCTGTCAGCATATGTCTCATATCAGCTCTCTTTTGTGTAGCTTATCTGGAGAGCAAAAATGCTGTTTGATGCAATCAAGAAGCTGTTTTCCTCAGATAAAAAATCTGCGGAAGTCAGCAAGGAAGAACACGGCAAAAGCTGCTGCTGCGCTTCTGAAAAGAAGGAAGCGGCAAGTACAGTAAAGCTCAGCGATCTGGAAGACTTTGTTTCTTACGTTGTGAAGAATCTCGTGGATGCCCCGGAAGAAGTCAAAGTGGAAACTGTCGTTGAGAACAGTGCCAAAACGATCCGTATTACCTGCCGGAAAGATGATACCGGCAAGATTATCGGAAAAAAAGGAAAAACGATCATTGCTCTGCGGGCTCTGGTGGCTGGTGCTGCCGGAAGAATGCAGGACAGGGTCAGTGTTGAGGTGGCGGACTGAGCTTGCACATTGACATAATTACTCTCTTTCCCGATATATTTTTCGGACCTCTTTCCTCCAGTATTGTGGGAAGGGCTGTGAAAAACGGGATCGTGGAGATCAATGCTGTAAACCTGAGGGATTATACACATGACCGTCACCAGACGGTGGATGATAAGCCTTTCGGCGGCGGTCCCGGTATGCTGATGAAACCGGAACCGTTGTTTGAGGCGGTGGAAGCCCTGAGGAAAGAAAATACGAAGGTCATACTTACCGGACCCAGAGGTGTGAAATTCGACCAGAAAATGGCGAAGGAGTTGACCAACGAGGATCATTTGATCATAATTTGCGGCCACTATGAAGGAGTGGATGAACGCGTAAGAGAACATCTGGCGGATGTGGAAGTCTCCATCGGGGATTACATTCTGACCAGCGGGAATCTCCCGGCAATGGTAATCTGTGACGCGGTGACAAGACTTCTTCCCGGAGCATTGGGCTGCGGGGAATCGGGCGAAGATGAGTCCTTTTCCACGGAAGATGGTGTGCTGGAATATCCCCAGTATACCAGACCGGCCCGGTTCCGTTCCTGGGATGTTCCGGAGATCCTGATTTCCGGAGATCACGGGAAGATCGAAAAGTGGAAGCGGGAACAGGCGGTCAAAGAGACCCTCAGAACAAGACCCGACATCATGGAGAAAATTGAAAATCAACATAAAAACGGAGGAATAAAATGAACCCTGTGATTGACAAAATCGAAAAGGCACAGTGCACCAACAACGTTCCCGAATTCGAGATCGGTGATACTGTGAAGGTTTACAACAAGATCGTGGAAGGCTCCACCGAACGTATCCAGCTTTTCACCGGTGTAGTCATTGCCAGAAAGGGCAGCGGAATCCGTGAAATGTTCACTGTCCGCCGTGTTTCTTTCGGTATCGGCGTGGAAAAGATCTTCCCTGTCCACAGCCCCCGTATCGACAAGATCGTTGTTGACCGCAAAGGCCGCGTCCGTCGTGCAAAACTCTACTATCTGCGCGACAAGATCGGCAAAAGTGCCAAGGTCAAAGAGAAAAAGTTTGTGCCTGTTGACAAATAAGATGTCAAAGCGTATAAACAATGACAGTAACGGTTCTGCCGTTTATATGTCATACGAAGATAAACTCCTTTCCCATGAAAAATCCTTATGGGGAAGGGGTTTTTCTTTTGTGGGCGGCATAGATGAGGCGGGCAGAGGCTGTATGGCGGGACCGGTGGTGGCGGCATGTGTGATCTTTACTGACCCGGGGAAGATCCCTGCCGGCTTGAATGATTCCAAGAAACTCTCCCACAATCAGAGGATGGAACTGCGGGCAAGACTGCTTGCGGAAGAGTCAGTGCGTTATGCCGTGGCGGAGGTGGATGCCAATGAGATCGACTGCATCAATATTCTCAAGGCAACCTGGAAAGCCATGGCGGAGGCATCTGGAGCATTGAAAGAGCTCCAAACCGTACTTGTGGACGGAAATCCGGTAAAGGGGCTTCCTGTGCCTTCACAGAACCTGATCAAAGGAGATTCTCTTTCTGCCAGTATCGCAGCGGCAAGTATTCTTGCCAAGACCCACAGGGATCTGGTGATGGTGAAGGCGGCGGAAGAGTTTCCCCAGTACGGATTTGAGATCCATAAAGGGTATTGCACAAAGATGCACGATGAGGCGTTGAAAAAATACGGTCCCTGCCGTCTGCACAGAATGAGTTACGCTCCGGTACAGAGGATCCTGCTTGAACAGGGCTTTGAACAGGGGGAACTTTTTTAAGGCATCCGGAAGAATACAGTAGATCAGTATTTGCCGGACTTGTCAGACGGAAAACTTCAGCTTATAAATCCTGGTTGGATACAGGAAGAAAATCTATTTCTCCATTGGCGGTATTTCCCGCCGTCTGCTCTGTTGGCTGCTTCAAGCAGGAGATAAAAAAATCAGCAGAAAGAAATTCCTGCTGATTTTTCTGTTTTAAAATAAAAATGGCTCCGACAGTAGGATTCGAACCTACGACCAAGTGGTTAACAGCCACCTACTCTACCGCTGAGCTATGTCGGAGCGTATGATAACTAATATACACCTTCTCTTTCATTTTTCAAGTCGTTTTATAAAAAAATGTGTATATTTTATGCTTTTTGCATCACAACTATCCCATAATTTTGTAAAAATGGCATATTTTTACAAAATTATGTGCGTAAAGAAATCTGCTTTTAAAAAAGTGATTTTGTCAGATTTTTTCAAAAATACTTCTTTATCCTGTTTTGTGCAACCTTCAGGAGAGAGCCCCAAA
>JAZKZE010000121.1:0-74124 GCA_045612485.1 Victivallales bacterium | reverse complement strand
CTCTCCTGAAGGTTGCCCAAAACAGGATAAAGAAGTATTTTTGAAAAAATCTGACAAAATCACTTTTTTAAAAGCAGATTTCTTTACGCACATAATTTTGTAAAAATATGCCATTTTTACAAAATTATGGGATAGCTGTGTTCCTGTGTGGAAAAATATCTGATTTTCCGTAAAAAAAGTTTGACGGAAAGGCAAAGAAATACTATAGTATATAAATTATAATGCAACAAAGAGATGCCGGAACGGAAAAAGAAACGGAATGAAGATGAGTGAACAAAGTACCCTTACACCGATGATGAAACAATATGTGCTTGTAAAATCCGAAGCACCGAAAGATGCCATTCTTCTCTTCCGTCTGGGGGATTTCTATGAAATGTTCCATGAAGATGCCAAAAGGGCAAGTGCCATTCTTGAGATCGCTCTTACCAAAAGGGCAGGTTATCCCATGTGCGGGATACCCTATCATGCTATAGACAACTACCTGCCCAAACTTCTGGAAGCCGGAGTGAAAGTAGCCATTGCCGAGCAGCTGGAAGATCCTGCACTGGCAAAAGGGATCGTGAAACGTTCCATTACAAGAGTCATCACGCCCGGTACGGTTATGGATTCTTCTGTACTGGCTCCGGGGAAAAACAACTTTCTTGCAGCTCTGGTTGCCGGTAAAGAGTCTTACGGATTTGCTTATCTGGACATAAGTACAGGGGAGTTCTGTACTTCCGAAGCGGAAAGTCCCGCGGAGCTGGAATCTTTATTGTATTCTCTTCAGGTCAAAGAGTGTCTTCTGCCTGAATCTCTGATGAAAAAATGGGAAGAGGAAAATTCTTTCCCCTATTCCGGGAGAAGGATTCTCTGGACGCCTCTGGAAGAGTGGATCTGTTCAGAGGAAAATACGCTTCTTCTTCTGCAAAGACAATTTGATGTGACCACTATGGACGGATTTGGTATGCGGGGGAAGGTTCTTGCCCTGCGTGCCGCAGGAGCCGTTCTGCATTATGCCTCGGAAAATCTCCGGCATAATGTGGGCCACATCCGTTCCATCCATCTGCATGTGCCGGAAACCTTCCTTTCCCTTGACCCTATCTGTCAGCGGAATCTGGAACTGGTGGAACCCATGTACGGTGCAGCAAAGGAAAATACTCTTTTAAACGTACTTGACCGCACAAGGACGCCTATGGGAAGCCGTTTGATGCGTTCCTGGATATTGAAGCCTTTGAGAAATACGGAAAAAATCATTGAAAGGCAGGATGTGGTGGGGCATCTGAAAGAAGATCCCCTTACTCTGACCGAACTCCGGGAGACCATGGGGGCGGTACGGGATCTGGAAAGGATCGTTGCACGGCTCAATGTGGGAAGTGCCAATCCCAGGGATTTGCTTTCTCTGGCATGCAGTCTGGAAATGCTGCCGCCTGTTAAACTGCTTCTGGCGGATTTTGCAGATCTTCCCCTTGCCGGGAAATTAAGGGAAAATATTGTGGAACTGCCCGAACTTGCTGCAAGACTTGCTTCCGCGATCGTGGATGAGCCGCCAGCCCTTCTGGGAGATGGAGGATATATCCGCGGCGGTTATAATAAGGAACTGGATGAACTGCGTTCCGCCGCTACCGACGGGAAAAAGATCGTTGCGGCTCTCCAGGCGAAGGAACAGGAACGTACCGGGATCAAAAATCTGAAGGTGAATTTCAATAAAGTATTCGGATACTATATCGAAGTAACGAAAAGCAATCTGGATCTTGTCCCGCCGGATTATATCCGTAAACAGACCCTTGTGAACAATGAGCGTTTCATTACTCCTGAACTTAAAGAAATGGAAAGCCGTATCCTCGGTGCGGAAGAGAAAAGTAAAGCTCTTGAAGCAAAACTTTTTGAAGAATTGAAGGAATTTGCCAGAACTTTTACAGATGATATTCAGAAGAGTGCCGCCTCCCTCGCTGAAGTGGATGTGCTTTGCGCTCTTGCAGAATATGCCTCCGGAAACAATACCTGCCGCCCGCAGATCGCCGATGATGATCTTCTGGACATCAAAGGCGGCAGACATCCGGTACTGGATGCCAATATGAAAGAGGAACGTTTTGTCCCCAATGATGTGCTTCTGGACGGGGATGAAAACCGTCTTATGGTCATAACCGGTCCCAATATGGCGGGGAAATCCACCTATATCCGCCAGACGGCATTGCTGGTCATCATGGCACAGATGGGGGCGTACATTCCCGCAGATTCTGCTCATGTGGGGATCGCTGACAGGATCTTTACCAGAGTGGGGGCTTCCGACGACCTTGCCCGGGGACAGAGTACCTTTATGGTGGAGATGGTGGAAACTGCCAATATCCTCAATAATGCCACGTCCAGAAGTATTGTCATCCTTGATGAGATCGGAAGAGGGACAAGTACCTTTGACGGACTTTCCATCGCCTGGGCTGTGGCGGAATATCTTGTGGATCATCCCTCCTGCCGGGCAAGAACTCAATTTGCCACCCATTATCACGAACTTACGGAACTTGCCATGACAAGACGCGGAGTGAAAAATTATAACGTGGCGGTACGGGAATACGGAGAAAAAATCATCTTTTTACGCCAGATCATTCCCGGCGGTGCGGATAAAAGTTACGGGATACATGTTGCCAAACTGGCGGGACTTCCTCCCGAAGTCATCACAAGAGCCAAAGATATCCTTGAAAATCTGGAAAACAATTCCGTTTCCGATGGCGGGGAACCCTCTCTTGTCACCGGCAGAAACATTATCCGGGAACATGCCGCCCCCTATTCCAGAAGTTCATCCGGCCGTAAAAAGAATGTGAAGAAGGGGAAGGAAAGTGACAGCGGGGAACAGACCTGGCAGCCCTCTCTTTTTGACCTGTAAACCTTTTCTTACCGGGAAAAGGGATCTGTGAAGAAGAATTTTTCCGGAAAGAAGAAACCTTCAGAATACAGTTCCCGCAGTAAAGTATAGATATTTTCCGCTTTTGCGTAAAGGAAGACGGCATCCCGGGCTGTTACAGGGGAATTACCGTACTCCAGAGAGTAAAATGCGGAAAAGATGCTGTATATATCTCCGGAAAACTCTTTTCCTTTTTCCATGATCTTTTCCCACTCTTTTTCATCCGGGGAGGTCCATTTCTTTTTCCATGCTTCCGTAAACATTTTTCCGGTTTCCCCGGCATACGCAAGCAATTCCTGATTATTTTTCCGTTCCATTCCGGCAAGGAACAGAAGCAGCCGCAAGGCACGGTAAAGACAAAGAATACTTTTTTCCGGTGCATTTTCCTTTTCTTTTGCCGCTGAACGGATGAGAAAATTGAATTTACGGCGGATCATCAGAAGTCTGAATAAATGGAACAGATTTTTACAGAGGAAGAAACAGCTGCCGGCAAAAATAAGAAATGCCATTCCGGTATAAGGAGCTTTTCTGCTGTTAAAAACAGCAAAGAGTTTTTCAGCATTTCTGCCCAGATAATACCGGAAAAAGTTCTTCAGTCTTTCCCGTACATTTGTCTGACGGTTCTGTACAGTATTCTTTGTGTTTTTTGCTTTGACTTTTGCTTTTGCCTTCTGTTTTTTTCCTTCATTTTTCAAATTCTTATCATTTTCCAGCATCTTTCTGACTGTATTGTTCAACTCTTCCGATCTCTGCTGCAGAGCCTCTTTAAGAAGGGTACTGCGGATATAACCCAGAGTGGTGCTTGTAAGTTCCGGCGGTGTGATCTTCCACTCTTCCCCGAATGGATCCCGCAGAAGTCCCAGACCTGCCGGAGAGGTTTCTGAAATAACTTCCCCCGGGGGAACGGCATCAAAAGTAAGCCAGCCCACATTGGCAATATAGATCTGGCTCCATGCGTGGGCATGATATTCATATACTTCAAACTGTTTGGTAAGTGCATTGAAATTTCCTGGTGAAAAGCCTGTTGCCACTCTTGCCGGAAGACCCACTGAACGGGCAAGAACGGTCAGTGCTGCCGCAAAATATTCACAGTGTCCTTCTTTAAGTTCAAAAAGGAAATATTCCGTACTTTCCTTTCCTTCCGGGGTTTTTACTGCATGTAATTTATATTTGTAATTTTTCCGCAGATGATCCCGTAAAGCGACTGCTTTCTGATAAGGGGTCTCCGCATCCTTTGTAATGATCCCGGCAAGACCGGAAACCCGTGTGGAAAGGGTATGCGGTAATTGCAGATAATGCGTTTTAGGTACAAGTTCCTGCCACGAATGATCGTGCCTCCGGGAGAAATAACCTTTTTTCACAGGCGGCATATCTTCCATTGCCGAGATTTTTGCTCTCTGTATTCTGTAGGGATCTTTTTCCAGTATTCTTGCAGAAAAACGGAGAGGGTGATCCTTTTCTGTAACAGCAGCTTTGCTGCCGATGGATGGTTCATGACGCAATACTATTGCCGTTTTCCGTCTTGCCGGTACGGCAGAAACGGCCTGTTTTTTCTTCACCCGGGGTTGTTCTTTCTTTTTTACCGGGGCAGAAGTTTTTTTCCTGGCTTTCCTTTCCTGTTCTTCCAGAAAATCTTCTGTAAAGATCTCCCGGACGGAAGCGTATGCTTTTACCGTAAGGGAAGGGGACTTTGGGCCGCCATCTTTCTTCTGCTCTTTTTTTTCATTTCTTTCCTCTATGGAAAGTGGGATCGCCAGATTGGAGGTACTGGTATATTGGAAAGGAAGTTTCGGTAAATCTGTTTTTTCCGGGATCATGGCGGAATAGGAGGTATGATCCAGCCGGAAAAGTCTGAGCCTTTCCCTGATGGAATAATTGCCCCCTGCCATATTGTAAAGATCTATATCCGTCACACGGAACGGGGTGGGCAGAGTACGGGAATTCCATTTATGAAGAACGTATTTTCCCTTGACCGGGAAGATCCTTACATAGTTTTTCAGTGAATTTTCCCGTATTTTAGCCTCTTTCATCTCTTTGGAGGAGGACCATTTTGTACCGTCATAAACATCATACAAGGCTCCCAGATGGTAAAGTTTTACAGGAAGTACTGCCGTAAAAAGAAGATCCTTTCCGGGAGTTCCGCCGCCTTTGCCGTTACCGTCAACAGCCCCTTTCTGTGTGGGCGTATCGGTTCTGGGACCTTCTTTGCCGTGTGTATCGGGAGTATCACTCTTAATGGTTGTTTCCCCGTCCGGGGATTTTGCAAACTTTTTATTCCTGTTCAGCCATTTTTGCAGATCCGGCGGCAACATGGAAGTACGTTCCGTCATAAAAGATACTTCAAAAAAACCTTCACTTCCTGTCTCATACAGGGGAATCAGACTGAAAATGTAGAGAAAAACGGGAAGTGCCAGTAAAATATGAAAAAAACGGATGTGCCAGGTGCGGAATATACCCCGTACAGGACTCTGGTATTTCTGAAATACGACCTCCCCTTCCCCTGCAATACTTTCTTCTCTTTCCCAAAGAAGGATCACAAGAAGCAGGAAAAAGGCCGCCGGAATAATATACAGCATGAGTTTTCTTGGAACAAGCCCTCCGTAGATCAGCAGGAAAAGGCTGTTGAAAAAGAGGTAGCGGTAGTCTTTTTTTGTGCAGTTGATCAGGAATGTAAAGGAACATAAGATCAGACTTTCCACAAGTACAAGATCAAAGGGAATGTGTTTATTTATACGGTAAACGGCATAAAAACAGGCTCCGAAAAAGATCCCGGCGGAAATAAGCTGCCTTGTCATCGTATCGGCGAACCTGTACGGGACAAAGAGGAAAAAGGCAAATGGGATCACTGCACAAAGGATGCCGAGGGTGAACCGGGGATCTCCATGCTGCCACAATGAGGCAAGTATCCCGCAGATAAAAAGAAGAACGTAAAGAAAGTGTACTTTGCTGCCGCTTTCCCTTTTCCGCATTTTTGACCGGTCAATGATCACTTTTTTTCCGGTTTCCCCGGATTGGAAAAGAGAGATCAGAAAGCGGAAAAATCCGGTGAAAAGATTTTTTTCAGAGTTTTTCATAGGTATTTCCGCCTTCCAGAAGTTCATCTGCTTTTGTGGTGAAATTTGCCGTAAGTGGCTTTACCGGAAGTCCGCAAAGCATACTTTCCACCTTTTCCGGATACAATATTCTCGGTTTATCCTCTTCCGCCGGTGGAAAATTTTCCGCCGGAGCCCAGATCCAGTGGCAGAAACAGTCTTTTTCCTGTAAGAGAGTGATGTAATCGGGTATTTTGTCCGTAGACATGGTAAGCAGAAATACAATGGAGGCAGGTTTGACGTATTCTGCGGATGCTGCCAGACTTTCTGCAAGACTGATTTTTCCTCCCTGTAAAAGAGTCAGGGCAAGCTGTATTTTGCCTTTGACGGAAGCGGCATCTCCTCCGAAATGATGGAAATATCCGTCCCCGTCTGCCGCAATAAAAGACAGATGACAGTATTTTTTACTTAAATAATCCGTAATAGAGGCGGCACAGCTGATAAGAAATTCAAAATTGTTGTCTGATGGTTCTCTGCTTATCTGCTTTTTTTCCGTATCCAGAAGTATCACGATCTGATCAACTGCAGATGCTTCAAACTCTTTTACCATAAGAGTACCTTTTGCCGCAGTGGATTTCCAATGGATGTGTCTTACTTCATCTCCGATACGGTATGGCCGTACTCCGAAAAAATCTTTCCCCTGACCGGCGCGTCCCAGATTTCTTCCTTCAGAATCCGTAAGCCCCCCTCTGCCTACAGTTCCTGCCAGGGATGCCAGCGGAATGCTCTGCGGCAGGATCTGGACGACACAGGGAGCTTTGAATACCTTTTTTTTCCGGAAAAGCCCCAGCGGATCCCCGGAGGATAAAACGATCTTTTCCACATTGTATTCCCCTCTTTTTTCCGCTATGCGGGGACAGGATAAGGTAAAAAGCTCTCCCGGACGCAATGCCGGGACAGTAAAAATCTTTTTTTCTGCAAAAGGAAGTTCCTCCGTTACCGTACAGGTGTGACGGAAAAGGGGAAGAGGGTTTTGCACAGTGATCTCCGAATAGAGGATCTTTCCGATCTGTCCGTCTTTGGGAAATGTTCTTTTCAAGGTAATCCCGGTAAGACAGAAATGTGCCATGATATAAGCCGGGACACACAAAGAAACAAATCCCGCCGCCGTCAATGCTGTGACAAGCCCGGAATTCATAAAGGCCACCCCTGTTGCCATTGCAGCAAGAAAAAGGAAAAGCAGCCCCTTTTTTGTGGGTACCGCAAAAAAGCCCATTTAGAGAATATCCTCGTTTTTGAGTTTTATTCCTTCTGCGATTTTATCCAGAAGATCATCCACACTCTTCCATTGAGTCTTTGCTTTCAGTTTCAGACACAGTCTGTGACTGAATACCGGTTTGAGCATGTTTCTCACATCCTGCGGAGTCACATAATTTCTGCCGTTGTAAGCGGCAAGACTCTGGGAGGAACGCATCAGGGCAAGAGTGGCACGGGGACTTATACCGTTTACAAGGGCATCATGATGCCTTGTTGCATCTGCAATTTTTACGATATAATCCTTTATGGCATCGGAAACCTTTACTGTACGCACAAGTGCCTGACAGCGGATCACGTCATTGCCCCGTATCACATAGGAAATATGGCTCAGAACCTGTCCGGACATTTGACTTGTCAGGATCTCTTTTTCCGCTTCAATGGAGGGATAGCCGATACTCAGACGCATAAGAAAACGGTCAAGCTGGGGTTCCGGAAGCGGGTAAGTGCCGTGATAATCCCCGGGATTCTGGGTGGCGATGACAAAGAAGGGTTTGGGAAGAACATGACTTTTCCCGTCCAGTGTTACCGCAGATTCCGACATACACTCCAGAAGACTTGCCTGGGTACGGGGTGTGGTTCTGTTGATCTCGTCCGCAAGGATCACATTACCGAAAATCGGACCGGGAAGAAAACGGAACTCCTTTTTGGCATCATCATAAATATTCATTCCCGTAATGTCCGAAGGGAGCATATCCGGGGTGAACTGTATTCTTTTATACTGGGATTGCACACTTTTTGCCAAAGTCTGTGCCAGAAGACTTTTTCCCACACCGGGAGCATCCTCCAGCAGCAGGTGACCGTCTGCCATAAGGCATACAATAAGATCCCGGATCACTCCCTGATTGCCTTTGAATACCTTTGCAATATTTTCTTCCAGGCGGTGGATGACTCTTTTCATGGATTCAAAATTGAAGGCTGAAGCCTCTGCATCATCTTCATTGTTCCATTTTTCCGCTTCCCCTGCGGCGGGAGTATGGGGATCATTGAATACCAGCATCGCCCCGCCTATCTGAATGATATCCATGTGTTTCAGAGTCTGGGAGGAAACAGGAAGAGTATTTACAAAAGTACCATTGGCACTGTTGAGGTCGGTGATGATCCAGTTGTCATCTTTTTTCCGGAGTTCCGCATGGTGCCGGGATACATTGGTATCGTCCATGACGATATGGCAATGACCGCCCCTGCCGATGGTAAAAAGTGGTTGATCCAGAACCGCTTCCCTTGTTGTCCCCGCTTCCTGGATCGTCAGCGTGGGAAAATCGGTTCCGGTATATACGGAAGAACTTTCTTTATCCGTTATCATCTGGCAATATTCCCCTGCAAAAATTTATCACATCTCATCAATGAGATTTTCGTATTCAATGTCATTTTCATTGAACATGTTCATCAGGTCGGCTCGGTCAATGGCTTTGAAGAGAGCTTCTTCCGGAGCCACGATCCCACGTTTGACCACATCCAGAAGAGAGTCGTTGAGTGTACACATCCCCAATTTCTGCCCGGTCTGGATGACGGAGGGGATCTGATAGATCTTGGACTCTCGGATAAGGTTGGATACAGCGGAAGTCACACGCAGGATCTCCAATGCGGCAATACGGCCTTTTCCCTTTCTTTTACAGAGGGTCTGGGCGATAACTCCGCGGAGGGAGTCGGCAAGCATCTGCCGGATCTGATCCTGACGGGTGGCAGGGAACTGCTGGATAACACGGTTGACGGTACTGTACGCTGTAGTGGTATGCAGTGTACCGAACACAAGGTGTCCTGTTTCAGCAGTTTCAATAGCGATTTCCACAGTTTCCAGGTCTCGCATTTCCCCCACCAGCACGATATCCGGGTCTTCACGGAGGGCAGCACGCAGGGCGGAGGCGAAGCTGTTGGTATGGCGTCCGATTTCACGGTGATTTACCAGACATTTCCGGCTGGGATGCACGAATTCCACAGGGTCTTCAACTGTGATGATATGGTCGGTACGGTGCCGGTTGATATAGTCCACCATGGCGGCAAGCGTGGTGGACTTTCCGCTTCCGGTAGGACCGGTAACAAGCACAAGTCCTTTATTGAGGGTACACAGTTCCGCACATACCGGCGGCAGGTTCAGCTGTTCAAAGGTGAGGATATCTGCAGGAATGATACGGGCGACGATCCCTACACCATTCAGGTCACGGAATACGTTTACACGGAAACGGTCGCCGGTGGGCAATGCGTACGCAAGGTCGGCGTCATTGCAGTCTGTAAACTGTTTCCGGTTTCTTTCCGGCATGATCTCAAAAGCGATCTGGTGGATGTAATCACTCTGCATGGGTTCCGTTTCTGTAAAGACGATCTCACCGTCCACACGGTATGCCACGGGGTGATTACTGCTCATGTGCAAGTCTGATGCTTTGATCTGCATCATATATTCCAAGTATACATCAATTGCCGGCATAACTTTTCTCCATTGTCCTGGGTTATTTAAAATGAATTACGGTGCTACAATAGCATAACATAGACTTTTTTTCAATCTCTTACAGGAAAGAAAAGGGAAAAAAAAGAAAAAAACAGGGAGAAAAAGGTGAAAAAACACAGGGAATACCGGGAGTACTGGAAATACAGGACTCCCGGTTTCAGATGGTATCATGCTTTCTGACAGAATTTCAAAGAAACAGCACCATTTCGTTTGCCACCTCTCTGAATCCGTATTTTTCATAGAGGGGTTTGCCCATACTGGAGGCATTGAGCATAAGTTTGCCGCAATGGCATCTGACCGCTTCTTTTCTGATCTCATCCAGAAGAAGTCTTGCATAGCCTTTGCCCCGGAACTCTTTTACGGTAAACATATTGGTGATGTAACCAAAATACCCTTCCGGATCGGAATAGGAGGGTGGGTGCCGTTCAATGCAGAGACCGCTGCATGCAGCCGGTTTTCCGTCATCAAAGAGCAGAAAGGAACAGAATGAACCTTTTGCAAGGGATGCGGCAAAATATTCTCTCACCTGTTCCCTGAAACGTTCCATATTTTCCGGCGGGGGAACTTCCTCCCTTTCTGCACGCATCTGCATACGCAGAGAGGTCAGTAGTTCAATATCTTTTTCTGTGGCTTCCGCTTTACGGATCTCTATACTCATTGCAGTCCTTTCAGAAAATAAAGAGGATATTATCAATAAGTCTTGTGCTTCCGAAACAGGCGGCAAGCACGAGCATGATCTCTCTTCCGGTTTTTGTCCGGACATCTTCCAGCGTTTCAGAATCCACGCACTCCACATAATCCACTTTGCCGCCTTTGGCAGCAATATTGTTTTTAATGGTTTCAATGGCGGAATCTATGGAAGTATTTCCTGCTTCCAGAGATTCTTTTGCTTCTTTCAGTGAACGGGAAAGAACAAGGGCATTTTCCCTCTCTTCCGCAGAAAGATACTTATTGCGGGAACTTAAAGCAAGACCGTCTTTTTCCCGGATCAGGGGACTGATGACAAGTTTGATGGGGAAATTGAGATCCCGTACCATTCTTTTCAAAACTCTTGCCTGCTGTGCATCTTTCTGCCCGAAAACAGCAATATCCGGAAGGACGGCATTGAAAAGTTTTGCCACAACGGTAGTCACCCCCTGGAAATGGGTGGGACGGGTCTTTGCACAAAGGCCTTGTGAAAGTTTGTTTTCCACAACAAGACAGGTGGGTTCTTCCACATACATCTCTTTGACGGAAGGAGCAAATACCGCATCCACATTTTTTGCTTCCAGAAGAGCGCAATCTCTTTGCAGATCCCGGGGATATTTATCAAAGTCTTCATTGGGGGCAAACTGGATAGGATTGACAAAAATGGTGACGACCACACAATCCGCACCGCTGTTTCTTGCTGTATCCACCAACGACAGGTGCCCATCGTGCAGATAACCCATGGTAGGAACGATCCCTATGATTTTACCTTTTCTCTGCTGTTCTTTTGAGTACTGCTGCATTTCGGCTATTGTGTGAATGATCTTCATTTTTCTGTCCTTTCATAGAAGATATTGCTGAAGGGAAAAGATGATTTTATCTCCTTTTCCCTGTTTTATCCGGTGATTTTTATGCGTTTGCCTTTGCGATCCTTGCTGCTACGCTTGCTTCATAAGCATCCAGATCGTCGATCATAATACGGGCAACACCGGATTTCATGGCGGCTTCCGCTACTTTCCGCGCCACATGAGGTACTACTCTGGGGTCGAAGGGTTTGGGAATGACCATATCGGCATAAAGTCCGGGTGCTCTGTCAAACATTCCTTTGGCTGCGTCAGCAGGATATGCCTGCTTGAGAACCTGTTTTACATTTTCAGGGATCTCTGCCACTGCCAGTTCTGCCAGAGCTGCGGAAGCGGCAAGTTTCATCTCTTCATTGATGTCGCTGGCACGCACATCCAATGCACCGCGGAAGATGCCCGGGAATCCCAGAACATTGTTCAGCTGATTGGGATAGTCACTTCTGCCGGTACCGGCGATCCTGGCTCCGGCGGCGATGGCAACATCGGGGAAGATCTCCGGAGTGGGATTTGCCATGGCAAAAACGATGGCATCCCGGTTCATGCTTTTCACCATTTCCGCAGTAACGCAGTTGGGTGCGGAAAATCCCAGGAAAATATCTGCGCCCCTGATCGCTTCTGCGAGGGTGCGCATGGGGGTGTCTTTTGCAAAAAGTTTCTGTTCTTCGCTCAAATCGGTACGGCCGGTATGAAGGACTCCATTAATGTCGCAGAGGGTCATATTTTCCAGTTTTGCGCCGCCTGTCAGATAAAAACGGCTGCATGCCAGTCCGGCGGCTCCGGCACCGTTGACCACAAATTTACATTCTTCGATCTTTTTACCGATGATCTTGAGAGCATTGAGGATCCCTGCCAGAGAGATGATGGCTGTTCCGTGCTGGTCATCATGGAATACGGGAATATTCATGGCTTTTTTCAAAGCTCTTTCCACTTTGAAACAGCCGGGTGCCCCGATATCTTCCAGATTGATACCGCCGAAAGAGGGTTCCAGTGCCTGCGTTACTGTAATGACTTTTTCCGGATCGGTTTTGCCGTCCTCCCCGTGAACATGGGAGAGGCACAGGGCGACAGCATCAATATCGGCAAAGCGTTTGAAAAGAACTGCTTTTCCTTCCATGACAGGCATACCTGCTTCCGGACCGATATTGCCCAGTCCCAGAACGGCTGTACCGTCACTTACCACGGCAACACAGTTGGAACGGTTGGTATAAAGAAAACTTTTTTCCACATCTTTATGGATCTCCATACAGGGAACTGCCACACCGGGGGTATAGGCAAGGGAAAGTTCTTCCTGGGTGGCGCAGGGTTTGGAGGGGACGACCGACAGTTTGCCGGGGGCAGGGGTGCTGTGATATTTCAGACTCTTTTCTGCAAGTATTTCTTTTTCATTGCTCATAACGATACTCCATTGATTTTTTCCGGGAAAATATTAAAAGTTTGTCCTATTAATATACATATTGAAAAGTTTTTTTCAAAAGGATTTTGCATTTTTCAGGAAACATGTTATTGTTATAGGCGGAAATTTACACTTTTCCGGTGTTCCGGAAGAGGCAGAACGGAAAAAAACAGAAAAGCAGAAAAACAGAAATGATGATCGAATCAAGTACAGATAATATCCATATTCTTTATCCTGACGGCAGCAGTGCTGTATTTGACAGTTCTGAATTGCGTACCCGTCTTGCCCGTTCTCTTGCCGATGCGGGGGAGAATGATCTTTCTGTGGCAGAGGATGTGGCTCTTGCTGTGGAATTCAGTTTGCGCAGTTCATTGAGAGAATCCGGTATCCGCAATATTCCCGCTTCCGAACTTGACCGTGCTGTGGCAAAAAGTCTGGAAGATGCAGGGTTTGCTCTTGCTGCGGAAAAGTTTCTCACCACTTCCCTTTCTGTTTCCACCGCAACATGCAAACTTGGAAAAAATGATCTCTCCTATTTTCTGACCGTATCCCTGAATCTTGATGAAAATGATGCCTCTGCTTTAAGTGCAAAAGTACAGAAAGCTCTTTCCCTTCTGGGATTTGAAAAATGTTCTCCCCGGCTTGCGCTGGAACTTGCTTCGGAATACAGGGAACAGGCTGCGGAAAAGGCGGTGAAGGCAAGGC
Organism: Victivallales bacterium; assembly: GCA_045612485.1. Taxonomy (GTDB): domain Bacteria; phylum Verrucomicrobiota; class Lentisphaeria; order Victivallales; family UBA1829; genus RGIG5327. The sequence goes on along the minus strand of JAZKZE010000121.1, from coordinate 60,809 downwards.
AGATGAAGATCCTCCGGGAAAAACATATAGAGATGCCCGCCATTGCAGATCTTATCCGTTCCGCCGGAAAATATTATACACCGCTTTTTGAAAACGGCGCACTGAAATTACTGGAAAGTACCGCATTGTTTCCTTCGGTACGCATGGAGATAACTCTGGAAAAACTGCTTGCCTTCCTCCCCGGAAGAAATGAAAACAGCGGTTCTTCCGCAAATATTCCGCAGGAAGGGGAGATGCTTACGGAATTGGCTCTTGCTCCTGTTCTGGGATATTGTGCGGAAGGGATCGATCTGGTTTATACGGAGATGGTAAAAAGAACAGGAGGAAAAAAACTCCCCCTTGTCATTACTTTTGCAGATATGCTTCCCTTTGCAGATAAATATTTCCTTGCGGGCAATACAGCAGGTTCCGCTGAAAAATGCGGCAGGGTAATGTGTTCTTTTTTTCGTGGGATGCTCCGTACTGTTCCCTTCCAGATCCGTTACGGAAAAGAATAATAAAATAATTTTTTGAGGTAATGATGAAGGATGATCCCGTTACGGAAGAAATGATTTTTACAGCTCTTGCCTTCGGCGGTAATGCTGTTGCCAGAAGCTCTTCAGGAAAAGTATGTTTTGTTCCCGGTGTGATTCCCGGAGAGCGCGCTTTGATCCGTATAACGGAGGAAAAGAAAAATTATTCCTGCGGTGAGCTGGTTTCTTTGATGTCGGTTTCTCCGCAGAGAGTGGAAACTTCCTGTCCTGCGGCGTGTCCCGGCTGTCCCTGCGGGATGATGGAATATCCTCTGGAACTGCAATGGAAAAACAGACAGTTGGAAGAATTTGTCCGGCGGTTGAAAAAAATGGAGGTAAAGGAGATTCTTCCTGCAAAGGGTTCTCCATTCCGCCGTTATTGGAGGAATAAAATTTCTTTACATCTTTCCAACGGCAGACTCTGTTATGTCGGACGGGACAATAAATCCATGGTTCCTGTAAAAGAGTGTCCCATAGCCTCTCAGGAGATCAATCAGGCATTGCAGGAAGGTATCTGGAAAAAATATATTGGAAACATGACAGAGGGAAAGGTTACTTTCCGCAGCAGTGCTTCCGACGGGGTATGTATCTATACGCAGAAAAAAGATACGGAAAAGATCCTGACGGAAAATTTAGGTTCTTACGGTTTGTTCCGGGTGGAAAAAAGATCTTTTTTCCAGATCAATACTTTTATGGCTCCTGTACTGGCAGAACATTTTCTGGATACTGTCAGACCTCTGAAAGTAAAACGGATGGTGGAATTATACTGCGGGTGCGGCGTGTTTTCTGTCCTTGCCGCAGAAAAATTACAGATCCCCTGCAGCGGGATCGAACTGGATGAAAAGGCGGTTCTTCTGGCGGAAGAGAACGCAAGAAATCATTCCGTAGAGCAGAATTGCAGATTTTATGCAGGGGATGCCGGAAAAGTCATGAAAAAACTTTACGGGAAAAAGTCTCTTCCTTCCGGTACGCTCCTTCTGGTTGATCCTCCGAGAACCGGACTGGAAGGCAATGCGGTTTCCTCTCTGCTCTTTTCAGAAGCAGACTGGATCATATATATATCCTGCAATCCTTCCACTCTGATGCGGGATCTGGAGATCCTTTCTGAAAAATATACCGCAGAAAAGACCGGATTGCTGGATATGTTCCCTTCCACTGCACATTTTGAAACATTGACTCTGTTGAAACACAGATAATATACGGGTGTGTTCTATGGAAAAAAAGACGGAAAAAAGCAGTGGGGAAAAGCATGTGTGCAGTATTGCCGAACCTGCTGCTCTGAAAAAAGATTTTGAAGAAAATAAGATAAATATTTCTTTTTCCCCCGCAGGAAAAAGTACGCATCCCGATCCTTCCTTCGGTAAAGAAAGTGCGGAACTTTTTGCTTCCGGAAAGATGACCGGCAATGAAGAACCTTCCGCAGGAAAAAAAATAAAAAAGGAACCTTCCGCAGAAGAAAACCCTCACGCCGGACACCGGGCAAGATTGCGGACAAGGTATTTACAGGCCGGTACCGGCGGAATGACGGATTTTGATCTTCTGGAACTTTTGCTTACTTACGCCATTCCCCGCAGGGATGTGAAGATCCCGGCAAGGACTCTGCTGGAAAAATTTCATTCATTGGGGCATATTATGGATGCCCGGTATACCGACATTTCTTCCGTTGCGGGAATATCGGAAAATTCCGCTTTGCTTTTCCGGATCATCAAAGAACTTTGTGAAAGGTATCTGCATGAAAAAATGGCAGGGGAAAATGTTCTGGATTGTCCCCAGGCGGTAGAGAATTATGCAAGGATGAAACTGGGCGGATGTACGGAAGAGGTCATGCTTGTTATTTATGTGAATGTGCAGAATTGTGTGATGGACTCCCGTATCGTTTCCAGGGGAACGGTGGACAGTGCCATCATTTATCCCCGGGAGATCGCGGCAGAGGCCCTTGCCGGAAAGGCTTCCGGAGTGATTCTTGTACATAATCATCCAGGCGGGAATGTTACGCCTTCGGACGATGACGTGGAATTTACAAAAAAGGTCAAACGGGCTCTGAATGTTCTGGATATTGTACTTCTGGATCATCTGATCGTTTCCCGTAACGCCGCATACAGTATTTTTGAAAAGAATCATATACGCTGAACAGAGAAAAACAAATCTTGCAGGGAGTAAGGAAAATATGATCGCAGGACTGGGTATGGATATAGTGAAAACGGAAAGGATCGCACACCTTGTTGAAAAATACGGCAGGGATTTTCTGATAAAAGTCTTTGCGGAAGATGAACTTGTTTCTTTCGGTGAAAAGCTCCCGCCATCCGAAAAACTTGCCGGCAGATGGGCAGCCAAGGAGGCGGTCGCCAAAGCATTGGGATGCGGTTTCGGAAAAGATTGTGCCATGCAGGATATCCATATAAGCAATACTTCTTCCGGGGCTCCTGCTGTATTTCTCACCGGTAATGCCGCAAAAAAAGCGTTACAGATGGATGCCCGGAATATTTTTCTTACCATCTCCCATGAAAAAGATTTTGCCTGTGCCTGTGCCGTACTGGAAAAATGAATTTTCCTTCAATATGTATTTTTACACAATAAAACACTTTTCTTTTCCGTTTTATGGCTGGAAAAGGGGAGAAAAGCATCATGACTGAAGCAATGCAGAACAATAATGATATTTCAGACAGAGAGCTTATTGAACGGTATCTTGACGGCAGTAATGAAAGTTTTGAAATACTTTACCGCAGGTACCGTAACAGTCTGTATGCTTATCTCAACAACCTTCTGGAACAGAAAAAAAGTGTGGTGGATGATGTGTTTCAGCAGACCTGGCTTAAAGCGATCCGTCATCTCCCTTCTTATAATGACCGCAATATGTTTCTTGCGTGGCTTATGCGTATTGCCCATAATACAGCAATGGATCACTGCCGGAAGGATAAAAAAGAAGAACTGTATAATGGATCTTCCGCTGTAAAAGGAAATTCACAGGAAGAGGGGGACAACAGAGAGGAAACGGATATTCCCGATGAAAGATATACTCCCGGAAAAAATCTGGAACAGAGGGAAATATCTTCCGTTGTGAAAAAAGCCGTTGATTCCCTGCCGCAGGATCTGCGGGAAGTATTTCTTCTGCGGATGGAGGAGATCCCTTTCCGGGAGATCGCACAAATCCAGAAGTGTTCCATAAATACGGTTCTGGCAAGGATGCAGTATGCAGTGAAAAATTTGCAGAAGATCCTGGGAGGTGTGAAAGATGACCTTTAGAAAAGAGATGAAAAAACTGGAAAAATACAATAAAAGAGCGTTTACAGTAAAAGAAGGGGGGGAGTAAAATGAAAGAAAAAAGAACAGATTGTGAAAAGAGCCTGCTCATGGAGGATACCGCACCGGAAAAGATCCGGCATTTGCAGAAATGCTCCTCCTGCCGCAATTTTGATGCAGAGAGCTGCAAGTATATGGATATGGTGAGAAAGGAAAATCTTGAAGAACTGGAAAAGATGGATTTTGACCGCCTGGACAGTAGGATCCTTTCCCATGCCGCATTTACCGGAGCGGAAAGAAGAAGGCGGAAAGTCCTGTTCCGCAGGATCGCGGAGATCGCTGCATGCATTGCTGTTATCTTTACCGGTTCTTTCTATTTTTATAGCAATACCGGGGCATCCGCCGGAAATCAGGGATATGCAAAAAGGATGGAACAGAATAATATTGAACTCAAAAAGGGGAATTTCTCTGCCGGAGATGAGTTTGATCTTATGGAAAATATGGATACACTTGCCGGGGAAGTCATTTACTTGAGTACCCAGCTGGATGCTGTTGTCTATGATGCGGCACTTGCTTCTTATCAATCCTGAAGAGAGATTGGAAATGTATTGATGAAAATGTAACTGATTCAAGAAAGGAGAATGGCAAAAATGAAAAAGCTGAAGAGAAATTTTGAAAGTCTGGTATTTTCCGTATGTATGGCAGGTATATTCCTCTTCCCCTGTATGGCTTTTGCACAGAAAGAGGCTGCTTCCGGTACCGGGGAAAAAGAGACTGTCCGGCAGAGAAAAGGAAAAATTTTCTTTGCGGAAAGAAGAAAAAATATGCCGGGGAGACGGGGGGGACATCCGGGATTTTTCCTGGGAAAACTTTCTCCGGAGGAACATGCGGAACTCCGCAGACTTTCCGCTTCCGGAGATAAGGATAAATTCCACAGTAAATTAAGAGAACTGCGGAAAAAATATGCTTCGGAAGAAGATAAAAAAGTTTTTCTTCTGGAGGAAAAATATCATGCTGCCAAAACACAAGCTGAAAAAGATACTGTCCGCAAAGAGCTGAAAGAAGCGGTTCTTGCGCAGGTGAAAAGACGCAATGATCTTACCCTGAAGCATATTGCCTCTGTAGAGGAAAAACTGCGGAAACTCAAGGAATTTCATGCAAAAAACGTACAGAATACCGATCATATCGCGGAAAAGATGACTGAATTTCTCTGTACAAAACCTTCTGAACGGAAAAAATTCCGTCCTGTTCCGGGAAAAAGAGGTACGGGAAGACCTGCTGCAATTGAAGGAAAGAAACCGGCAGAATAAGGCTCGTTCCTGTATTTGAAAACCTTTCATGCCGGAATAACGGGTATGAAAGGTTTTTTTGTGGAAAAGCAGAATTTGATTTGTAAAAAAAATGTTTTATGCTATTATAAGGAAGCAGACAAAAAACAGAAACTCCTGAAACTTTTGAAAATAAGGAACAAAAATGGCAAATCCCCTTGATGAACTTACCGGTCCCGTATCTGAAAGCGGCAATGATGTAAATGTGATCCATAAACAGCTTCCTGTTACTATCGGTATGGAATCTCTGATCTTTGAACTTTTCATCTTTGTTGTGGGGTTTGTTCCCGCCCTTGTGATGACTTTATGCAAGGTGAATGTGGAAAGCGTCGTTCTGGTGATTATCTGGATCGCAGGGATCATTCCCGGAGCAATTTACTGCATCATGAAGATCAATGCGAAAAATTTTTTTCAGCAGCTTCAACAGCGGATACAGGCCCAGGCTTCAGAGATCGACAACTATCTGGAACAGCGGGTCGTCATTCTGGAAAATGTGGCGGGACTGGTTCAGAAAGCAATGGAATTGGACCGGGAGGTGATGACAGGGATCGCCGCATTACGCAGCGGTGTAAATCCGGATGCGGAGGAGGCACGCAACGAAATGGCAGGAAAGATCGATGCTGTATTCACCAATCTTGTCCCCCGTCTGGAAGCCTATCCTGAACTGAAAGCACATGAGGCGATCGCAAGTGCTTTACAGCAGAACAGTTATTTGCAGAAAGAGATCACGGCTGCCCGAACCCTCTACAACGATACGGTCAACACCTGGAACCGGGAGATCTACTCCTGGCCGGTGAAACAGATCGTAGCCGCAAGAAACGGCTATACCACAAGGATCCCTTTTGCCGCCTCCCGTGAAGTGAAGGAAAGAGCCAGGGCAAAGGTATTCTGATGGCATATCAGCATATCATCCATGAACCCCTTGATGAGTATGTGAAAAAATACAGAGAGGCGTTCAGGAAAAATGCGGCGGAGGTCTTTGAAGAGCTTGTACGGCTCTCCGGGGTGGATGCCGCCGCAAATAAAAAGACCTGCCGTCATATCAGATCTCTGGAAAAACATAAAGAAAATACTGCTTCCCATCTGGAATGGATGAGTTTCTGGAGCGGTCTCTGTATTCTCTTTATCATTGGCGGCTCCTTTTTTTTCCTGTTTTATATCCTGCATTGTTTCAAACCGGATATCCCCGGGGACATATACTGGGGCGGTCCGGGTTTTATTCTTGCCGGGCTTGCTTTGTTTATCAAATTGCGTTTTCTGGATAAAAAGATTGAAACATTAAAGAATATTGCCTCGGTGATCCGGCAGCAGTTACAAGCGGAAATGGCGGAAGCCTACCGGCAGATGGCTCCTTTGAACCAGCTTTACAGATGGGATACTGTTCCTGATCTTGTGATGAAAAGCTGTCCCGTTTTCACTATCGACAAATTTTTTTCCTCTGCAAGAATGGCAGAACTGGAACATAAATTCGGTCTGGATAAAGAGCAGGGAAAAAATACCTCTGTATGTTTCTGCCACAGCGGAAGCATCAATGACAACCCTTTTGTCTTTGCCGATACATGGAATATGACAATGGGTACAAAGACCTACTGGGGCTCTATCATTATCACCTGGGAGGAAAGAGTTACTTATACGGATTCTGAAGGCAGAACACGGAGCCGTATGGAAACAAGGACGCAGACCCTTACGGCAAGTGTGGAAAAGCCCTGTCCGCAATATTCCGGAAAAAAACTTCTTATTTTCGGCTGCGGGGCTGCTCCTGATCTGACTTTTTCCCGTGCTCCGGAAGATCTTGCCGCATCCGACGGCTTTTTCCAACGTATGAAATTAAAGTCTGCCATCAACTGCCTGATCGAAAAATCCAATGATATGTCCACCCCTTTCACCATTATGTCCAATCATGAATTTGATGCGGTGTTCGGGGCTTTGGACAGGTCGGATGAAAAAGATTTCCGTTTGCTTTTCACCCCGCTGGCCCAGCAGGAAATGCTGAAACTTTTACGGGATACTTTACATGGATTCGGGGAGAATTTTATTTTTCTCAAGAAAAAAATGATCAATTTCCTTTATCCCGGTTTTATGCAGGATTTTGACATTTCCGCCAAACCATCCCTTTTTCATCATTATGATTTGGAAGAGGCGGAAAAGATCTTCAGAAATTACAGCAATGATTTTTTCCGCCGCTGGTATTTTGCCTTTGCTCCACTTCTTGCCATTCCCCTTTATCAGCAGCATGAGGCTCCGGGGGATATTTTTCAAAAAGATGTATTGTATTATGCTTCCAGCTGGGAATATGAAACGATCGCCAACTATTTCAGCAGGAATACTTTCAAACACCCTTCCTGTATAACCGATTGCATCCTGAAAACCTCTCCCCGGCATAAGAAGGATGGTACAACAGAACTTGCTGTCACTTCCTATGGTTTCGGCGGAGTGACAAGAGTAGATTATATTCCCGTATTCGGCGGGGACGGCTGTTTCCATGATGTGCCTGTGGAATGGATAGAATATTACCCCCTCACACATACAACTTCCGTTATATTGAGAGAGATAAGCCCTGACGGGGAAAATCAATCATTGCATGAACTTTTCCCCGGACATAAGATAGAGGAAGAAAACGTGTATTTCCGCAGAAATATCGCCTTTTATATTCCCCGCGGATAAAAGAATTATTTTTTTCTGCCTTTTATTTTTCCAAGTACACTTTTTACTTCTTCAATTCTGAAAAGCATGGCGAAAATAAGAAATACCATACCATAAAGAATACTTTTGATACAGAGAACAAAAAAGAGGGGAAGCTCTTTTATATACGGAGCAGTATAATATACGGCAAGAAATGCCGGTATGCTCAAAAGCAGGAATTTTCCTGCCGTTTTTGCCGTTTCCTTCAGCAGACCGGATCGGATATCCCGGGAAAAAAGAAAGAGAAGGATCATATTGTTTATATAGGAACTTACCACTGTGGCAAGGGCGATCCCCCCCTGTTTCAAAGGGTGCATGAGAATAAAATTGAGAATGATATTCAGTCCGATACAGCATATTGCCGCAAGCATCGGCGTTTTTGTTTCCTTCCGGGAATAAAAGGCGGCAAGAGATAATTTCATTGCCGCAAATGCCGGGATCCCCCAGGCATAATATTTCAGTGCCATGGCTGCATGGACTGCTTCTGTTTCCCCGAATTTTCCCCGCATGAAACAGAAACGGATCAGATCATCTGCCGTAATAAAAATAAATGCCGCAAGGGGTATGGTGAGAAAAAGCAATAGATCCATCGCTTTTTTCAGCATATCCTTCATAGCACAATATTCCCCTTTTGCAGCAAGAACTGACATTTCCGTAAGGGAAACTGTCCCGAAGGAAACGGCGATCACACCGATGGGAAGGTAAGTAAGACGCTCACTGTAATTCAGGGCAGGCAGGGCATAATCTCCTACCATCATTGCCATGGATCTGTCGCAGATCACCCCCAGCTGATAGGTCAATGCCCCTGCAAGACCGGGAAGAATGAGAAAAAAGATCTCTTTAAGTGTTTCTTTATCTTTCAGCACGGTTTTCGGGAAAACAGGCATCATGCCGGCTTTTTTCATCATCAGAAAAAGCAGTACAAGTTCCGCGATCCCGGAAAGAAGCACAGCAATACTTAATGAGGAAAGGATCTTTGTATGATCCTGCAATATGGCAAACTCTCCCCATGCGGCGGTTTTCCCGGTAAATTGCGGCACAATAAAAAGAAGCGTAATGACCAGAAATATATTCAGAAGCAGGCTTGCCAGTGCGGGAAGCACATAGGAGCGCAGGGAATTCATCAATGCCGTACAAATCCCCACCAGACAGATGAATATACTGTAGGGCATCACCAGCGGCACGAGCTGCAAGCCCATACGCCAGTGCGGATCCCACTGCTTTACTTCCAGAAGGATCATACTTGCCAGAGATACAAAAACCGTAATCAGTCCCAGACAGATCCCGGAATAGAAAAAGATGGTGGAAAATTTCCTTTTTGCAGCATCTTTTCCCTCATTTTCCGCCGCATGGGTGACCACCGGGACAAGGACTTGCGCCAACAGCCCTTCCCCGAATACCCTGCGGCAGAGATTGGGCAGCGTAAAGGCAAACTCCCAGGCGGCGGCAACGGAACCACCGCCAAGAAAGTGGGCAGTAAGGATCTCCCGGAAGAAACCAAGAACACGGCTGGCAAGAGTCACGCCTGCCAGTCCTGTTACCTTCTTGATGATACTTCCCAGATTTGCCATAATATCCTCTGCTGCCCGGAAAAAGTTGTTTACACAGAGAAACGGACAAATACACTGTCCCCGTCCTGCATCACATACTCTTTTCCTTCAATACGCAGTTTTCCGGCGTTTTTAGCGGCATTCCAGGAACCGTGTTCAATAAGATCGTCGTAGGAGATGACCTCCATACGGATAAAGCCTCTCTGCATGTCTGTATGGATCTTTCCGGCACCTTCGGGTGCGGTCATGCCCCGGACGATGGTCCAGGCACGGGATTCTGTGGGACCGGCGGTAAAGAAGGTGATGTAGTCAAGAAGTCTGTATCCGGTACGGATCACTCTTTCCAGACCGCTTTCCTCCACGCCCAGATCTTCCAGGAATGTTTTGGCATCTTCCGGAGAAAGATCCCCCAGTTCCTCTTCAAATTTAGCACATACAGGTACAACTTCAAAGCCGTGTTTTTCTGCACATTCCAGAAGTTTTTTACTTCTTTCATCCTTGCCGAAACTCTTGAAGGATTCTTCGTCGCAGTTGGCGCAAACGAATGCAGGCATAAGAGTGAGAAGCTGAAGATTGGCAAGAGCTTTCTTTACTTTGGGATCGCTCGTATCCGGGCGGGGAATATTGCCTTCTTCCAGAGTTTTGACCATTTCAGAGGCAAGTTCAAATTCAAATTTCAGATCCCCGTCAGCCGTTCTCAACTGTTTTCCCGCCTTTTCCAGACGGTTGTTCAGGTGGTCGATATCCGCAAGCATAAGTTCGGTAAGGATCAATTCCAAATCTTCTGCCGGATTGACTTTTCCGGAAACGTGTACGATGTCGGAGTTTTCAAAACATCTTACCACATGGGCTACCGCATCCACGTTACGGATGTGTCCCAGAAACTGATTCCCCAGTCCTTCCCCCTGACTTGCGCCTTTTACAAGACCGGCAATGTCAATAAATTTGAGGGTGGCAGGAACGACTTTTGCAGATTTTTCCATCTCTGCAAGAGTATCCAGCCGTTTGTCCGGTACTTCCACGATCCCGGTATTGGGGTCAATGGTACAGAAAGGAAAGTTGGCAGCAGCGGCGCCGCCGCGGCAGAGTGCATTGAAAAGAGTGGATTTCCCCACGTTGGGGAGACCGACGAAACCACAGGCAAAACCCATTATATTGCTCCTTTTTTTATGGTAAAAATTGTTTTATTCCGTTTTGTATTTGTTGCAGAAAAAGATCATTTCTTTTTTGTTTCCGGAGCTTTTGCTCCTGTTTTTACTGCATTATCCGTTTTTTTATTTTCCGTATCAGCTTTTGCAGTCTGTTTTGCATCAGCAGCTTTTTTCTCTTTATCACATTTGACCGGCTTTTCAACAGCAGTCTTTGTAAATCTTTTCACCAGCCATTTCTCTGCTGCGGAATCCGGACAGCATTTGAAGCAGATCACAATACCTGTGACAAGGAGGATGAGGATCGCAACAACGATCCATACTGTTTTCCGCAATGCATTGCTGCGGTTTTCCATTTCGGCAAGTTTGGCAAATGTACCGTTGACGATGTCCGCGGAATCCAGATAACACTTCAGGGGAACCACAGGCTCCCGCGTAAAGATCGCTCCCATTTTTCTTGTAAGACGCATCCTTTTGTTGATGGCTACCCCTCCGGCTTCAAGGAAGGAGGAAATACTTCTTCTGTAAAGTTTGATAAGGGACATGATGACCAGCGGTCCGCTGAAAATAAGGATGATGCACAGAAATACGAACAGTACATTCCATACAGATACATTCTTCATTGCCTGAGCCATAAATGCAAAGGAACTTCCGATGGCCGCGATCCCCAGACCGCCTCCCATAAGCATCATGGAACCGCTGAAAGCAGGAGTCTGTGCTGTCGCAGGCAGTTTGCCGGGGACAGGAGGTTTGGCAGGGGGAGGGGTTGTGCCGGGTTTGAAGGTCTGGGCTTCCGTAAAGGATTTTGTTACACCTGTTTCCACCTCTTTGGAACGGGCAGAGAAGAATTTATCCATCTGCTTGCCCACCAGTTCCCCGAATTTATGGAAGGGCATTTTCAGGGCTTCAGAAAAAGATACCGGCTGCTGGATGAAATCTACGACTTTTGCATCACACACTTTGTTGTCAAATGTGATGAATATACCGCATTTCCCCACAAACAGATTGTTCATATCCCCGGAGGTCACGGCAACAGCGTAGGATTGCTTTTTCAACGCTGCTCCTTCTCCCGTTACGGTTTCAATATACATGACACAGATATTGCATTTGCTTGCAAGTTTTTTGTGTTCCGCTATTGCCGCAAGGGGAGTGACAAGGGAAAAATGTCTTCCGTCCATGATCAGTTCCCCGTGCTGGAGCATGGAGGAGTGTTCAAGAACAAACAGTGCTTTCAAACTCACATAGTTATTGAGAAACTCAAAAAGGTTCTGCTGGAAAAGAATGAGCTTGCGTACCTGGGAAAAACACATCACATTTTCCCCGGAAGATTTGTCCAGGGCAATAAGTTCCTCCAGTTTGCCTGCCATTCCTTCCGCAAGATCTTTTTCCAGTTTTGCAAGTTTTTCCTCATCGAATGAATCAAAATTATCGCAGGGTTTGCCGGTGACCCATTTGGTGTAGGGAAGAAATTCATTGCATATATTTTTCCAATCTTCTCCGGAAATAACAGTTTTTTCCGGTACAAAAGCTGTGAAGAAATCTTCCAGAGGTTTTTTCCATACAGGATTGAGCTTGCTTTTCAGATCCAGAACCTCTTTTTCTGTTGCCCTGGCAATGGGAGCTGTTTTCATAAAGGCATCCAGGGAATCCACGTTCAGAGGATCAAGGGAGGGTGTGGAAATATTTACATTCCCCTCTGCAAGTGCCATTACCTGACAGAGCCGGAAATATTCATCGGTTTTTTCTTTGACCGCCGTAAATTTTCCATAAAGTGCAGCGGTATTTTCCCCTTTGAAAAAGATGGCAGGATCTGTCGCAGGCATCTTTTTCCATGCGATATATTTTCCTGCCTTATCAACGAAGGAGGCAACAATGGCAGAATCAATACCGTCCGCTCCGGAAAGATCCTGAACTTTACCGCAGCAGGACATGACAAGTGCGGCAAAGGCGGAAAGGTCTTCCACACAGACCTGTTCCGGAGGAACGACTCCGTCGCCGTTGGAAAGACCGTAGGAGATGAGTTTTTTATGATCGCGGATCTCTGCAAGAGTAATCTTTTCCGCATCCGGAAGCCCCGCATTTTTCATGGCAAATTTTGCTGATTTTGCAATGGCTGCACCTTCCGGGGTATCACAGTTCAATGTGGAAAAAACAAGCTCCTGGGAGCCTTTTTCAAATCCTTCAAAATCTTTTACTCTGGGCAGTACCCAGGCAATCGCCTCTTTAACCTCATCCACCCGGATCTTGCCGTTATGGTCAGAGTCAAGAAAAGCAAGAAACTCTGCATCGCAACTGTACTTTGCAGTTTCTATGCTGGTGACAGCCCATTGTGCCGGGTCAAGTTCAAGGATTTTTTTCAGGTCGCTTCCTGTACAGATCCGGGGCTGAAGAGAGCCTCCGACGCGTTCAAAACGTGTGGAATTACCGTTGCATGCTGTATTGATTTTCATAGTCAGAACCTCTGATCATTTGTTGTTTTCTTTACCGGAAAGTTCCGGATCTGTCCCCTTCCCGAAGTGCTGCAGAAGAGTCAGGAGAAGGAGTATGGCAAGCCCCTGTATCAGAAGAAGAATACATGACTTTCTGTCACCCCACAGTAACGGCATCGCCCCCAGGCCGGAGATGATCCCCAGGATATGTACAAGAAGAACAGCCCGTTTTCTTGTCATGCCCATGTGATGGAAGCGGTGGGAAATGTGATTGTGATCCCCCACATAAACCGGCTTGCCGTTGAGTATGCGTATGACCATTACCGCGATCGTATCGAAAATTGGTACTGCCAGTATGAATACCGGAATGAGGATATTCATCTGAAATGCGGAAACATCCGGTGTGTAATAGGTGGTTTTTGCACTGATGACGGCGAGCATGTACCCCAGAAAATGACTGCCGCTGTCTCCCATGAAAATAGACGCCGGGGAATGATTGAAGAACCAGAAACCGATCACGCTTCCGGCAAGACTTGCCCCCAGAGTCGCCACAAAATACTGTTCGTTCCAGATTGCCGCTGCCGTAAAAAAGGAGAATGCGATAGCCGCTGTTCCCGCGGCAAGTCCATCCATGTTGTCAAAAAAGTTTATGGAATTGAAAATGAAAAGAAACCACATGACCGTGATCACAAAAGAAAAACCGGGAACCCCCACAAACAGGGAGATCTTTGTATGACTGAAAAGAGCTGTTACTACTGCTATTACAAGCTGACCTGCAAATTTTGTACTTGCTTTCAGAGGATATTTATCATCGATCAGCCCCAGTATGACTGCGGCAAACGCACAGATGCAGATCACTGTAAAATCTGTTGCAACAAAATGGATCCCCTGCAGATCGGAGGAAAGTTTTGCTTCCCCGCTTGTTCCCGGAAGGAGAAATTTTGCTGCAAGAAAACCTGCCGCAACTGTAAGGATCCATGCTCCATACATTGCCGCCCCGCCCAGCAGGGGAGTGGCATTTTTATGCAGTTTGTGGTTTTCGCATTTGGGAACATCCAGAAATCCTGTTTTTCTTGCAATGATCCTGCACAGCGGGGTCAGCAGCAAAGAAAAACCCAGAGCGACAATGAATACTGCCGCATAAATTTGAGTCCAGTCCAGCAATGTAGCCTCCATTTTCAGAAGTTTATTTTTATTCTCCGGCATTGTAAAAAGCGGGAAAAGTGAATATATTAATATAACAGGTGATGAATGTTTATGCAACAGGATTTTCCACTGTTGAAGTGAGTTTTCGGGTATTTTCAGGAGTTTCAGAGCAATATGCAGAAAAGTTGTAGTCAAAAATTTATATTCGGACCGGTGGCATCCCGCCGGCTGGGACGTTCTCTGGGGATCAATCTTGTCCCTTTCAAGACCTGTTCCATGGATTGTATCTACTGTGAGTGCGGTTCCACTACCCTTCTCACCAATATCCGCAAAGAATTTTTTCCTGCGGAAACAGTGCTCAGAGAGCTGGATGAGGTGCTTTTGCAGCGCAAGCAGAAGATGGGGGAATATGCACTGGATTATGTGACTTTTTCCGGACTTGGGGAGCCTACGCTCTCTTTGTCATTCGGGGAGATCGTTTCCCATGTGAAAAAAAATTATCCTTCCCTGAAGATCTGTCTTCTGACCAATGCTTCTCTTTTCTGTGATCCTGCCGTAAGGAATATCGCGTCACAGGTGCATCTTGTCATTCCTTCTCTGGATGGTTCCTGTATGGAGGAATTCAGTGCAATCAACCGCCCCGAAAAAAGCGTGACCTTTGAAAAAATCCTTTCCGGGATCATGGATTTCAGAAGGGAGAGCAAGGGGAAATGTCAAATGTTTCTTGAGATTTTTCTTGTCCCGGGAATCAATGATTCTGTACAATCTGCGGAAAGATTCCGGCTGCTTGTTGAGAAGATCCTGCCGGATGCTGTCCAGTTGAATTTCCTTGACAGACCCGGATTGTTTTCCTCATTGAAAGTTGTTTCTTCCGATACTCTGGAGATGTTTGCAAAGGTTCTGGGGAAAAGTGTGCCTGTTGAGATCCCCGCAGTAAAGAAACGTCCGCCTGAAAAAACTTTTACAGATATCGAATTTAATCTTCTGGAAATTTTCCTTGCAGAAGAAAAGCCCTGCCAACTTACTTCCCTTGCAGAAAAACTTACTTTACCTGAAGAGGAAACCGTACGCCATTTGCGCAATTTGCGAGCTGCCGGATTTGCAGAAGAGATCTTTACTGCTGACGGGGCAGGGGGCAGTTATGTCGTTACAGAAAAAGCAGTTATTTTCATGAAAAACAGAAAAGGGGAAAAATAAGGGGGCGCAGGATGAAAAATACAGAGAATATCCGGGTGGATATGAGTTCAACAGCTTTGTTGAAAGGGGATTGGCGAACTTTACTTTCTTCCTGTCGCGAATATTGTGAAAAAATCAACTGGGAATTTGGAATACAGCTGCATAATACCGCACCGGAAGAACAGGTCAAAATGCTGGTTGCTGAAGGTGTTCCGCTGACTGCTCATGCACCATTGAATATGCCGAGAAACTGGAATCTGGCAACAGATAAAATTTCCGCAGTATTTGCCGATATTGAAGAAAATATAGCGTATATGCGGAAATCTGGCATAAATATGTCTGTTTTTCACGGAGCTTTGATGAGTGATGTATCTCCGGAAGCATTCGGGCATGGAAAAGGATATTACGATTGTATGAGGGAGGTTTACCGTAAGGAGTTGGCCTTCTGTGAAGGAAGCTGGCTCAACCGGGATTTTACCGGAGAAGAAGAGTTTTCGTTCCGGTATGACTTCCTGCGGAAAAATCTTGCGGAAATCCGGGCGGAATATCCGGATTTTACATTGTGCATAGAAAACGATTTTCCAGCGTTTGGAAGTATGAATATGTTTCCCTCAGATATGGTGAAACTTGAGCATCCCATCTGTCTGGATATGGGACACCTCTGGATCTCAGCGCATCTTGCAGACAGGGATTTTCACGGAGAGATCGAAAAAGCGATGGCATCGGGTCTTGTAAAAATGTGTCATTTTCATGCTTCTGTGTGGGACAGCAGTGTACCGAAAGAAAAATGGAGCGATGGACACATGCCGCTTACCGTACAGAATAAAGAGGAAAATCTGGCAAAAGCGGCAAGACTTCTTTATGATGGCGGATTGCGGTTTTTTGTACTGGAGATCACTCATGGGAGTGTGAATGATATACGGATTCTCCATGACTATATCACTGCGGAAAATGAATGAAAAGATCACAGAAAGAGGAGAAAATATGATCGTGTCTGAAAGTGTGGAAAAAATCAGGGGAATATTCAAAAAAGATTCCGGCGCAGGAGCGTTTTTTCTGAGTATTTTTGTATGGGGGATCGCTGTAGGGTGTTTTTCTGCGGCAATGAATAATTTTCTTGCAGATGTTTACCGGATGGACAGCGTGGAACGCGGCTGGCTTGAATTTTTCAGGGAACTGCCCGGACTTCTGCTGGTTTTTGTGCTTGCACTGCTGTATAAAGTGAGCGATTGGAAGATCATGCGGATCGGGATACTTATATCCATGGCGGGTGCGGCACTTCTGCTTGTGCCTGCGGATAAGATCTTTGTTACAGCATTTATTATGATCTGGAGTATGGGGGAACATCTTGTTATGCCGGTAAGATCCTCTATTGCCATGCAGGTGGCAAAGGCGGAGCATGCAGGGCAGTCCCTGGGATTTCTTACAGGAATGATGAATTTCGGAAGTGTGGCGGGCAGTCTCATTGTTGCCGCGCTGTTTTTTGTGGGGGTGAAACTGCTTGCCCAGTCTGAAAAAAACACTGTTTCATGTACTATGGATCTTTATAGCTCTGCTGATGCTGATAAGTATTGTCAGTACATTTTCAAAAAATGCACCCAATGAACCCTCAAAACGTCCCAGACTTTTTCTTGACCGGAAGTTTTCAAAGTTTTATGCTCTGGAACTCTTTTACGGGGCGCGGAAACAGATCTTCATCACCTTTGCCCCGTATGTGCTTATAAAGGAATATGATTTTACCACAGCACAAATGGCGATGCTTATGGGCGTGTGTGCTTTTGTAAACATATTTGCAGGACCTGCTGTAGGAAAGATCACGGACCGCTGGGGGTACCGTAATGTAATGATCTGGGATACGGTAATATTAAGCGGCGTATGTCTGATGTACGGATATGCCGGGAAGTTGTTTCCTGTATGTGCAGTTACCGCAGTATTGTGTATAAACTTTCTGCTTGACACGATATTGAGTACAACAGCTCTTGCTACCAATATATATGTGCGTACGCTTGCGTCAAACCGGGATGAACTTACCTCAACATTGTCTACCGGGATCTCCATCAACCATTTTATAGCAATATTGTCTGCTCCGCTTGGTGGCTGGGTGTGGCAGAAGTTGGGAGTAGAGGTATTGTTTGTGTTTGCTGCGGTCATGGCAGTATGCAATTCGCTGTTCGCAGCAACGATCAGAGTGAAAAAAGGCTGAAAAATGACCGCAAAAACAGAAAAAAATGGAAAAAATGAAGAAAAATGCGATTTTTTTTACTTTTTGGCTTGACAAATGAAAAAAATGGTGTAAAGTAGTTAGCATTGACAGGAAAAACTGTCTGAGCAATGTGCTCGAGTGGCGGAATGGCAGACGCGCTAGCTTGAGGTGCTAGTGGAGCGATCCGTGGGAGTTCGAGTCTCCCCTCGAGCACCATTTTTTTTATGACAAGTAGAATAGAATTCTCCGGTTGTAGAAAATGGTACTTGCGGATAAAAAACGCAAGGATGTGAAATAATCAATATTTTTTCGCAAAACCGCTTGAAAAAGAGAAAAACCGGTGTATATTAGTGTTCTGCTGTCATCGAACAGGTACGATATGGTATATGCCTACGTAGCTCAGTTGGTAGAGCACATCCTTGGTAAGGATGAGGTCACCGGTTCAACTCCGGTCGTAGGCTCCAGTTTCTTTTTCGATCCGGCGGAATAACAAACAACTTGAATATAACATACTTTTTTCAAACAAAAAAAATGTTGGACGGTTTAATTCGACTGTCACAAAAAGGAGGACCGAAATGGCCAAAGAAAAATTTGTAAGAGAGAAGCCTCACGTGAACGTTGGTACCATCGGACACGTTGACCACGGCAAAACCACCCTCACTGCTGCTATTACCCATGTGCAGAACCTCAAAGGTCTTGCGGATTACATTCCCTATGACCAGGTTGCTAAAGCATCTGAATCTCAGGGTCGTCGTGACTCCACCAAGATTCTGACCATTGCTACATCCCACGTGGAATATCAGACCGCCAACCGTCACTATGCACACGTTGACTGCCCCGGCCATGCTGACTATATCAAAAACATGATTACCGGTGCTGCTCAGATGGACGGTGCCATCCTCGTAGTAAGTGCTGTTGATGGCCCCATGCCCCAGACCCGTGAACACATCCTCCTTGCAAAACAGGTCGGTGTTCCCCGTTTGATCGTGTTCCTTAACAAGGTTGACCTCGTTGACGATCCCGAACTTCTCGAACTCGTTGAAATGGAAATTCGCGAACTTCTGGAAAAATATGACTTTGATGCTGATACCCCCATTGTGAGAGGTGCTGCATATCCTGCTCTCCAGGCTACTGATCCCAACGATCCTGCCTGTGAATGCATTCAGAATCTGATGGACGCCTGTGACAGCTGGGTACCCGAACCCGAACGCGAAACCGACAAACCCTTCCTTATGCCTATCGAAGATATCTTCTCTATCGAAGGTCGTGGTACAGTGGTTACCGGTCGTGTGGAACGCGGTGTTGTTGTTAAAGGTGATGAAGTTGAAATCGTCGGTCTCAGAGACACCACCAAAACCACCATTACCGGTGTTGAAATGTTCCACAAGGAACTCGACAGAGGTGAAGCTGGTGACAATATCGGTTGCCTCCTCCGCGGTACCAAGAAAGAAGAAGTGGAACGTGGTCAGGTTCTTGCCAAACCCGGTTCTATCACTCCTCACAAGAAGTTCACTGCTGAACTCTACGTTCTGACCAAAGAAGAAGGTGGACGTCACAAACAGTTCGTCTCCAACTACAGACCTCAGTTCTACTTCAGAACAACTGACGTGACTGGTATCATCCAGCTTCCCGATGATGTTCCCATGGTAATGCCTGGTGACAGAGTGACCATCAATGTGGAACTCATCGCCCCCATCGCTATGGAAAAGACCCAGCGTTTCGCTATCCGTGAAGGCGGCCGTACCGTTGCTTCCGGACGCGTAACTGAAATCATCGAATAATCGGGATTTCATGGTTTTGACGAGTGCGCACTGATAAAGTGCGCCTTGTCTTATGAGATTCCTGGAGAATCAAAATGCGCGAAATTATTACACTTGAATGCACCGAGTGCAAACGCAGAAACTATACTACGACTAAGGAGAAAAAGAATACTCCCGGTCGTCTTGAAATCAAAAAGTTCTGTAAGTTTGACCGGAAACGCACAGTTCATAAGGAAACCAAGTAAGGTTTTCTTATCAGAATTCCGGGTTCAAATGAGCCCGGGGTTTTTATCATAGGGGTGTAGCTCAGTTGGCAGAGCAGCGGTCTCCAAAACCGCAGGTCGCAAGTTCGAACCCTGCCGCCCCTGCCATTTTTTTTATACAAATTATCGCTTGAAAAGAATTTTAAGAAAAGGAAGCGGGTATGGACAAAAAGAAAACAATATCTGAAATTGCCGGAGCTGTAATTGATTCTATCAGATCATTTTTCAGCAACACAATGGATGAGATGCGGAAAAGTTCCTGGCCTACACGCGATCAGCTTTTTGAATCCACTGTACTGGTGATTATTGCCCTTGCGGTCAGTACTGCCTTTATTACAGTGGTTGATCAGATTCTCTTCAAAGTCGTGAAGTATCTGACAACGTTCTGATTAACAGAAATTGTCACATTTGCCGGTTGGAGAAGATCCCAATAAACACTATTCAGAGAGAATTTCAGGAGCTTGACAGATGATGGATAATACAGGTAAAGGACAGTGGTTCGTTCTGCACACGCTTTCCGGACAGGAAAACCGTGTAAGGGAAAATATAGAAGGCCAGATCAAACTGGATGATCCTTCCATTCCTGTGTATGAGATACTCATTCCCACTGAAAAACTTATTGAAGTGAAGAATGGTGTTAAAAAGGAAACAAGACGGAAACTTTTTCCCGGTTATGTTTTCTGCCGCATGGAACTTTACAAAGAAAACGGTGATCGTAATGAAACTGTATGGACATTTATCCATGGAGTCCGCGGAGTGATTACATTCAGCTGCGGCGGCGATCATCCCATGCCTATGTCTGATGAAGAGATCGGAACATGGATCAATGTACCGGAAGAGGATGAGGCAACAGCCCGTCCGGCTGTCACCTATCAGATCGGTGACAGAGTAAGAATCAAAGACGGCCCCTTCGAGAATTTCACCGCAGCTGTCGGTGGAGTGGATGCGGAACATGGTAAATTGAAACTTACCGTATCCATTTTCGGCCGTTCTACTCCTATTGAGGTTGAGTTTTGGCAGGTCGAACGGGATGAAGAGTGATCTTCCCCGGTTCTGATTAACTCGTTTTATACAGTAAACGCATCGCGGTCACGGGAGGAGCCCTGCCAGTCCGAACCGGAGCGCGAATACGGAGGAACAAATGGCGAAAAAGGTAACAGCGGAGATTCGTTTGCAGATTCCCGCAGGTGCAGCTAATCCTGCACCTCCCGTCGGTCCGGCTCTCGGTTCGGCTGGGGTTAATATCATGGACTTCTGCAAAAAGTTCAATGCCGCAACACAGGCTCAGGCGGGTCTTGTCATTCCCGTCGTGATCACTGTTTACCAGGATCGTTCATTCACCTTCATCCTGAAGAGTCCTCCCGCTGCCGTTCTTATCAAGAAGGCTGCAGGGGTAGCTTCCGCTTCCCACAATCCCGGACGGGAAATTGTTGGAAAGATTACGAAAGCACAGATTCTTCAGATCGTGGAGACGAAGAAAAACGATCTGAATGCCGGCAGCGAGGAAGCGGCGTACAGAATTATCGCCGGCACTGCCCGCAGCATGGGAATCGAGGTGGTCGATGCCTAAACGCAGTAAACTTTACAAGGCACAGAGTGAGAAGATTACGCAGAACAGTGCGTACCAGCTCATTGATGCGCTCAACGTTCTGAAGGAAATGCCCCAGCCCAAGTTCGATCAGACTGTCGAACTTTCTTTCAAGCTCGGTGTAGATCCCAAACAGACAGACCAGACCGTTCGCGGTGCAGTACCCCTGCCCAGCGGAACAGGGAAGAAAGTTGTTGTCACAGTCATCTCTGACAATGATTCCCATCGTAATGAAGCTACAGCTGCCGGTGCAGACTTTGTGGGCTTCGAAGATATGATCGAAAGGATCAAAGGCGGCTGGGTTGATTTTGATGTTCTTATTGCATCTCCTTCTGCTATGGCAAAGGTACGTCCTCTGGGCCGTCAGCTCGGTCCCAAAGGTTTGATGCCCAACCCCAAAACCGGTACTGTGACTGAAAAGATCGCTGATGCTGTTAAAGAAGCTAAAGCCGGACGTGTGGAATTCCGTGCTGACAAAGGTGCCTGTGTGCAGGTTCCTGTCGGTAAACTTTCCTTCGCTCCCGAAGCTCTCGCAGCAAACTGTATTGCAGTGATCCGTGCTCTCAACAAAGCGAAACCTGCTTCTGCAAAAGGTATCTACATGCAGTCTTGCACAGTTTCCGCAACCATGACTCCCGGGATCCGTATCGATCTTCGTGGTTTGGATAAGGAGACTAAAGAATGAGTACTGCTAAAGTGATGAGAGCTGAAAAAGTCCAGATGTTCGAGGAAATCTCTGAACTTTTTGAAGGTGCGAATTTTATTTATTTCGTATCCTACAAAGGACTGAAAGCTAAAGAACTTGCTGCTTTCCGCGGCAAGATCGTTGCCACAGGCGCAAAATGCCACGTGCTTAAAAACCGTGTGCTTGCTAAAGTGGCAGAAGCCAAAGGAATTACAGCGATCGCCCAGACCAAGATTTCCGGTGACACAGCAGTGATCTTCGGAACAGATGATCCCGGTCAGACCGCTAAAGTCATTGAAGAATTTGCCAAGGATACCAAAAACGTTCTTGCAGCTAAAGGTGGTTACATTGAAGGCGGTATGCTCTCCGCTGAAGAGGTCAAGGCTATGGCCAGTCTGCCCACCAAAGATCAGCTCCGTGCTCAGCTGCTCGGACTTCTCGTGGCGGTACCCACAGGCCTCGTGAGAGTTCTCAATGCCAAGGCCGCAAGCATTCTTAATGTTCTGAATGCTTACAAAAACAAACTTGAAGAAAAGCCCAATTAATAAAAAAATATATGGAGGACTATAATGTCTGAAGAAGCCAAAGTTGAAGTTACCGCGGAAATGGAACAGTTCATTTCCTACATCGAGAAACTCTCTGTTCTCGACCTTTCCAAACTTGTGAAAGCCCTTGAAGACAGACTCGGTGTCAGTGCCGCAGCTCCTGTTGCTGTTGCTGCAGCTCCCGCTGCCGCTGCTGCCGCTGCTCCTGCTGAAGAAAAAACTGAATTCAATGTGATCCTCGCTGACGCCGGCGCTGCCAAAGTCAACGTGATCAAAGAAGTCCGTGCTATTACCGGTCTCGGACTCAAAGATGCTAAAGATCTCGTTGATTCTGCTCCCAAGGCCATCAAAGAAGGTGTGTCCAAGGAAGAAGCTGACAAGATCAAAAAACAGCTTGAAGACGCTGGTGCCAAAGTCGAAGTCAAGTAATTGGACTTCATTTTCCGGATTTTTTGATCCGGTCGGAATTGCGGGGGACATCCCAGAGGAGGCCCCCCGCTTTCCTGTGTTTTTATTTGTAAAAAAATTCGCGGTTCGGGCTGTCCGCGGATTTCGCAGAGTCTCTGCGTTTTAATTTAGACTGCTACGCACAACGACAAATGGGGTGGTAATAATGCCTGAACGCGTTAATTATGGTAAATTGAGAGAAGTGCTGGAAATTCCGGACTTGATCGGGGTTCAGATCGATTCTTACAAATCTTTTCTCCAACTCGGCACCGATCCCGATAAAAGGGTAAATCAGGGACTTCAGGAAGTCTTTAATGATGTTTTTCCCATCTCCAGTTACGACAAACAGATGGTTCTGGAGTTCGTTTCATATAATATCGAATATCCAAAAAAAGAAATTGTTGACTGCATCAAGGATGGTTTTTCCTATCAGGCAGCACTTTCTGCTGATTTTAAACTTAAAGTAAAAGATGCGGTATTTTCCCAGAGGGTTTCGCTCGGCGAGATCCCCATGATGACCGAACGCGGTACCTTTATCATTAATGGTGCTGAACGTGTGATCATCAGTCAGCTCCACCGTTCACCCGGTATCTGTTTTGAAAAGACCCGTCATTCCAGCGGCCGTTTCCTTTATTCTTTCCGTATTATTCCTGACCGCGGAAACTGGCTGGAAGTACAATTTGATATCAATGATCATATCTATATCTATCTTGACCGTCAGCGTCGCAGAAGAAAGTTCCTTATTACGACATTCCTGCGTGCCATCGGCTATGAAACTGACAGAGATATTCTCTCTGAAGTCTATGAAATCAAGACCATGACTCCCGCCCAGCTGCTTAAAGCAGAGGACGTGAAGGTATATCATACCATCGAACCTGTTTATTCTGCAAATGGCGATATGCTTGTAGATA
Organism: Victivallales bacterium; assembly: GCA_045612485.1. GTDB lineage: Bacteria > Verrucomicrobiota > Lentisphaeria > Victivallales > UBA1829 > RGIG5327. Next base: position 37,196 of record JAZKZE010000121.1, on the reverse strand, counting down.
AACTTACAACTCTCGATGAGAACATCGTTAAGACTCTTTCCGAAGCCAAGATCAAGAATGTGGATCTCGTTTACACCCCGAACGGTGAAGCATATCTTGTGAACTGCCTCGCAAAAGATCAGAATCTTACTTCTGATGATGCTCTCCGTGAGATCTATAAAAAGATGCGTCCCAGCGATCCGCCCAGTACTGCCAACGCCAAGCTGCTCCTGATGCGTCATTTCTTTGACAACAAACGTTATGACCTGGGTACTGTCGGCCGCTTCAAAATCAATGAAAGACTTGGTTTCGATAAACTTAAAAATCCGCCCACAGCACGTATCCTGGAAGCATCTGACCTTATGAAGGCTACCAAAATGCTTATGGAACTGCGTAACGGCAACGGTCATACAGATGATATTGACCATCTTGGTGCCCGCCGTGTGCGTACTGTAGGTGAACTTTTGCAGAATCATTGCAGAGTGGGGCTTTTCCGGACTGAACGTCTCATCCGTGAAAAACTTTCCCTCAGCAATCCTGATGAAGCAATGAACCTCAATCCTGAAAAGATCATCAATCCCAAGGCGTTTATCGGTGTTGTGCGTGATTTCTTTGCACGCAATCAGCTTTCCCAGTTCATGGATCAGACCAATCCCCTTTCCGAACTGACGAACAAGCGCCGTCTTTCTGCTCTCGGACCCGGAGGATTGAGCCGTGAACGTGCCGGATTTGAAGTCCGCGACGTGCACTCCAGCCACTATGGAAGAATCTGTCCTATTGAAACTCCTGAAGGACCCAACATCGGACTTATTTCCTCCATGAGTCTTTATGCAAAGATCAATCAGTACGGATTCCTGGAATCCCCCTACCGCAAAGTTGTGGATGGCGTTGTTACTGATGAGATCATTTATATGCCTGCTGACAAGGAAGAAAAGTATGTTATTGCCCAGGCTAACGCTCCCCTTACAGAAGACAAGAAATTTGTCAATCCCACTGTGATGGCACGTTATTACGGTGAAGCTGCCGAGTATCCCCGTGAATCTGTCCAGTTTATGGACGTTTCTCCCAAACAGCTTGTCAGTGCTGCCGCTGCACTGATCCCCTTCCTTGAACACGACGACGCCAACCGTGCTCTGATGGGATCCAACATGCAGCGTCAGGGCGTACCTCTTCTCATTACGGAATCCCCCTATGTGGGAACCGGTATGGAAAAGAAGGTGGCTGTAGACTCCCGTGCCGTTATCGTTGCAGCTGACGACGGTATCGTTGCTGAAGTTGACGGCAGCCGTATTATCATTACCAATGATGGTAAGGAACTTGCTGAAACAGCGGATGAACATCCCCAGACTTACAAACTTGTGAAATTCCTCCGTACCAATGCGGGTACCTGTATCAATCAGCGTCCCATCGTGAGAAAAGGACAGGTTGTGAAGAAGGGCGATCCCATTGCTGACGGTGCAGCCACAGATCAGGGAGAACTTGCTCTGGGTAAGAACGTGATGGTTGCCTTCATGCCCTGGTGCGGATATAACTTCGAAGACGCGATCATCCTCAGTGAAAGACTTGTGAAGGAAGATGTTTATACAAGTGTTCACATTGATGAATTTGAGATCACCAGCCGTGATACCAAACTCGGACCCGAAGAAATCACAAAAGATATTCCCAATGTAAGTGAAGATCTGCTGAAAAATCTCGGTCCTGATGGTGTTGTCCGTCTGGGTGCTGAAGTAAAGCCCGGCGATATTCTTGTTGGTAAGATCACTCCCAAATCCGAAACAGAGCTTGCTCCTGAAGAACGCCTGCTGCGTGCCATCTTCGGAGAAAAGGCTGCGGATGTGAAAGATTCCAGTCTGTATGTCCAGAGTGGTAAAGGCGGTATTGTTATGGATGTGCGTATTGAATACGCCAAGAATTCTGAACATCCCGCTATGACCAATCAGCAGAAAAAACAGCAGACCAGACATATCAAAGACGAATACAAGGAAAAACGTGCCCAGCTTCTTGCTGAACTTACAGAGAAACTTGCGGATGAACTTTTCCAGAAAAAGCTGCCCTGTCCCATTTATGACGGTGCATCTGCAAAGGAAAATGCCATCCTTATCTCTTCCAACAGAAAAGTGACACGTCCTTCCATCAATAAACTTGCCCAGCAGTATGATACCTTCAAGATGGATGATTGCCCCACCAAGGAAGCGATCATGAACATCGTAAAGGATTTCAAACCCAAATTCGATAAGATCGAAAAGGACCGTGATGCCAATATCGAAGCCTTGATGAATGGTGGTGCGGAAGAATCCGGTACCATCAAGAAGGTGAAAGTTTATGTTGCCTCCAAACGCAAGATCCAGGTTGGTGATAAAATGGCAGGCCGCCACGGTAACAAGGGTATTGTTTCCCGTATTGTTCCTGTGGAAGATATGCCCTTCCTGAAAGATGGAACACCTGTGGATATCGTGCTGAATCCCCTGGGCGTGCCCAGCCGTATGAACATCGGACAGGTTCTGGAAACACACCTGGGATGGGCGGCTAAGATGCTTGGCATGAAAGTTGCCACCCCTGTCTTTGACGGGGTGCAGGAATCCACTATTGTTGAAATGATGGAAAAAGCCAATGCGAAAGAAGCGGAACGTACCGGACACAATTATAAATGGGGCTTCCGTGAAACTCCTGAAGGGGATAAATATGACGGTAAGACTGATGTTTACGACGGCCGTACCGGTAACAAGTTTGATCAGCGCGTCATGGTCGGTCAGATCTACATGCTGAAACTTGACCACCTTGTTGCCAACAAGATCCATGCCCGTGCCGTTGGTCCCTACTCTCTGGTTACCCAGCAGCCTCTGGGCGGTAAAGCCCAGCACGGGGGTCAGCGTTTCGGGGAAATGGAGGTGTGGGCACTTGAGGCTTACGGTGCAGCACATACCCTGCAGGAAATGCTTACTGTCAAGAGTGACGACGTTACCGGAAGATCCAAGATCTACGAATCTATTGTACGCGGAGAAAATGTACTCGAAGCAGGCAGACCTGAGTCCTTCAACGTTTTGATGAAGGAAATGCAGAGTTTGTGTCTTGATGTGCGTACAGTGAAACGTGCCGATACCGAGAATAAATAAGGGGAGGAATGACAATGATAGAAAACAATCTCAACAATGATGCTGCCGTACAGCAGGCATCGGTGAATGCTTTTGAGGTGGTCTCCATCAAGGTGGCCTCTCCTGAAGTGATCCGTTCCTGGAGTCACGGCGAAGTCAAGAATCCCGAAACGATCAATTACAGAACTTTCAAGCCCGAACGCGGCGGTCTTTTCTGTGAAAAGATCTTCGGTCCCACAAAGGATTGGGAATGTTCCTGCGGAAAGTATAAAAAGAGTAAGAACAAAGGGATCATCTGCGACCGTTGCGGCGTGGAAGTGACCCAGTCCAAAGTGCGTCGTGAACGCATGGGCCATATTGAGCTGGCTGTACCCGTTTCCCATATCTGGTTCTTCAAATGTCTGCCCAGCCGTATCGGACTTATGCTTGATGTTACAGTGCGTGCATTGGAACGTATCATCTACTATGAAGACTGGGTGGTTACCGATCCCGGTGATACTCCTTTGACAAAGGGTATGTCTCTTACAGAAGCAAAATACCGCGAAGCAAGAGATGACTATGGTGACTCTTTCCAGGTGGATATGGGTGCGCCCGCTATCCGTACTCTTTTGCAGGATATGGATCTGCAGAAGGAAAAAGACGAACTGGATGAGAAACTCAAAAAGACCAACAATAAAGCGATCCGTAAGAAATATTCCAAGCGTCTGCGTGTTTTGGAAGGATTCATCAACAGTAACTCCCGTCCTGAATGGATGATCATGGAAGTTCTGCCTGTGATCCCTCCCGATCTGCGTCCTCTGGTTCCTCTGGAAGGCGGCAGATTTGCAACATCCGACCTGAATGATCTCTACAGAAGAGTTATCAACAGAAATAACCGTCTGAAGAGTCTTCTTATGCTCCGTACTCCTGATGTGATCATCCGTAATGAAAAACGTATGCTTCAGGAAGCAGTGGACGCTCTCATGGATAACGGCCGTCACGGTCGTGCAGTGACCGGTGCCGGAAACCGCGCTCTCAAATCCCTTTCCGATATGCTGAGAGGTAAGCAGGGACGTTTCCGTCAGAACCTGCTGGGTAAACGTGTGGACTATTCCGGACGTTCTGTGATCGTTGTAGGTCCTGAACTGCAGCTGCGCCAGTGCGGTCTTCCCAAGAAGATGGCTCTTGTCCTTTTTGAACCCTTTATCATCCGTTATCTGAAGGAACGCGGTGTGGCTCATACTGTCCGCGGTGCCAAAAAGATGATCGAACGCGGTGAAACTGTGGTGTGGGATATTCTGGAGGAAGTGACAAAAGGACATCCTGTGATGCTGAACCGTGCTCCTACATTGCACCGTTTGAGTATCCAGGCATTTGATCCTATTCTTATTGAAGGATCCGCCATCCGTCTGCATCCTCTTGTGTGTACAGCTTACAATGCTGACTTCGACGGTGACCAGATGGCTGTTCACGTTCCCCTGTCCCCTGCGGCACAGCTGGAATGTAAATTGCTCATGCTTTCTGTGAACAATATCTTCTCCCCTGCCAACGGTAAGCCTATTACCACACCCACACAGGATATTACGCTGGGGGTATATTATCTTACCTGCGACCCCCGCAACAAAGAACGTATGCGGACATTCCGGGATGTGAATGAAGTATTGTTTGCTATGGACAGCGGTTATATCAAGATCCATGATGCCATCCGTCTGCCCAACCCTGATTTCGGAGTAAAAACTCCCAGAGGCAATGAGACAGATAAATATATCGTGACAACTCCCGGCAGATGTATTTTCAACAGCATCTGGCCGAAAGAACTTGGATTCCACAACGCCATCGTCAAGAAGAAAGATCTTGGAAAACTCATTGCCGACGCTTATGCACATATCGGTCATGACGGAACCATCGATCAGCTTGACCGTCTGAAAAATCTGGGATACAAGTATGCTACTGTTGCCGGCTTCTCCATTTCTGTGGCAGACATGCTTATTCCCAAGGAAAAGACAGAACTTATCCGCAGTACAAGAGAAAAGATTGCCGGGATCATTGAAAGTGAAAAATCCGGTGCTCTGTCTGAAAGAGAACGTCACAACCAGATCATCGACGCATGGACAGTGACAGCCAATACTGTAGCAGAAGCTCTTACCAAAGAAGTGGAAGCTGCCTCCCGTATTGAACTCAACCCTGTGTACGCCATGCTTGACTCCGGAGCCCGGGGAAGTAAAGACCAGATCAAACAGCTTGCTGGTATGCGCGGTCTTATGACCAAACCTTCCGGAGAGATCATTGAGCGTCCTATTCTTTCCTCCTTCCGTGAAGGGTTGACAGTGGCTGAGTACTTTATCAGTACCCACGGTGCCCGTAAAGGTCTGGCGGATACAGCTCTCAAAACTGCTGACTCCGGTTACATGACCCGTAAACTTGTGGACGTAGCACAGGATATTATCTGCCGTACAGAAGATTGCGGAACTCTCCAGGGTATCTTCGTGGAAGCGATCGTGGAAGGGGATGAAGTCATGCTGCCTCTGAAGGCGCGTCTTATCGGCAGATACAGTGCCCAGGATATCCGGGACCCCGCAAAATCTGACGGTTCCTGTATTATCCGTGCCGGTGAAGAGTTTACTCCCGCCATTGCGGATCTGATTGAAAAACGCGGTATCTCCAAGGTGATGATCCGTTCTGTTCTTACTTGCGATGTGGAACATGGTGTATGCGTCAAATGCTATGGTAAAAACCTTGCAACTGACAGAAATGCTGAAATCGGTGATGCTCTGGGTATTATTGCCGCCCAGTCCATCGGTGAACCCGGTACCCAGCTTACCATGCGTACATTCCATATCGGGGGTATCTCCTCCGGTAGCGGCGGAAAAATGCCTGCTGTTTCCGCTCACAAGGCAGGAACATTGCGTTTTGAACATATCGTTTCTGTAAAAGATGAAAACGGTGACGATCTTGTAGTGAACAAAAACGGCTATATCATCATCTATGATGAAGAAAAAGCCCGGGAATATGAAACCAACGCCAAGGAACGCGCCCGTCAGGAAGCCGAAGTCATGGGGGCAATTTTTGCAACGGATTATGACTTCTGGGCTGACGCTGTGAAAGATGCCGAACTGGAAAGGTTCCCCGCTGAAGTCGGTGCTATTCTGAAAAAGAAAGACGGCGACAAGGTCAAAGTCGGTGAAAAGCTGGCTACATGGGACGGTTACCACATGCCCATCATCTGCGAAGAAAAAGAAGGTATTGTTGACTACGGTGACTTGATCGAAGGAATGACTCTGAACAAGAAGAGCCGCGGCGGCAATGAAGCACTGGAAGTTATGGAACACCGTGACGACCTTGCTCCCCAGGTGGTCATCAATGATGCCAATGGAAATCTTCTCAACAGCTATCCGCTGCCCACAGGTGCATTGCTTATGGTGCGTAAGGGTCAGAAAGTCCGTGCCGGTATGACTCTTGCCCGAGTGCCCCGTCAGCAGCAGAAAAACAGAGATATTACCGGGGGTCTTCCCCGTGTTGCCGAGCTGTTTGAAGCCCGTATTCCCAAGGAAGTTGCTGAAATCGCCCGTATCGACGGTATCGTGGAAAGAGGGAAGAATATGAAAGGACGTCAGACCATTATCATCCGTGATCCGGATAAGCCCGACAGTCCTGAAGAACACATCATTCCCACCTCCAAGCACCTGATCGTGAGTAAAGGCGATTATGTCCGCAAAGGTCAGAAACTTACAGTTGGATCCATCATTCCCCAGAAACTTCTGGAGATCTGCGGACCTCACGAACTGCAGCGGTATATCGTTACCGAGATCCAGAAGGTGTACAGAGCCCAGGGTGTGGAGATCAATGACAAACACATTGAAATCATTATCCGTCAGATGATGCAGAAAGTGCGTATCATTGATCCCGGTACAACTCCCTTCCTCAAAGGCGAACAGGTTGACCGTTATGAGTTCAAGCACGCCAATGAAGAGATCCGCAAGAGCGGAAATGGTGTTCTTGCTGTAGGGGAGCCCATCCTGATGGGTATTGCAAAAGCATCTCTGGAAACAGAAAGCTTTATCTCCTCCGCCTCCTTCCAGGATACCACCCGTATTCTTACAGATGCGGCAACTCTGGGGAAAGTGGACGTGCTGCGCGGCTTCAAGGAAAACGTGATCACAGGTCACCTGATCCCTGCCGGTACCGGTTCCTCCAGATTCCAGAGCCTGGGGCTCAAGAGACTGGGTGAAGAAATTGAGCCGGAAGTCACTCTTGCTCCTGCTGCCAAACCCCGTACCATGGCTGCATATACCGGGGCTCTGGAAGAGGATATTGAGAAGATTTTCGGTGATGACAAGGATTTTGAAGATGATGAATTCCTTGCTGAGATCACTCCCGAGGAGGATGTCTTTGCGGACGAGTTTGAAGAGTCTGCCGATGAGTTTGAAGACGAATTGGACGACAGCGAATTCGATCCTACCCGGAATTATGATGAGGAATAAGTAAAATTTCTCGGAAAAAAAACGGAAAAAAAGAAAAAATGAAAAAAATCTTCCCGGACGCAAAAGGGTATTTTGAGTTCGGGAAGAGCAAATTTTTACAATAATCCAAAAAAAATATGGAAACCGCGGTTGACTTTTTGTTATAACGGTGATAAATTAAATAGTCATTTTAACAAAATAAGAACCGCAACAACACAACAGGTGAAAAAACATGCCGACAATCAATCAGTTGGTCAGATCGGGCCGCTCTTCTAAAGCGGTCAAGAGCAAATCTAAGGCTCTGTCCAAATGCCCGCAGCGCCGTGGCGTCTGCCTGCAGGTGACAACCAGAACTCCCAAAAAACCGAACTCCGCTATGCGTAAGATCGCCCGCGTGCGTCTTACAAATGGAATTGAAGTGACTGCCTACATCGGTGGCGAAGGCCACAATCTTCAGGAACACAGTGTTGTTCTCGTGAAGGGCGGCAGGGTCCGTGACCTTCCCGGTGTACGTTACCACGTAGTACGCGGTGCACTTGACAGTCTCGGAGTGGACGGCCGCCGTCAGGGTCGTTCCAAATACGGTGCAAAAACTCCGAAAGCCGGTGAAGAAACAGGCAAAAAGAAAAAATAAACCGTAAAACTGAATAACTGTATTATCCGGTGGAGACCGGATAAGTGCTTCCCGGTGAAATTCCGGGGATTGAAAACAGTGTTATAATGTTGTAACAAATAGAGGTATAAAATCTAATGAGAAGACGCAGAATCACAAAGAGAGAGCTGACGCCCGATGTGAAGTACAACAGCGAATTGGTCGCCAGACTCATCAACACGATCATGCGCAACGGTAAAAAGACAGTTGCCCAGTCGATCGTTTACGGAGCATTCGATGTGCTCAAGAGCAAGAAAAAGGATATGGAGCCTCTGGAAGTGTTCCTTCAGGCAGTGGAAAACATCAAACCCAAGCTGGAAGTCAAGAGCCGTCGCGTTGGTGGTGCTACTTATCAGGTTCCTCTTGAAGTTCCCGCAGAACGTCAGGTTGCCCTTGCTATGCGCTGGATCGCTACCTATTCCCAGGCAAAAAAGGGAAAATCCATGATGGAAGCCCTCGCATCTGAACTTCTTGATGCTTTTGATAATACCGGTGCATCTATCAAGAAGAAAGATGATACCCACAAAATGGCACAGGCCAATAAGGCTTTTGCTCATTACAGATGGTAATAAAGAGTACAGGACAGCTTTATGACACCGACAAAACAGTTGAATATTGACTATAAAGAGTCAGAAAAGCGCAAAGCGCATCTTGCTGAAACCCGTAATATCGGGATCATGGCTCACATCGACGCCGGCAAGACCACTCTTTCCGAACGTATCCTTTTCTATACCGGTGTGAATCACAAGATCGGTGAAACACACGAAGGTTCTGCCACCATGGACTGGATGGCTCAGGAACAGGAACGCGGTATTACCATCACATCTGCTGCTACCACATGCTTCTGGAAGCAGCATCGTATCAATCTTATCGACACTCCCGGCCACGTAGACTTCACTGCGGAAGTGGAACGTTCTCTGCGCGTGCTCGACGGAGCTGTTGCAGTGTTCTGCTCTGTGGGTGGTGTTCAGCCCCAGACTGAAACTGTTTGGCGCCAGGCCAAAAAATATTCTGTGCCTATCATTGCCTTTGTGAATAAAATGGACCGTACCGGTGCCAATTTTGACAAAGTTGTTGCAGATATGCGCAAAAAACTCAGAGCCAACGCTGTTCCCATGGTAATTCCTATGGGTGCTGAAGCCCAGTTCAAGGGTGTTGTTGACGTATTGAACGAAAAAGCAGTGTACTTCGACGGCGACAACGGGGAAGTTATCCGTATTGAAGAAGTTCCCGAAGATTACGTTGATGCTCTGAAAGAAGCCCGTTCCTTCCTGGTGGAATGTGTTGCTGAAGTAGATGATGCCGTCATGGAAATCTATCTTGGCGATGAAATGCCTCCCACCGAAATGGTCAAAGATGCCCTGCGTAAAGCCGTACTCGCCGGAAGCATTGTTCCTGTATTCTGCGGAACAGCTTTCAAGAACAAAGGTGTGCAGGTTCTTCTTGATGCTGTTATTGATTACCTTCCCTCTCCCGTTGATATCTGGGAAACCAAAGGTATCAATCCTGATACTGAAAAAGAAGAAGTCCGTACTGTTGGCGATGACAAACCCTTTGCTGCTCTTGCATTCAAAGTTATGTCTGACCCCTTCGTCGGTCGTCTTGTGTACTTCCGTGTTTACTCCGGTGAAGCTATCCGCGGCGTGACCGTGTATAATCCCCGTACCCGTAAACGTGAACGTCTGGGCCGTCTGATCCAGATGCACGCAAACCATCGTGAAGAACGTGAAGAAGTGTTCTGCGGCGATATCGCAGCAGCTGTGGGTCTCAAGAACATCACCACCGGTGATACTCTCTGTGACGAATCTGCTCCCATCGCTCTGGAATCCATGCACTTCCCCGAACCTGTTATCTCTATCGCTGTGGAACCCAAAACCTCCCAGGATCGTGATAAACTTTACAATGCACTTGGCGCACTTTCCGATGAAGACCCCACCTTTACCATCAAGAGCGATACCGAAACCGGTCAGACCATTATCTCCGGTATGGGTGAGTTGCACCTTGACATCATCATGGACCGTCTCCGCAGAGAGTTCAAAGTAGATTGCAACTCCGGTCAGCCTGAAGTTGCTTACCGCGAAACTGTGATGAAAGATTCCAATGCTGACTCCAAGTTTGTCCGTCAGTCCGGTGGACGCGGTCAGTACGGTCATGTTATCATGAACCTCTACGTGAAAGAAAGAGGTCATGGTATCACCATCGAAAACAAAGTCGTTGGCGGTAACATTCCCAAAGAATTTATCAAGCCCATCGAACAGGGTATCCGTGAAGCTGCCCAGACTGGTATTCTTGCCGGTTATCCCTGCACCGACTTCCACATCGACATCATGGACGGAAGCTATCACCCTGTTGACTCCTCCGAAATGGCGTTTAAAGTGGCAGCCTCCATGGGATTGAAAGATGCAGCCCGCAAAGCCGGTCTCTGCCTGCTTGAACCTATCATGAAGGTTGAAGTGACTGCTCCCGAAGAAAACATGGGTGACGTCATCGGTGACGTGACCAGCCGCCGCGGATCTATCATGGAAGTGGATACTCAGGACAACACTGTACGCATTACCGCACAGGTTCCCCTTTCCGAACTTTTCGGATATGCTACAGCCATCCGCTCTCTGACCAAGGGTCGTGCTTCCTATACAATGGAGCCCTTCTCCTTTGAAAAGGTACCAAATGTAATTCAAGATAAAATTGTGGAGAAACAAGCAAAATGACAACGAGAACAGCTCAGAAAACTGCTCAGAAGATCCGTATCAAGCTTCAGGCTTATGAGCATGGGATCCTTGACCAGTCTGTGGCAGAGATCCTCAATACGGCAAAACGCACCGGTTCTATCGTCGTCGGCCCCATTCCGCTGAAAACCCGGATTGAGCGCATGACTGTGAACCGTTCACCCCACGTGGACAAAAAGTCCATGGATCAGTTTGAGATCCGCACTCACAAGAGACTGCTGGACATCATCAAACCGACCGCCAAGACTGTGGACGAGCTTAAAAAGCTCAACCTGCCTGCCGGTGTGGGAATCACAATCAAAGTCGGTAACTGATAAATATCAGTTCTGCCTATAAAAGCAGGAATCGGCACCAAGGCCCCTTATTTCCGAAAGGGTATGTGCCGGAAAGGAGAAAAATGAAAGGTTTGATCGGAAAAAAGATCGGTATGACGCAGGTCTATGAAGAAGGCGTGCTTGTGCCGGTCACAGTGATCGAAGCCGGCCCCTGTGTGGTGGTTGGCGTGAAAACAATGGAAAAGGACGGTTATTCCGCCCTGCAGGTGGGATTCGGCACCAAGAAGGTGAAAAACACCTCCAAAGCCGTTCTCGGTAACGTGGCGAAAGCCGGCGTTCAGGACAATCCTCCTGCCGTGATCAAGGAATTCCGCGCTGATGAAGATCCTGTTGCGGAACTCGGTTCTGTCATGAAGGCTGACATCTTTGCTGCCGGTGAATTTCTGGATGTGTCCGGAGTCACCAAAGGTAAAGGTTTTGCCGGTGTAATGAAAAGACACCACTTCGGCGGCGGACGTGACGGACACGGCGGCGGCTGGCATCGTAAGCCCGGTTCAATCGGTTGCCGTGAAAAACCCGGTAACATCATGAAGGGTAAAAAGATGCCCGGTCAGTTGGGTAATGCCAACAGAACAGTGCAGAATCTGCGTCTTGTGAAAGTGGAAGACAACTTCCTCTTTGTCCGCGGTGCAGTTCCCGGTCCCAACGGCGGTACCATTATCGTCAAAAAAGCAAAAAAGAAATAACGCTGTACAGGTGAAAAAATGTCCAAAACAATTGATATAATCAATATGCAGGGCGTCAAAGTCGGCGATTACACCATCGACGATTGCTGCCTCGAGTCCGTAAAGGGCGAACAGGCCGTTCATGACGCAGTAGTGGCGTTCCGTGCAGCAATGCGTGCCGGAACAGCCGATGTGAAGACCCGCGGCGAAGTCAGCGGCAGCGGCAAGAAGCCCTTCAAGCAGAAAGGCGGAGGTCGTGCCCGTGCCGGAAGTACCCGTAACCCTGTCTGGCGTCACGGGGGTCACTCCTTCGGACCCAAACCCCGGGATTATTCCATGAAGCTCAATGCCAAAGTGAGAAAGCTTGCTCTCAAGCGTTCCTTCACTGAACGTATTGATGAAAACAGTGTGGTCGTGGTTGACAAATTTGAATTTGCCGAACCCAAGACCAAGGGTGCAGTTGCTGCTCTCAAGAGCATGAACCTTTTCGGAGACAACAAAAAGAAACCCGCAAAGATTCTTATTCTCATCAATGATTATGATGTGAACAGCATCCTTGCTGTAAGCAATATCGCCAACGCCGGTATGCTCCATGTTTCTTCCGTCAACACTTTCCATGTGCTTGATGCCGACAAGATTCTTTTCACCAAAGAAGCACTTGACGCGTTTGTCAAGCGGCTCGCATGATCAGGAGTACGAAAATGGCAAAAACAAGTCCGTATGAAATCATCGAGTTTATGATGACCACTGAAAAGGGTACGCTTCTCAAAGAACTCAACCAGTATGCTTTCAAGGTCTCTCCCAGAGCCAACAAGCTGCAGATTGCTGCCGCTGTGGAAGCCATCTATGCGGGTGTCAAGGTGAAGAGTGTCAACATCATGAACTACACAGGCAAAACCAAACGCTCCGGCAGATCCCCTATTCCCGGCAAACGTTCCGACTGGAAGAAAGCGATCGTTTCCCTTGCCGAAGGTTCCATTGATATTGCGTAAGGAGATCAATAATGGCTATTAAAACTTATAAACCCACCACAAAAAGTCTCCGTATGACTTCTGTGGTCGATTATTCCGAGATCCTTACCCGCAAATCCCCGGAAAAATCCCTTACCAAAGGGAAAAAATCCACCGGTGGACGTAACAATATGGGCCGTGTCACGGTCCGTTTCCGCGGGGGAGGAAATAAACGCTCCTACCGTTTGATCGACTTCAAACGCAACAAAGTGGATGTACCTGCCACCGTGCAGAGCATCGAGTACGACCCCAACCGTTCTGCCTTCATCGCCCTGGTGCAGTATGAAGACGGCGTGAAGTCCTACATCCTTGCTCCCCATGGTCTGACTGTTGGTCAGACTGTGATCTCCTCTGAAAAAGCTGAGATCAAGCCCGGCAACACTCTCAAACTCAAGAACATTCCTGATGGTATTGAGATCCACAACGTCGAGCTTATGCCCGGTAAAGGCGGTATTCTTGCCCGTTCCGCCGGTCAGGTCGCTACTCTGCGTTCCAAAGACGGCGACTATGCTCAGGTGAAACTGCCCTCCGGAGAAGTCCGCAAGATCAATCTGGAATGCCGTGCCACCATCGGTCAGATCGGCAATCTGGATTACATGAATACCTCTCTGGGTAAAGCCGGTAAAAAACGTTATCTTGGTTTCCGTCCTCACGTCCGCGGTGTTGTTCAGAACCCTGTGGACCATCCCATGGGCGGGGGCGAAGGCAGATCTTCCGGGGGCGGACATCCTGTATCTCCCTGGGGTCAGCTTGCTAAAGGTAAACTTACCCGTCATCCCAAGAAACCCAGCGGTAGATTTATCGTTGAACGCAGAAGGAAGAAGTAATCATGACAAGATCAATCAAAAAAGGTCCTTTTGTGGACTATCATGTGGTCGAAAAAGTCGAGAGAATGGAAAAAGCCGGTGGAGCCAAGAAGCCCATCAAGACCTGGTCCCGCCGTTCCATGATCATTCCCGATTTTGTGGGACACACCTTCAATGTGCATAACGGCAAAACCTTCGTTACTGTTTTTGTGACCGAAAATATGGTCGGACACAGACTTGGCGAATTTGCCCCCACCCGTACATTCAAGGGTCACGGAGTCATCTCCGGTAAGACTGTGTAAGTCTTTATCCGGATTTCTTTCGGAAAACGCCGCATTTTGCGGCGTTTTTTTTGTTTTTTTCATTGAGTAACTTGCTTTTTTCTTTTTGTTTGCTATATTGTATAAAAGAGGTTTATTACCGCAATATAACAACAATAATAAACGGGAGATCACTTATGAAAAAAGTATTGTTTTCGCTTCTGGCATTTTCATTTCTTTTCACGCTTGCAGCTGACATCCGATTGCCTGCTCCGCAGAAAAAGGGCGGTATGAGTTTGATGGAGGCATTGAACAGCAGAAAGACGATCCGCAAATATCAGGATAAGGAACTTTCTTTGCAGCAGATCTCCAATCTCCTGTGGGCTGCCTGCGGTGTGAACCGTCCTGACGGTAAGAGAACTGCCCCTACTGCGGTCAATGCGCAGGAGATCACGCTATTTGTTTTCCTGAAAAAGGGTACTTTCCGTTATGATGCAGCAAAAAATATTCTTGTTGAGATCAATAAAAAAGATTTGCGGAAACTTGCCGCTCCCCGTTTTGCTGCCCCCCTGACCCTTATCATTGCTTCGGATACATCCAGACAGAGCAGGATGAAAGCCATGGATAAGAAGATCCATTATTCTGATATTGACAGCGGATATGTAAGTCAGAATATCTATCTTTACTGTGCTTCTGCCGGGCTTGGTACCGTTGCTATCGGCGGTGCGGCAGACAAGGGGGAACAGATCCGTAAGGAACTGGGGCTTGCCAAAAGTTTTTATCCGGTGCTTGGGCATGCTGTAGGTATTCCCCGGTAATTTTGTCAGATTTTCACATTTCCCCCGGTATGGGGGATTTTTATTTATTTTATTTATAAGGAATAATATGAAACACAAAGTAGCTTTTGTCGGTTTTCGTCACGGTCACGTAGAATCTCTTTACAAACGGATGGCAGAGGATCCCCAAATTGAGATCGTCGCTCTTTGCGAGGAGAATGCAGATGCAGCGGCTGCCGTGGAGAAATCCGGTCGTCATATCACTCATACTGACTATGCTGAAATGCTGGAAGAAGTGGATTTTGACATCCTCTGCATTGGAGATTATTATGGAATCAGGGGGGAAAGAGCCATTGCCGGTCTGAAAGCCGGTAAACATGTGATCTCTGACAAACCTCTCTGCACCTCTCTGGATGAATTGCAGAAGATCCGTTCTCTTGCAAAAGAGAAAAATCTTGCTGTCGGTGTTATGCTGGATATGAGAAGCAATAAGAATGTTGCAACAGCCAAAAAACTTATTGATGAAGGGCTTATCGGCAGGATCCATCAGATCCAGTTTACCGGTCAGCATCCTCTTTCCTGGGGCAGCCGTCCCGCCTGGTATTTTGAATCCGGCAAACACGGCGGAACCATCAATGATATTGCCATTCACGGTACCGACCTTACAGAATACCTTACCGGACACAAAATCAAGGATCTTTGTGCTGCAAGAGCCTGGAATGCTTATGCCACACTTGCTCCCAATTTCAAGGATTCCGCCCAGGGAATGTATGTTATGGATGACGGCTGCGGCGTGATTTTTGACGTTTCCTATGCTTCTCCCGCAGGATGCAAGACACCTTACTACTGGCAGTTCCGTATCTGGGGGGAAAAGGGTGTGCTTGATTTCCATTCCACAAGTGAAGGTGTAACAGCCTACCTGGTCAATGGCGGGGAAGGTAAGAATTATCCTGCAAGTGAACCCATGCTGGACTATTATACTTCTTTCCTGGCGGATGCTGAGGGAAATAAGGGGGAATGGGGTACAGAGGACTTCCTCTCCGTTACTGAATCCACTTTGAGATTGCAGAATCTTTCCGATATCCATTACGGACCGGAAGAATAAAAAGTTTTTCTGATGAGCAGATGAAATACGGGGGAGGAAAGATCGGCGGATTTTTCTTCCCCTTTTTACCGCTCAGAACTCTGAAAGGACAATATAATGAAAAAAATCATGATTTTACTTTTCATGCTTTCCATTTCCTTTATGGCAAGCGGGGCATCTCTTATTGTAAAGAACGGGGATAATATCGGATTCCTGGGTGATTCCCTTACCCAGTTCGCCAACAGGGAATATGGTTTTATTCTGCTGGTGATGAGGGCATTGAAGGCTGAGGGAGTAAAGAATCTCAAATATATTCCCGGAGGTGTCGGCGGTGACCGTTCCAACAGTATTCTTGCAAGATTGGATAAATTTCTTGCAAAAAAGCCTTCCATTGTAATTTTACAGGTGGGGGTCAATGATGTTTCCTGGGCGAAAAAAGGTGTGGAATTGCCCCAATATGAGAAAAATATCCGTGAAATCGTTGCACGATGCGAAAAAGCCGGAGCCCGTATGGTTCTTGTTACTCCCACAATGCATACGGAAGAGCCAACCTTTGCCAATAATGTGAAACTGGAAAAATATGCACAAACTGTCCGTAATATTGCAAAAGAAAAAAATATTCCCCTTGTGGATTGGCAGAAAAAAATGCGGGCAGTCATTGCATCAAACAGGATCCCTGCGGACAAAGGCAATCAGCTGACCATTGATAAAGTCCATTTGAACGGCTATGGCAATATGTTTCTTGCCTGTGCCATTCTGGAGACACTGGGGATGGATAAGAAGAAAGTGGAATCTTTTATTCCCGCATGGAAAAAGATTCCTTCCATGGCTCCCATACTCAATATGTGGAATTCTCCCAAATACCGCATTTCTATGGACGATCATGCAGTTTTGTATAAAGAAGCTCAGAAGAATAAAATGACCGTGGATGCCTATTGCCGTCATCTTATCGGAGAAAAGATCCGTGAATTGAAAAAATAAAGAAATCATTTCTTGGTGAAACGTTATAAAAAAAGGGAAAAGGTTTCACTCCTTTTCCCTTTTTAATGATAGAATATAAAGAGGAAATATTATTTTACTTCTTCTTTCGACTTTTTATTCAATGCCTTCTTTTCCCTGATGCCGGCACGGATGGGGGCAAGTCTTTCCTGCAATGCTTTGCGGGGGAGCTGACGCAGTTCTTCAAGTTTATCCTGCTGTGCCTGTCTGGGAAGGTTTTTTCCAAGTTCCCAATGGCTGACGGAGAACATATTTACTCCTACAAGTTCGGCAAGTTCTGCCTGGGAAAGATGAAGTCTTTTTCTGAGACGGATGATTTTTTTACCGTTGAAACGGCTTTTTTTCTCTTTTTCCGCCCGGGGTTTTGCCTGAGATCCTTCCGCTTTTTCAACAGGAACTTCAGCCGCAGTTTTTACTTTGGCGGTCTCTTTTTCAGAAAGGGCAAGTGCCCGTTCAAGTGCAGTAACTTTGCGTTTGAGTTCCATGATGTTTTTCAGCAGCGGAGCTGTAGCTGCTTTGATTTCCCGTTTGGCAAGCCGTTTGATCTCGTCCTGAAGGACTCCTTTGATATCCGGCATAACAAACCTCCTTTTTTTGATTGTTTGAGCTAATTTCAAAACTTCTCAAAAATCTGAAAGTGCATCTGCTTTGAATTTTTTTGAATGACTTTTGAAATTACTTCTGTTTCTGTATTTTTATTGTACTGCTGTTGATTTTTATACAACAGTTTCCCCTTCAAAAAGGAAACCATTGATCATAAGTTTGGCTACTTTTCTGCCCTGATCGTCTGTAACAAGTACATCAAAAAGGCACGTTCTTCTTCCATGGCTGACTTCTTTTGCCTCTGCAACAAGTTTTGTACCTGTTCCGGGGCGCATGTAGGTAATGGATATATTCATAGCTGTAGCGCGCGGTCCGAAGGAATTACCGGCTCCGGCAAAAGCAAAATCCGCCAGGGTAAAGATGGCTCCGCCCTGTACCACTCCTGCCGCATTCATGTGGGAAGCGGTTATATCCATTACCGCTCTTGCATATCCGGGAGCGATCTCTACGATTTCCGCGCCTATCCCTGCCGCAAAGACATCGTACTTATTGAGATATTCTTTAAGACGTATCAGTCTTTCTTCTGTATTTTCTTTTGTTTCCATCTTTATTTTTCTCTTTTATTTCGGTTATCCTTTTTCCCGGGGTGGTACTTTTACTTTGACGATCTCCATGAAGGGGGAAAGATTTTCGCTGTCTTTTTCAGAAAGTTCTTCGTCTGTAACAAGAATATCCACTTCCTCCCTTGAGGCAAATCTGGTAAGGGCTTTTTTCCCGAATTTGAAACTTGTTGTGATCACAGCTGTTTTATCAGCAATATGGATGGATTTTTTTTCTAGATTGGATAAATTCATGTCGGAAGTGTAAAAACCGTAATCGGAAGATGCCGCATCGCAACCGGAAATCAGATAATCCACATGATAATCTGCAATATTCCGTTCCGCCACAGGCCCCACCAGATCCAGAGAGGTGGATCTCAATTCCCCGCCGAGAAGGATCACATGACAATGGGTTTTGAAGAGGGCGGAAGCTACAGAAAGGGAATTGGTGATCACTGTCATGGGCAACGTATTCTGCCGTGCAATAAGTTTTGCAAATGCCAAAGTGGTGCTTCCTGTACTGATAAACAGGGTTTCCGCCGGGAGAATACGTTTGTAAAGAGCTTCTGCAAGAAGAAATTTCCGTTCAAAATCTTCTCTTTCATTTTTTTCGGGTTCATATCTTGCGGGAGAAAGAACAGCACCATTGCGTACTTGCAGCAGACTGCCCTGACCTTCTAGATAACGCAGATCTCTTCGCAGTGTCATTTCCGTTACGCCGAGAGCCAGAGCCGCTTCCCGTATGACAAGACGGCCGCTTTCAAGCATATCCAGAATTTTTTTGTGTCTTGGATGCACGGTATTCCCCTTTAAAAAATTAAAATAACCTTGCCTTATAACGCTGCGGGCATGTATTTTATTGTGTTGAAATATAAAAAAAAGTATATTTAAATACAGAAAAATGTTGTTTAATAACATATCTGGAGGTAAAATTCAAAGCTGCTGGAACCGGTTTATTTTATCCCCGGCAGTTTTGAACAGATATCTTCCTGCATAAAAACGGACTTTTTTATGTAAAACAAGCACACATTAATATATAACTTTGAGGCGGATTTTACAAGTTTATTTTTCTTCGGGTGCAAGTAAAACAAATCCCCTTGAAATTCTGCAAAGTATGATGTATTTTATTAAGCATGGAAAAATCAGAAAGTAACGGTAGGAGATCCAGGAGAATCATGGAAAGAAAAAAAATACATAATCGTGTATTGCATACCGGAGAAAACAGGGGATTGACCCCGGGATCCGCTTTGAATATACCGGTAAAGGCACTTCTTGCGTCCTTCCGTTTCCTTTTTGAAGAGATCAGCACTGATGGCACGCATGGAGGATTTTCTTTGAGGTGTCAGGGGGATTTTGAAGGAAAATTTCTTGCCTCATTGCGTCTTTTTCTGCTGAAACTGGACGAGGAACAGGAAAAAGAACGGAATGTTTTTATGTATCCGATCTCCAGGGAGGCGGATTCCATTGATGCCTGTAATCATCTTTTTCTACTTTTCAATGGTGAACACTCATTCCGCAGCACTCTGGATGATTGTCTTTTCTACGCCTTGTCCCTTCTGATGAAAAAAGTGGAACTGACCCCTGAAAAACTCCGTGATCTTTCCCGGAAGGATTCTTTTGCGGGGCTTTGCATAGATCATGCTGTATTTTTTGCTTCTTCCCTGACAAAACTTCTTTCTTCCTATACTTCCTTATCCCCCCGAACAGAAAGCGGGAATCCTGCAAGACTTCTGCCCATTACTTCTGAAATTCCGGAAAAATCTTTTTTCTGCCGCTCCTCCAGACAGGCTATCGCCATGGAACTTCTTTCCGGCAGAACCCGTGATCAGCTTTTTGCCCGGAATAATGTTTTCCGTTGCAGAAAAGAGAGCTACACCCCTGTAAAGTTGCCTTCCATCCGCAGAAAAGAGGAGTTTTACGGTTATCAGGAAGCAAAAAAAGTTATTGAAAATCATTTGGCGGCTTTTGCGGAAAAAAGGCATAATCTTCCTCTTCTCATAAGCGGATTGCCCGGTCTGGGAAAGACACAGATGACCATCAGTCATATCCTTGCCCATAAGGATTTCATTCTCATACTGCCTTCTCCGGAAGAACTGGAAGAACATCTGGAGGAAATGATTTCCTTCCTTGCCCGGTTCCGGGAGAAAGATTTTGTGATCTTTTTTGATGATGTTGATGTGAGAAATATAGATTGGTATTTTTTCCGTACTTTTGTGGGAGGCTCCTCCTCCCTGCCGGAAAATCTTCTTATGATCATCGCCTCCAATTATCCTTTTCCCCCCAATGTGGCAAGCCGGGGCAGGACTTTTTCCTTCCCGCTTTTCGATGAGATCCGCTGTCAGGAGATGATCGGGGATCTTTTCCTCTCCAGAGGAATGGAACGGATCTCCCCCGATCTGCTTTCCGTGATCGCTTCTGATTATGTGGAGGCATACGGTCAGAAGGAATTTGATGAATTGAGTCCCCGTACTCTGGCAAGATATCTGGAAGGATTCCTGAAAGATCAGGTAAAACGCAAAAGACTTCTGGAATTTTCCAAAGGGGAGATCATCACCCGGCCGGATCCCGGAATGTTCCATGAGCAGAATGTAAGACTCATGCGGGCATTGTACGGGGAGGAAGCAGTGGAAAAAATGCGCAACGGTATGTTGCAGATCTGATCTTTATACAAGGAAAGAAAAATATGGATATGAAGGATGATAGAGAGATCATACTCTTTAATGATGAATATTTCATGCGCAGTGCCTTGCGTCTTGCTGAACGTGCCTTTGAAGCAGGGGAAGTGCCGGTCGGCGCAGTGGCTGTAAAGGATGGAATGATCATTGCAAAGGCATGGAATCAGGTGGAAATGCTCAAAGATGCCACCGCCCATGCCGAATTGCTTGCCCTTACCAGTGCCGCTGCCGCAGTGGGGGATTGGCGGTTGGATGATGTGGATATATATGTGACTAAAGAACCCTGCGCCATGTGTGCCGGAGCGATGGTCAATGCCAGGATCCGCAGAGTGATCTACGGTTTTTCCGATCCCCGTTCAGGAGCCTGCGGCGGCTCGGAGCTGAATGTGGCAAAATTCAAAGGGATGCTGCATCAGTTGGAAACCACATCCGGTGTACTGGAATTACAATGTAAAGCCCTTATGCAGGAATTTTTCCGCAATGTCCGTAAAAATAAAGGGGACAGCGGAAAGAAGGAATAAAATCCCTGCTGCTTTCATACGGATACAAATACAGATTTGTTGTAAGAGGTGTGTCTTTTTATGGAGCAGACAATCCTGTACTTTCTTCCCTGCTCTTTATGCTCCCCCCTTTTTCCGGCGTAAGAAAACAGTGAGAATTTTTACACGGCACACAAAAAAGAGCTGTTGCAAATCGTGATCTGCAACAGCTCTCTGTAAGTATATTCCGGAGAAATCACATGGCTTGGGGAATACCGATCGTCAGGGTTTTCAAACCATCCGCAAGAATATCTCTTACAGCACAGCAAACCGCAAGACGGGCTTTTGCCACATTGGGATCTTCTGCATTGAGTACCTGCTTTTCCCTGTAAAAACGGTTGAAGGCTTTTGCAAGGTTGAGAAGATAATTGACCAGTGTGGAACAATCCATCTTTTCAGCTGCAAGTTTCAATGTTTCCGGATAAAGGGCGGCACATACGGCAAGAGAGTGTTCTTCAGGAGAAGAAAGCAAACTCCAATCGATATTTCCGCTTATATCAATATTTCTTTCCGCAGCCTTTTTGGAAATGGAGTTGATCCTTGCGCATACATACTGTACATAGGGACCTGTATCCCCTTCAAATTTCAAAGACGCTTTGGGATCGAAAAGCATGGTGGTTTTGGGATTGATCTTCAGAAGCATGAACTTCAATGCCCCCATACCGATGATTTCAGAACGTTCTTCCAGATCTTCCGGAATATCATCGCCCACACGTTCAAGAGTGGCTTCTTTAGCAAGACGGTGCATCTCATCAAAAAGATCGTCTGCATCCACAACCGTTCCTTCACGGCTCTTCATCTTTCCTGTGGGCAGATTGACCATGCCGTAAGAGAGATGATAGAGGCTGTCCGCCCAGGCATTGCCCATGCTTTTCAGGATTTTGAAGAGCATCTGGAAGTGAAGGTTCTGCTCATCGCCCACCACCCAGATCATGCTGTCCGGGGTGAACTCATTATATTTGAGCATGGTCGTACCGATATCCTGGGTGATATATACACTGGTTCCGTCAGAACGCAGCAGTACCTTTGTCCCCAGTTTGCCCAGATCGGCAATGGCTGCACCGTCTTCCCGTTTCTGGAAAACTCCTTTTTCCAAACCTTCAGCAACGGTGGATTTTCCCAGAAGATAGGTATTGCTTTCCAGATAGACTTTCCGGAACTTGATCCCCTGACGCTCGTATGTGGCATTGAATCCGTCAAAGACCCAGGAGTTCATCTTTTTCCAGAGTGCGACTACCTGTTCATCGCCTGCTTCCCACTTTCTCAGCATTTCCTGTGCGGCGGCACCACATTCGGTTTCAAGGAAAAGTTCCTCATCTGTCTTATCGGCAAATTCCGGATGGGCTTTCCGCAATTCTGTGATCTGTTCTTTGAGCAGATCATTGTATTTTACATAAAAATCCCCTACCAGATGGTCTCCTTTGATCCCGGTACTTTCCGGAGTCGCCCCGTTGCCGAAACGCTCATAGGCAAGCATGGATTTGCAAATGTGGATACCACGGTCATTTACAAGGTTCACCGGGATCACATCATGCCCGACACGGGCAAGAAGGGCACTTACGGAGGCTCCCAGAGTATTGTTTCTCACATGTCCCAGATGCTGGGGTTTATTGGTATTGGGGGCGGAAAATTCGATCAGGACTTTTTTCCGTTTTTCTTCCGGGAGCAAACCTTCTTTGAAGATCTTTTCCGTATCTGCGAGGGTGTCACGGAAGAGAGCTTCCTCTTTCAGAGTCACATTTACAAAGGCCTTGACACTGGCTGCTTCCTTAACATCTTCATCTGCGGCAAGTATTTTTTCCACTGCGGCGGCAACGGCGTCCGGTGCAGCTTTGAAAAGTCTGGCAAACCGGAAACAGTTGATGGTGATATCCCCCTGCATCCCTTCAGGACACTGTTCAGGAGTGATGATAAGATCGGCGGGTACTGCCGCTGCGGGAAACTCTTTTGCAAGAGCCGCAGGAAGTCTGTCAATACATTTCAATTGCATGGTATTTTCCTTATCCTTAAAAATATAAATGGTTCAATATTCTGTTTTCAGCAATTGGTGAGGATCACATCCGCTGTTTCCCCTTCTGCTGTCCGGGGAATGATCCTGTACCTTCCGGCGGATGCCGGTACAAGACAGGTACGGCCTGCGGGAATATCCACACTTGCTGAAGAGGTTTCCACTGTCAGCGGATGATCTGCCGCGGAAATAAGATGGAAAGAAGATTTTGATCCCTCATTTGTATTCATATAGATCTCTTCCACCAGTTTCAGATTTGTCACCTGGAAATATTTGCATTTTTCCAGAATGGTATATTTCCGGTTGTGGAAAGAAACATCGCTTGCTCCGGTAATGCGTGCCACTGTCCTGTCGGTGAAATCAATACATGTCATGGATTCTGCCACATGCAGTTTCCGTCTGCTTCCATCCGGAGCAACTCTTCCCCAGTCACTTACTCTGTAAGTCGTATCGGAGTTCTGCTGGATCTCCAGAAGAAGCACGCCCGCCCCGATGGCATGGATTCTGCCGGCATAGATAAAGTAGGCATCGCCGGGACAGGCATCAAAAGTCTGCAAAAGAGATGCCAGTTTTTTTTCATCCGCATCCAGGGAATCCAGAAATTGTGTTTTTGTCACCATGGGACTCAATCCGGCATAGATCCTGGCATCTTTCTGTGCATGAAGAATATACCACATCTCATTTTTTTCCTCCCCTTTGCCGAGAATACGGCAATGTTCTGCGGAAGGATGTACCTGCAAAGAGAGGTTCTGGGCGGAATCAATGATCTTTACAATGAGAGGAAAGTAATCTCCTGTTTCACCGGAAAAACTGCTGCCCATAAGTTCAAAACGGTGATTTACCATAAGGTCATGAAGTGTTTTTCCCTTGAGAGGCCCGTTTTCAATAATGCTGGAACTTTCTTTTCTGTCATAAATATCCCAGGCTTCCCCGATAGGCATATTGCTTTCAGGCAGTTTACGGTTGAGTTTCTCTGTAAGAAGAGTTCCGCCCCATATCCTTTCTGCGTACGCCGGTACAAAAAGAAAAGGATACAGAGAACTCTGATCTGTTGTAGTTTTCTGTTCCATGCCGTCTCCGAATATTTATATGTATTTGATGAGTATCGTATCCGCTATATAATATACACTCTCAGAACTATTTTTTACAGTAAAAAAAGTAAAAACGGCATAAAAAATTGATTTTTACAGGCAGGAACATTTTCCGGAAAATATTATTCCTCTGCAAGAAAAGCTCCGCCCAGGACTCTGTCCCCGTCATAAAAGACTGCCGCCTGACCCGGTGTGACTGCCCGCTGAGGTTCGGCAAAGGTGATCTTTATTTTTCCATCATCCATGCAGCAGACTTCCGATGCAACTGCTCTGGAACGGTAACGGATCTTTACTTCACAGAAGAACCGGCTCCTTTTCTCCTCTTCCCTGATGAGCCAGGAAGGTGCAAAGGCAAAGGCTTCTTTGCTGAAAAGATCTTTTTCATCTGTACTCAGGATGATATTTCCGCTTTTTCCATCAAGTTTTGTCACATAGGCGGGAACTCCCAGAGCTACTCCTGTACCCTTTCTCTGGCCTATGGTGAAGCGGTGCAAACCGGAATGTTTCCCGAGAACTTTTCCCGCCGGGGAAAGAAAAGAGCCGCATTTCGCCTCCCCGTGGAAACGTTCCCGCAGAGATTCTCCGAAAAGGGCTGAATCGGCAGGTGCAAAACATATATCCTGACTTTCTTTGGCTTTGGCACTTTCCAGTCCCAGGGAAGATGCGATTTTTTTAACCTCTTCCTTGCTCATGTTTCCCAGGGGAAATATACTCATTCTGAGCTGTTCTTCTGTGAGTCCGAAAAGAAAATAGGATTGGTCTTTCGGGGAAAATACCCCCTTGTGCAATTCTGCCGTGTTCCCTTTGCGGATGATCCTTGCATAATGTCCTGTCACGAGGGCGGAACAGCCTTTTTCCTTTGCATAGGTGCTTAATATGCCGAATTTGAAAAGCGGATTGCATTTTGCACAGGGATTGGGAGTTCTTGCCGACGCATATTCCTCCCAGCAGTAACGGATGATCTTTTCTTCAAAAAGGGTGGAATATTCCAGGATTTCCAGCGGGATAGAAAGTTTCTCCGCCGCTCGCCGGAGCTTTTCACAGGGAATATTTTCTTTTCCGAGAAGGGAAAGATAAACCGCCTGAACCTGAAGACCTGCTTCTTTGCAAAGATGTACCGCAACCGAAGAATCCACTCCGCCGCTGAATGCCACCATGACTTTTGCGCCCGCAGGGAGATGACTGAAAACATTTTCCGTATTCTGAAGATATTCCTGCATAGAACTTTTACTCCTCCAGCAAGAAAGAATATATTTTTTCAAAGACTGTTCCGGAAAGCAGAATCTTCTTTTCCCGGGAGGTCTGACCGGAAACGAGAGTCACCGCAGATTTGGCAAGAGAACATTTTTCCGCAAAAAAACGGCACAGCTCCTTATTGGCCTTTCCATCCACAGGCGGGGCTTTCAGTGAAAGTTTCATGGATTCCCCGTAAAGTCCGGCACATTGGGTCTTTGATGCACCGGGACGTACATGACAGGAGATGATGACCCCCTCTTTCGTGTCTTTACAGCAAAGGAGCAATTCCTCTCTTGTCATGCGTATCCTGTTTCTTTTTTATGCCTGAAGAGATTCTGTATTTTCTGTGTTTTCAGAAGATCCGGCGGGAGCTGCGGCAGCCTCCTCTTTATCCTCATCCTCCTTTTCAGGTGCGGGCAGATCCAGGAGAAGACGCACTTCCGCGGCGGAAAGAGTCTCTTTTTCCAGCAATGTTTCCGCAAGAAGATCCATTCTTGCCTTTTCCCTTGAAAGAATATCCGTTGCTTTTGCTTTGGCGGCAGTGACAAGGGCTTTCACTTCCAGGTCGATCTCCCTTGCGGTCTCTTCACTGAATTCCTGACTTCTGGTAATATCTTTTCCCAGATAAATATGTTCAGAACGGCTGCCGTAACGTACAGGACCCAATTTTTCACTCATCCCGAACTTGCATACCATGGCATGGGCAATGCTTGTCGCCTGATTGATGTCCTGGGCGGCTCCGCCGGTAATATCACCGAATACCAGTTCTTCCGCCACTCTTCCGCCCATATCCACGATCATTTCGTCGATCATTTCCAGTCTGGAACGGGAATAACGGTCTTCCTCCGGAAGCATCATGGTCATGCCCAGTGCCATACCCCTGGGGATGATGGTGACTTTATGAAGCGGTGTGGCATGTTCACAGAACAGGGTAAGGATAGCGTGTCCCGCTTCATGCCATGCGGTAAGACGGCGTTCCTTTTCGGAGATCTTCCTGCTTTTGCGTTCCCTGCCCCAGCAAACTTTATCCCTGGCTTCTTCCAGATCTTTCTGGGTGGCGGCTTTCTGTTCATATCTTGCGGCAAGGAGTGCGGCTTCGTTCATCAGATTGGCAAGATCCGCACCGCTGAACCCGGGAGTGGATCTTGCGATCACATCCAGATCCACATCTTTATCCAGTTTCACTGTTTTTGCGTGGACATCCAGGATTTTTCTTCTCCCGGCAATATCGGGAAGATCAATAACGATCTGTCTGTCAAAACGGCCGGGACGCAGCAGGGCGGGGTCAAGTACATCCACCCGGTTGGTGGCGGCAAGCAGGATCACTCCTTCAGAAGAGGTAAGACCATCCATTTCCACAAGCAGGGCATTCAGAGTCTGTTCCCGTTCATCATGGCCGCCGCCGATCCCGGTGAAACGGGATCTTCCCACAGCATCGATTTCGTCGATGAAGATAAGACAGGGGGCGGCTTTTCTTGCCTGTTCAAACATATCCCGCACACGGCTTGCCCCCACACCTACAAACATTTCCACAAAGTCGGAACCGCTGATGGCAAAGAAGGGAACACTTGCTTCCCCGGCAACTGCTTTCGCCATAAGAGTTTTCCCCGTACCCGGAGGGCCTACAAGCAAAGCTCCTTTGGGGATCTTTCCGCCCAGCAGCTTGTATTTGAGAGGATCCCGCAGATAATCCACGATCTCTTTGGTCTCTTCCTTTGCTTCATCGCATCCGGCGACATCATCAAAAGTTTTTCTGTGTTCATCAGGCATGATGATCCTTGCGCGGCTCTTGCCGAACTGCATGGCATCGTTGCCGGCTCTGCCCATCTGACGGGCAATGAGAAAATAGATAAAGGCAATGACTACTGCGCCGATGATCAACTGGATAAGAAGGGATTTCCACCATACATCCCGCTGGAGGACAGTTACTTTTGCCGAGGCAAGATTCTGCATGATGGCAGGAGTCATCATTACCCTTGCCGAATAGGTCAGAGGAGCTTTTTGGTTTTTTGCAGACTTCTTTCTTGTGTCAAGGGTATTTTCCTTTTTTTCAGGAGTTGCAGGTACTTTATATTCTCCTTCGATATAATAGACATTGTCTGATTCGGGCATCATATTGGCTGTGACAACATTTTTCTGTGTCAGCTCTTTTTCAAATCTGGACTGTGTCCATTCCTGACTTCCCATAAGTCCGGGATTGGCTCTTGCGATAAAAATAGCCCCCAGTGCCAGAAAGATCAGCACCCAGATCACCACAGCGAATGCCGGGCTTTTTCCATTTTTTGTGTTTTTCATATTGATCCTGTTTCATTTCTCCGCTGTAATGCGGTTTACTGTATTGAGCATGGATAATTATTGAAAAATTGCAGACAGTTTTTTCCACTGATTCCTCTTTCTGATCAAGGGATCAATGCAACGATTCCCCCTGCAAAACGACTTGCGTGTAAGGACAGTTCATTTCCTGCGATGTTCAGATCTCTTACCGGAAAAACTTCTTTTTTATCATTTTCCGCTGAACATTTCCACCGCCAGCCAGACGATCCCGCCTACAACTGCCAGTGCCAATGCTCCGAGAATACCGAAAATGATAATTTGTGTATGTTTGTTCTTCTCTTTTGCCACGTCCAGGGATCTGGGGGAAATGGCTTCCATTTTCGTTACGGAAGAAGAGGAGGAAAGATTGTCGGAAAGATTGATGCCTGTAAGAGTGCGGGTATTGGTCTGGGAGGCCTTTTCCTCGCAATAATAAAGCATTTCCACATCTCCCATCTGGATAATGTCGGAATTCTGCAACTCCTGTTCGGTGACAGGCACATTATTGACCCGGGTACCGTTGGTACTGTTGTTATCTCTCAGAATGTATGTATTGCCTTCCTTTGTGAAAGTACAGTGAAATGTACTGATCGTGGGGTCAATGATACATATATCGCGTTCATCAATGCGTCCGACAGTATATACATCCCTGGTCAGTTCAAAAGACTTCCCCCTCAACTGCTCGGAAAGAAGTGTGATCTTCGGTGATCCGCCCATAGTTATACCTCCTTGATTTTCCGGAAATCCCGGCAGTTCCATCCGGGTATATTCCAGTATACTTGTTTTCATACGATGGAAATATACTTTCAATTTCAAAAACAGCAAGTAATTTTTCCTGTTTTTTGCAAGAAATTTGAAAAAAAAACTTTTTTTCTTCTGTTTTCCGGGAAAATATTCCTTTTTTGCAGCAGAAACAGCAGGACAGAAAATCCAAAATGGATGATTTTATCTCCTGCGCCGGGTATATTTTTTACATCCCTGAACAGAATCGTGCATCATAATATGAAAGAAAAAGTAAAATCACGGTTGACAAAAGAGGCTGTAAAGTGTATTTTATAATAAATTTTATACAAAAAAATGCAATTTTGCAAAGTAAAAAAAGGAGCATCAAATGCTGACAAAGATCAATAACGCCGCAAAATGCGGAATGATCCCTGAACTGGATAAAGATTTTATCCCTGCAGTTCTGTGGGACCGTGAATTCAAAAAAGAAGTCAACGCCTCCGGCAGAGCCAAAGAGATCGCTATTGCCGTGGAACGTACGGAAGAGAGTGTAAGTGTGATCCGCACCATCGTCTTTGATAAAGCCGATGCCGGAGAAATGGCTGCCAATGTCCGTCATGTGGAAAGACTGGTGAAAGGACTTCTGTGGATGCGCGGCGGATACAAGATCACCATTGCCGGTGCTCCCGAAGTGGCTGAAAAAATTGCTGAAATCTACTCTGAAAAAGGGGAACGGGCTTTCGATTACGCCATGATGGGCCGTATTTACAGCAATAAAATGCAGATCATTTCCTGTGAGCTTGCTGATGCCCCCGCAGCGAAGGAACCCACCAAACCCCTGGGACGCCATCTGGAAGGATGCCGTATCGGTTTCGACCTGGGCGGATCCGACAGAAAATGTGCCGCCCTCATCGACGGTAAAGTCGTGTTCAGTGAAGAAGTACCCTGGGATCCCTACTTTGAAAGCGATGTGAACTATCATAAAGACGGGATCAATGATACCCTCAAACGTGCCGCTGCAAAACTGCCCAGAGTGGATGCTATCGGCGGAAGTTCCGCAGGGGTCTATGTAAACAACCGTGTCCGTCTTGCCTCCCTTTTCCGCGGGATCCCTGAAGATCAGTTTGAAGGAAAGGTGAAAGACCTTTTTCTTGAGATCGCCAAAGAATGGAATGTGCCTTTTGAAGTGGTGAACGACGGGGAAGTAACTGCTCTTGCCGGTTCCATGGAACTCAACTCCAACAGCGTTCTGGGTATCTCCATGGGTACAAGTGTTGCCGGTGGTTATGTGAACCCTGAAGGAAATATCACTGACTGGCTCAACGAACTTGCTTTTGTTCCTGTGGATTACAGGGAAAATGCCCCCGCCGACGAATGGTCCGGCGACCTGGGCTGCGCCGTTCAGTATTTCTGCCAGCAGGGGGTTGCCCGTCTGGTTCCTGAAGCAGGGATCAGCCTTCCCAAAGATATGAAATTTCCTGAACAGCTCAAAGAAGTGCAGAAACTTATGGAACAGGGTGATGCCCGTGCTGAAAAGATCTACAACAGCATCGGCGTATGTTTCGGATACACCATTGCCCGCTGGTGCGAATTCTACAGCATTGAAAAACTTCTGATCCTGGGAAGAGTCACCACCGGAAAAGGCGGGGATATCATCCTGGCAAAAGCCGGGGAAGTTCTGAAGAAAGAATTCCCTGAATATGCTGACAAAGTGGAATTCTGTATTCCTGACGAGAAAAACCGCAGACACGGACAGGCAGTTGCTGCCGGAAGTCTGCCGGTGATTGGATAATCCCTTTACCGGAGGAAAAGAACAATGACAAAACCCACCCTTCTCGTACTTGCCGCAGGAATGGGCAGCCGTTACGGAGGTCTCAAACAGATCGACCCTGTGGGGCCTTCCGGTGAGATCATTCTGGACTATTCCATTTATGATGCTCTGAAAAGCGGTTTCGGTAAAGTGGTATTCATCATCCGCAAAGATATTGAAAAAGATTTCCGCGAATGTGTTTCCTCCAAATGGGAAAATAAAGTGGAAGTGGAATATGCTTTCCAGGATCTTGCGGATCTTCCGGCTCCCTTTACTGTGCCGGAAGGCAGAGTGAAACCCTGGGGGACCGGTCACGCCATCATGTGTGCCGCCTCCAAAATCAATGAACCTTTCGCCGCTATCAATGCAGACGATTTTTACGGACGCAGTGCTTATGCTGCACTTGCAGATGCTTTCAAAGAAGACGCTGCGGACAATCAGCATTATATGGTCGGCTTTGAATTGCGCAGAACCCTTTCCGAATTCGGATCGGTAGCCCGCGGTATCTGTGTCACCGATGAGGGGAACTTTCTCCGTACAGTGACAGAGAGAACCAATATCGTCCCCGTCTCCGGCGGTGCGGCGGAATTTACGGATGAAGACGGCACAAAAGTGGCTCTTACAGGCGGCGAAACCGCCTCCATGAATTTCTGGGGCTTCCGTCCGTCCATCTTCCGGCATCTGGGAGCTTTGTTTGAAGATTTCCTTGCGAAAAAAGGAACAGAGCTCAAATCTGAATTTTATATACCGGCGGCAGTTGCTTCCCTGATCAGTTCCGGAAAGGCTGCTGTAAAAGTATTGCACAGTACTGACTCCTGGTTCGGGGTAACCTACCGTGATGATAAACCCCGCGTGCAGGAATCCATTATGGAGCTTGTTACGCAAAAAATCTATCCTTCACCCCTGGAGTAATTTTCAATATGGACATCGAAGTTTTCAGAAAGTCAGTTCTCAGCAACTACAAAATCACAAAACAGTGCCGTTCTGTGGAACCCTACGGAAGCGGTCACATCAATGACACCTACAAGGTTGTTTTCGGCAGAGATGACAAGGAAGATACCTATATTTTCCAGAGGATCAATACCAATATCTTCAAAAATCCCGACCAGCTGATGAGCAATATTTCCCGGGTGGTGCATCATATTGCCAAAAAGCAGTATGGTGTTCCCGGATTGAAACGCCGCTGCATCCATCTTTTCCCCACAAAGGAATGGAAATATTTCTGCTTTGACAATGAAGGCGGCTGCTGGCGTGCATACCGTTTCATCGACGGAGCCCGTACCTATGATATTCTGGAAACAGAAGAACAGGCGTACCGGGCAGCAAGAGCTTTCGGGGAGTTTCAGATGCTTATTTCCGATCTTCCCCAGCCCCGTCTTTTCGAGACCATCCCCAACTTCCACAATACCCCTTCCCGTCTGAAGGATTTTGATGAAGCTCTGGCAAAAGATGTGTGCGGCAGGGCGGAACTGGCAAAGGCAGAGATCGAATTCGTACAGAATACAAGACATATTGCTTCCAAAGTCGTGGATCTTATGGCAAACGGTACCATTCCGGAACGCATCACCCATAATGACACGAAACTTAATAACGTACTGCTGGATGATGAGTCCATGGAAGGGATCTGTGTTATCGACCTGGATACCGTTATGCCCGGGTCTGCATTGTATGACTTCGGTGATATGATGCGTACAAGTCTTTCCCCTGCTGCGGAAGATGAAAAAGATCTTACCAAAGTACAGGCCCGTACCAACATTTTCCGTCAGTTGGTAAAAGGTTATCTGGAAGGCTGTCAGGGCTGTCTCAATGCTACCGAAATGGAACTTCTGCCCTTCTCCGGTCAGCTGATCACCTTTGAGATCGGTGTGAGATTCCTTACGGACTTCCTTTCCGGTGACGTGTACTTCAAAACACACCGGGAAAATCACAATCTTGACCGTTGCCGCACCCAGTTCACACTGGTACAGCGTCTTATGGAAAAGGCAGAAGAATTTGACAGGATCACAAGGGAGTTTATTTAAGATGAAACGCATACTTGTTACCGGCGGTGCCGGTTTTATCGGCAGTCACATCGTTGAGGAAAACCAGGATAAATATGAAGTCCGCGTCCTGGATAATTTCCGTACCGGCAAAAGAGAAAACCTTGAAGGACTCAAGTGTGAACTCATTGAAGGGGACATCCGCGACCGTAAAGTCGTAGCGGAAGCGGTAAAAGGTGTGGATTATATTTTTCACCTTGCTGCTCTTATCAGTGTTCCGGAATCCATGGAAAAGATCGTGGAATGTAATGAGATCAACTCTCTGGGAACGATCACCGTTCTGGAAGAAGCCGCCAAAGCCGGAGTAAAGAAACTTGTTCTGAGTACTTCTGCCGCGGTTTACGGGGATAATCCTGTTTCTCCCAAAGTGGAAACCATGGCTCCTGCCCCCAAGAGTCCTTATGCCATTACAAAACTGGAAGATGAATATTATTGTGAAATGTTTGCCAATACAGGCAGATTGCAGACCGCCTGTCTGCGTTATTTCAATGTATTCGGTCCCCGTCAGAATCCGAAAAGTGCGTATGCGGCAGCCGTACCCATCTTCATTACCAAAGCCCTTGCCAATGAAGACATCACCATTTTCGGTGACGGCGGTCAGACAAGAGACTTTGTGTTTGTGAAAGATATTGCTGCTGCCAATTTGTATATGGCGGAAAATGATTATACCGGCGTATATAATATGGCATACGGGGGTAAGATCACCATTCAGGAACTTGCGGAAATGATCGTGGAGCTTACCGGATCAAGTTCAAAGATCGTTCACCTTCCGGAGCGTGCCGGGGATATCCGTCACTCACTGGCTGCGGTGGATAAGATCCGCAGCACCAACTTCAAACCCTCCTGGGATTTCAAACGGGGATTGGCAGTAGCGATCGAAAGTTACAAGAAAGCCATGGGCAAATAAAAGATCCCATTGGAAAGAAGGCACTTTCAGAGTTCTGGAAGTGCCTCTCTTGCTCATAGGCAGAATGATAATAAAAAAGAAAGATACCGAATTTTATGACTATGCAGATTTTTCCGGCAATCGATATGCGCAACGGCCGGTGTGTGCGTCTGTTTCAGGGAGACTACAATAAGGAAACCGTTTACAATGCGGATGTGGTTTCCCAGGCTCTTGAGTGGGAAAAACTGGGAGCGCCTCTTATCCATCTGGTGGATCTGGATGGAGCGAAAGAGGGGCATCCGGTAAATTGTGAATGTATTGAAAAGATCTGCAAAGCGGTGAAGATCCCCTGTGAGATCGGCGGCGGTATCCGCACACTGGAAGACGGGGAAAAACTGTTTTCGCTGGGAGTCGCCAGAGTCATTCTGGGAACTGCCGCATGTGAAAATCCGGATCTGGCAAAGGCCTTTATTGATAAGTTCGGTGCGGAAAAAGTCGTTGTGGGGATCGACGCCCGTGACGGATTTGTTGCCGTCCGGGGCTGGCTGGAAACAAGTAAGGTATCCGCCCTTGATCTTGCGGAGAAAATGGTATCCATCGGAGTGAAACGGATCATTTTTACGGATATTTCCACGGATGGAGCTTTTACCGGTCCCAGTATCGGACCCACATCTGAACTCTGCCGGAAAGTGCCTTCCTGCAAAATCATTGCTTCCGGCGGTGTATCAAAAGCGGAAGACGCCGGAAGTCTTGCTTCACTGGGATTTGACAATCTGGAAGGCGTGATCGTGGGTAAAGCTCTTTATGACGGCAGAACAACGTATCAGGCTCTTGCGGAAGCTGCGGCAAAAGCTGCCAAAAATTGAAAAGGAATACTGCAAATGATCAAAGAAGGTTTTTTGACGGAAACCCCCTTTACGGAGGACTCTTACGATACCCCGGAAAATTATCCCAGGAGTATCTGGGAATATATTTGTCTGGGCAGCCGTCTTTCTTTTTATATCCGCAATTTTCATGTGTTTTATGATTCCGGCAAACATTGCCGTATCGGGGATTTTGATTTTCAGTACAAGGCGGATAATTCTCTGAAAAACGTGCGCATTACCGAAAGCTGCGGCGGAAAAGTCCATTTGCGGGGATTGGATAATCTTTCCCGTTTCAAAGGACCGGCAGTCATTGTTTCCAATCACATGAGTTTGCTGGAAACCGCCTGTCTGCACGCTTTTGTCATGCCCAGAAGAGATTTCTGCTTTGTGATCAAGCGTTCTCTTTTTGATGTGCCGTATTTTGGAGATATCATGCGGGATATTGATTGTATCGCTGTAGACAGAGTCAATCCCCGGGATGACTTCAAGATCGTCATGGAAGAAGGGAAAAAAAGACTGGATGCGGGCAGAAGTGTTATTATTTTCCCCCAGCATACCCGTTCGGAAGTATTCGATCCGGAAGGATTCAATACCATTGGAGTGAAACTTGCCAAGAATGCTTCTGTTCCTGTTATTCCCCTGGCTTTGCGTACCGATTTTCTTGCCAACGGAAAACTGGTGAAAGATCTGGGTCCCATCCGCAGAAATTGTCCGGTATGGTTCAAATTCGGTGAACCTATTATGAATGTGGAGGGCAATGGAAAGGCGGAACACAATCAAATCGTGGAATTTATCACACAGAATCTGAAAGAGTGGGGCGGGAAAGTCAGAGAAAAATGATTTTCTGTCAGAAAGTGATCAAGATGAAAGCAAAAAGATGTATTCAGGTGGCGCTGGGGGAGCGATCCTATCCCATTGAGATCGGCACCGGGATGTGTTTTTCGGAAGATTTTGCGGAGAGAGTTGCGGAGATCACCGGAAGTGAATCTGTTCTGATCGTGACTGATTCCCTTGTTCTGCCTTCTGCAAAGAAAGTGGAAGCCATCCTGAAGAAAAAGGTAAATGTAAAAGGGATCCATGTTTTTCCGGAAGGGGAACAGAACAAGACCTTTGCCACTGTGGAAGGTATCTGCCGGAAAGCCGCAAAACTGCACCTTGACCGGAAATCTTTTTTCATTGCCATTGGCGGCGGTGTTACAGGGGATATGACCGGATTTGCTGCTGCGATCTATATGCGGGGAGCCAATTTTATTCAGATCCCCACCTCTCTGCTTGCTATGGCGGATTCTTCCGTAGGCGGAAAGACTGCTGTGGATCTTCCGGAAGGAAAAAATCTTATCGGAGCCTTTCTCCAGCCGAAAGCGGTCTTTATCGACCCCATGTTTCTGGCTACGATTTTAAGCCATAATATTTCTCTGGGCTTTGCCGAGATCATCAAGATCGCCGCAACCTTTGATAAAGATCTTTTTGAAGTGCTGGAAAAAAATGCTTTTACTCTCATCAGCCGGAAGGATCCGGAACTTTTTGAAGAGGTATTGCAGAGAGCCTGTCAGCTGAAAGCGGATGTGGTGGCAAAGGATGAAAAAGAATCGTCTTTGCGCGCTATGTTGAATTACGGTCATACCTTCGGTCATGCCCTGGAAAAACTGGACGGATTCAATAAGATGTATCACGGGTTCGGAGTTTCCTGCGGCATGTATATGGCATGCTGTCTTGCGGAAAAGCTGGGGATGCAGGATCGTTCTGAGACAAAAAGACTTGCCAGAGTATTGTATGATTACAATCTGCCTGTGTATTTTGCAGAAAGATTTGATGCAAAAGAAGTTTATACAGCTATGCTCTCTGACAAGAAAGCAGATAAAGGTACATTGAAATTTATTCTGCCTGCCGGTACCGGATGCGGCAGGATCGTCAAAGATATTCCCCGCAGGACAGTTCTTGCGGCAATGGAAAAAGCCAGATTCAACAAGAGATAAAATAAAAAGATATGACGGAGCAGGAAGCGTATATCGTTATCAATATGTTAAGCGGTATCGGGCCGGCAAGAATGAATATTCTTATGACCCGTTACGGCAATCTCTGTGATATTCTTTCTGCTCCGGAAAAAGAACTTGCCGTACTGCCGGGGATGGGCAAGATCCTTGCGGAAAAACTGGCAAACTGGGAAAAATATACGGATCTGGAAAAAGAGTTGCTCATCGCTGAAAAAAGCGGGGTGAAGATCGTTACGCAGGCAGATGAAAATTATCCTTCTGCTCTGCGGGAATTGCGGGATGCTCCCTTGTGTCTGTATGTCCGGGGGGAACTTCCTGTAAATATCGGGGAACGTTCCATCGGGATCGTAGGGACAAGAAATATAAGCCATTATGGAACAAGGATGACAAGGCATCTGGCAGAATCTGCCGCCTATGCCAATTTTACGGTCATTTCCGGACTGGCTTACGGCGTGGATGCCTGCGCCCACCGTTCCGTACTGGAAGCTGGCGGAAAAACTATCAGCGTTTTAGGGGGAGGTCTGGCAAGACTTCAGCCGCAGGATCATGTTCCTCTGGCAAGAGAGATCGTGGAAAAAGGCGGAGCAGTGATCTCTGAATTTCCTTTGGAAACAAGTCCTACAAGACATACTTTTCCCATGCGGAACAGGATCATTTCCGGTTTGAGTACAGGTGTTCTTGTTGTAGAGGCGGGACTGAACAGCGGTTCCCTTATAACGGCTAATTTTGCACTGGAGCAGAATAAAACGCTTTTTGCAGTTCCCGGACACGCAGATGATCCCGGTGCGGCAGGGTGTAATTCCCTGATCCGTCAGGGGGCGGTGCTTGTGGAAAGTTTTGATCACATCCTGGAAGAATTTGAGTTTCTGCCCACCTTCAGAAACTGCCGCGGCGTTACAGAAAAAAAGGAACGGGAATGTCCTGCTGAACCGGAAGGTGGCCCATTGACTGCCGGGGATGAAAATACGGTAAAGATCCTTGCTGCACTTAAAGAGGAGAGAAGTGCTTCCCTGGAAACTCTTGCAGAAAAAAATCTGATACCCGCAAGTCG